>NZ_LS483254.1:0-331084 GCF_900465355.1 Candidatus Bipolaricaulis anaerobius | reverse complement strand
CTGCGTCACGAACGAGCACAGGACAAGCGAGTTCACGAACGACCGCAGGTCCTCGTACGTGGCCACGACCCGCGCCTTCCCGCGGAGGGCGAACCGATCCATCCGCTCCGTGATCCCCAGCTCCGGGGTGGGGGAGTCGGTCTCGAGCATCGTATCGTGCATCCCCTCCATGTGGGTCGCCCCGCGCGGGCTCAGGGCGTAGGAGAGCCCGAGGCCGACCTTGCCCCGCGGCTCGTGCATCGGCACCTCAACCCCCTTCACCAGGGCCGCGAACCCGGCCCCGACCTCACGGGCCCAGCGGTCGAGTCCGGCGGCGATCGCGTCCCCTAGCCCCTCCCGGCGCCCGATCCTCTCCACCCAGGCCACGATCGCCCCCCCATCGCCCCACGGGATGCGTTCCGCGATGAGCCCCTTCTCGGAGGCCTCCATGAGGGTGGCGATGGCGACCCCGACCGAGATCGTGTCCATGCCATACGCGTTGCAGAGTTGATTTGAAAGCGCGATCGCCGCGAGGTCGGCGCACAGGCAGAGGGACCCCAGCGCAGCGAGGGTTTCGTACTCCGGCCCCCCGTACCCGGGCTGGACCTCCCTCCCCCCAAACGTGGTCTTCACCACGCGCTTACAGCGCACCGGGCACCCGGCGCAGGTCTCGCGGCCGATGAGGATCGTCTCCGCCATCCTCTCCCCCCCGATCTCGGCCGCGCGATCGAACGTGCCCTCCTGAAAGTTCCTCGTGGGGAGGATCCCCATCGCGGAGAGCCACGCCAGCCCGCGGGCTGTGCCGAGCTCCCCGAACCGCTGCGTCCCCTCGTCCATGAGGTCGTGGGCGAACGCGGCCTGCGCCCGGGCGAACCCGGCCGGGTCTGCCAGCGGTTTCTCCAGGTGTCCCTGGACCGCGATCGCCTTGAGGCGTTTGGATCCGAGCACCGCCCCCAACCCCGGCCGGCCCGCGGCCCGGTTCGCGTCATGGATGATGCACGCCTGGGTGGCGAGCTTTTCCCCGGCGGGGCCGATCGCGGCCACGTGCACACCAGGGTGCCTTCCCTTGAGGATCGCGTCCACGTCACCGGTCATCCTCCCCCACAGGTCGGCCGCAGCGCGGAGCTCGGCCCGTCCCGCGGCGAGGAGGAGGTACACCGGCTCCCTGGCCTGGCCGCGGACGATGATCCCGTCATAGCCGGACCGCCCGAGCTCGTGGCCGACGTAGCCGCCGACATAGGAATCGGCGATGGACCCCGTCTTGGGGGATACGGCCATCACGACGTGCCGGCCCGCGCCAGCGAGCCCCGTCCCCTGGAATGGACCGGTCGCCCAGATGACGGCGTTCTCCGGGGCCAGCGCGTCCGTCCCGGGGGGAACGAGATCGAGGAGGAGCCGCGCCGCGATCCCCCTCCCGCCGAGGTGGAGCTCGTACCACCGGGGTGGGATCTCCCGTTCCCGGAGCGCCTCCTGCGTGAGATCCACATCCAGGTACCGCCCGTACACGCCGTTCATCCCTCACCCTCCTGCCGAGCAAGCTTGGTCAGCCGTTGTTGGATGTCGCCGACCAGTTTCTCGATCTCCTCGTGTTTCCCCCGCGCGTTGCGGAGGTGGGTGCCGAGGGTCTGCATCTCTCCCTCCATCTTCTCCATCAACCCCTCCACCGCCCGCAGCTCGCCGAACACCTCTTGCACGTTGCGCGCCAGGGCCATCCCCCGCAACCCCATCGCCACGGATCGGAGGTAGGAATAGAACGAGTTCGGGGAACAGGGGACGACCCGCTTCCCCATCGCCCAAGCGAGGAAGTCGAGATCCCCCTCCGGGATGAGGAGCTCGTGGTACACCCCCTCCGCGGGGACGTACATGAGGGCGAAGTCGGCCGTCCCCTCCTCGGGCCGGATGTACTTCTCGGCGATCCCGTCGGCGTGCCTCTGAGCATCGCGCACGAGGGCCCGCTTGTGCTTCTTTCGTTCCTCATCCGTGGCCGCAGAGAGGAGGCGCTCGAACCCGGAGAGGGGGAACTTCGCGTCCACCGGGACGATCGTCCCCTCGAGGAAGATGGCGGCGTCCACCACCTCCCCGGTGCTGAACCGGTACTGTTCCCGGTACCGATCGTGGGGGAGCACCTCCGCGAGGAGATCGCCGAGGAGCCACTCCCCGATCGCGCCCCGCGCCTTGGGGGCGCGGAGGATCTCCTGGAGGGAGGCGAGGTCCTGGGCGAGCTCGGTGAGGCGGCGGCCGGTCTCGGTGAGGCCTCCCAGCCTCTCCCGCACGTCGGCCACCACCCCCTGGACCGCGGTCAACCGCTCGCCAAGGGTCCCTTCCTGCCTCTGGAGGAGCTGGGCCGTGCTCGCGAGCTGATCGGAGACCTGGGAGGAGAGCGTCCCCAGCTGGGTCGTCACGAGCTGCGCGAGCTGGCTCACCTGATCGGAGAGGAGCCGCGTGGACTCCCGGAGGGTGGGAAGCTCGCGGGCGAGGTCCGAACCCGGCCGCCGTCGGATGAGGATCACGGCCAACGCCAGCACCATCACCGCAAGGAACCCGACCGCAACCCAGACCCCGGTCATGCCACCTCCGAAAGCGCGAGGCTCCCGCGCAGGAACTGGCCTGTGTACGAGGCGGGGACCCCCACCACCGCTTCCGGCGGCCCCTCCGCGATCACGCGGCCCCCTTCCTCCCCTCCCTCCGGGCCGAGGTCAATGATCCAGTCCGCAGTCTTCACCACATCGAGGTTGTGCTCGATCACGACCACCGTGTTCCCCACATCCACCAGCCGGTGGAGGACGGAGAGGAGCTTCCGCACGTCCTCGGGGTGGAGGCCGGTCGTCGGCTCGTCGAGGACGTACAGGGTGCGCCCCGTGGCCCGGCGGGCCAGCTCCCGGGCGAGCTTCACCCGCTGCGCCTCCCCCCCCGAGAGCTCGGTCGCCGGCTGGCCGAGCTTGATGTAGCCGAGGCCGACATCGTACAGGGTCTGGAGCTTCTCCCGGATCGGGGGGATGGGGGAGAAGAACCCGAGGGCCTCCTCGACCGTCATCTCCAGGACCTCCGCGATCGTCCGCCCCTTGTAGCGCACGGCGAGGGTCTCCGTGTTGTAGCGCGTGCCGTGGCACACCTCGCACGGCACGTACACATCGGGGAGGAAGTGCATCTCGATCTTCACCTTCCCCTGGCCCTGACAGGCCTCGCACCGTCCTCCCCGCACGTTGAACGAGAACCGTCCCGGCTCATACCCCCTCATCCGCGCCTCGGGGGTGGCAGCGAACATTTCCCGGATCGGGTCGAACGCCTTGGTGTACGTGGCCGGGTTCGAGCGCGGGGTGCGCCCGATCGGTGACTGATCGATCTCGATCGCCTTGTCGAAGTACTGGGCCCCCTCGATTCCGTCATGAAGCCCCGGTTTCCCCACCATATACCCCAACCGCCAGGCGAGGCCTCGGTACAGGATCTCCTCAGCGAGGGTGGACTTCCCCGACCCGGAGACGCCGGTGATGCACGTGAACAGCCCCACGGGGAAGCGGACGTCGATCCCCTTCAGGTTGTGCTCCCGTGCCCCCCGCACGACGAGCCACCGACCATCCGCCCTCCTCCGCGCGGACGGAATCGGGATCCGCCGCGTCCCCGCCAGGTACTGGCCGGTGAGGGAACGGGGCTCGGCCGCGACCTCGTCCGGGGTCCCGGTGGCGACGACGTACCCGCCGTGGATGCCCGCCCCCGGGCCGAGGTCGACGAGGTAGTCCGCCTCGCGCATCGTCTCCTCATCGTGTTCGACAACGAGGACCGTGTTCCCCAGGTCCCGCAGCCGCTTCAGGGTGGAGAGGAGCTTCCGGTTATCCCGGGCGTGGAGCCCCACCGAGGGCTCATCGAGCACGTACAGGACGCCGGTGAGCTGGGAGCCGATCTGGGTGGCGAGCCGGATCCGCTGCGCCTCCCCCCCGGCGAGGGTCCCCGCCGACCGGTCCAGGGTGAGGTAGTCCAACCCCACGTCCACCATGAACTGGAGGCGAGATCGGACCTCCTTCAGGATCTGGTGGGCGATCAGCTGCTCCCGCTCGGTCAGCTCAAGCGAGGTGAAGAACGCGAGCGCTTCGCGCACCGGGAGGCGGGTCACGTCCCACAGGCTCTTCCCCCCCACCGTCACCGCGAGCGCCTCCGGCCGCAGCCGCGCCCCGCGGCACACCTCGCACGGGAGGGCGGACAAGTACTGTTCGATGCCCTCCCGCGCTTCCTCGGACGTCGCCTCCCGGTAGTTACGCTCCAGAGTTGGGATCAGCCCCTCGAACGGCCGCTGGTAGACGCGGGTCCGGCCGTAGGTCGTGGTGTAGGTGAACTCCACCGGCTCCCCGTCAGTCCCATAGAGGAGGACGTGGAGCTTCGCCGGGGGGAGCTGCCCCAGGGGTCGGTTGGGGTCGATCGCGTAGGCGCGGCACACCCCATCGAGGAGCGCCGCGATCCAGCGGGACTTGGTGCTCGCCCAGGGGAGGAGCCCTCCCTCGCGGAGCGAGCGGCGGGGATCGATGACGAGGTCGGGGTCCACCACCATCCGCACCCCGAGGCCGTCGCAGGTCGGGCAGGCCCCGAACGGCGAGTTGAACGAGAACAGCCGGGGCTCGATCTCCGGCAGGCTCACCCCGCACGTCGTGCACGCGAAGTGTTCCGAGTACAGGCGCTCCCCCTGCCCAACCACCTCCACGATCGCTAGCCCCTGCCCGTAGCGGAGGGCGGTCTCGATCGAATCCCCGATCCGGCTACGCTTCTTGTCCGTGACCTTGATCCGGTCGAGGACGATCTCCACGTTGTGGCGCTTGTTGCGGTCGAGTTCGATTTGCTCGTAGAGGGTGCGCAGGGCCCCGTCCACCCGCACCCGCACGAACCCCTCCCGTTTCAGGTCGTCGAACAGGTTCTTGTACTCCCCTTTGCGGCCCTGGATCACGGGGGCCATGATCTGAACCGCGGTCCCCTCAGGAAGGGCCATCACCTGGTCCGTGATCTGCTGCGCCGTCTGGCGTTCGATCGGCTGCCCGCACTGCGGGCAGTGGGGGTGGCCGATCCGGGCGAACAGGAGCCGCAGGTAGTCGTGGATCTCCGTCACCGTGCCCACGGTGGAGCGGGGGTTGTGGGAGCGGGACTTCTGGTCAATCGCGATCGCGGGCGACAGCCCCTCGATGAAGTCCACGTCCGGCTTCTGCATCAGTCCGAGGAACTGGCGGGCGTAGGCGGAGAGCGACTCCACGTAGCGGCGCTGCCCTTCAGCGTAGATCGTGTCGAATGCGAGCGAGGACTTCCCCGACCCGGAGATCCCCGTGATGACGACGAGGCGATCCCGGGGGATCTCGACGTCGATCCCCTTCAGGTTGTGCTCCCGAGCGCCGCGGATGATGAGCTTGTCCATAGTGAGGAAACGCTTCCCGAGCCTTCGCCGGCCGTACCCACGATGGTAGCCGCGCCCCGGGCGGGCCGCCATGCGCTCGGGGGGGAGACACGGGGAACTTCCTCACGTCACCTCTGACCTTGGCCGAAGGGAACCACCGGCTACCGTGTAATGCAGATCACAGTTCGCTGCGCTGGAGGGTACCGTGGGTCAGCATACGAAGAGATGGGTCAAGGTTCTGGTGCCGGTGGCGGCGTGTGGGCTCCTCGTCGCCGCCCTGGCCGGGTGCGGGCGGGTGACGGCGAAGATCGACGCCTACAGCCCGAGCAATCCAGTACAGGTCGAGGCAGGGAAGACCGTCCCGTTGAGCGTCACGTTCACCAACACGGGGAACCGAACGGGGACCTTCTTCGTCCGCGCACTCGTGAAGGACAGCGCGAACGTGCCGGTGACCCTGCCCGCCAAGGACGTGACCGTGGCGGCGGGGAAGCAGGGCACCGCGGTGTGGGAGTTCATCGTGACCTCGCCGGGGACGTACACGATCCAGTTCATCGTGGGCAAGGACGCGAACACGACCTATACCCAGGCCCCAGCGGAGCCGAGCCCGCTCATCGTCGGCCTCCCGGCGGTGGCCTCCACGAAGTTCAAGGTGGGAGACCGGGTGCGGGTCACGAGCGCGGTCCGCGTCCGGACGGGACCGGGGACGGAGAACGCCCCAGTGACCCACGTCAACTACCGCGATTCGGCCCCCGCCGGGGTGGAGGGGAAGGTCATCGGCGGCCCGGAGAGGGCGGGGGAGTGGGTGTGGTGGCGGGTGGAGTTCGACGCGGGCTACACCGGGTGGTGCATCGAGGACAACCTGACCAAGGCCGCCGGGGGCTAGGGGAGGGAGGAGGGGGCAAGGAGCCACGCCGCGATCCTCCGCTCCCACTCCCCCTGCCGCAGGTCGTCGCGGCCGTGGTCCGTCTCGCGGTCGTACTGGGCCTGGAGCGAAGCGTGGCGGTCGTTCACATCCCGGAACGCGGCCGCGGCCTGGGAAAGCAGGTCCCGGTGGGCATCGGCCTCGGTGGTGCCGGTCCCCACGATCCCCGGGAGCTGCGCGGCGAGGAGGCGGCGGTAGGCCTCGGCGAGGTCGAAGTGCCTCTGCTCGTGGCTGAGCCCAGCCGCGGTCCGCCGGCCCGAAAGGGCCCACGACCGGTCCCGTTCCATCGCGGCCGTGACGGTCGAGCTCGCGATGCGGGCCTGCCAGACCGCCCCTTCCCGTCCCGTGGCCAGGGTGAGGCTGTACTCGAGGGCGAGGGCAATCCCCGCCGCCGCCTGCGGATCACGGTCGGGAGGAGGCTCCCCCCAGAAGTCGGCCCACGTGATCGGTCGGCCCGCCTCCCAGTACAGCCGGGCGGTAGGAGGGGATGTGGCCGGGGAAGGTGGCGGAAGGGTACAGGATGGGTTCGGCGGACCGATTCTGACCGTGATCCGCAGGTCCACGGGCGCCACCCCATCCGCCGCGGCCCGGTACACGATCTCCACCTCACGCCCCGCGCTCCCGGGGGGCGGAGTGAACGTGTAGACCGTGGTCGCCGTGCCCCAACCGGACGAGGCGGGTGCCCCCCCGCCCAGGAGGGCAAGGGGCGCGAGGGAGACCATCCGCGGTGGGGTGGCGGACACGGAGAGGGAGACCGTGGTCGGGGACCCCTCCGGGACCTGAAACTGTACGACCGTCCCCCCGGTCGCGGAGCACGGGCAGGCCGCCTCCACCTCCCACAACCAGCTGAGGGATGCCCCACCCGTTCCCGCCACCGCCCACACGGCGCACAGGACGAGCCCCAGGCCACGCTTCATCGTCACCACGGATCCTACTTCTGCTGAATCCTGGCGACGAAATCGTCGATGGGAAGGGCGCTCAGCGTTTCGATCTTCACCGTACCGCGCGCCCCCATTGCCACCGCCACACGGGCGACGGCCATCGCCCCCGTGGCCTCGATGATCGTCACGAAGTCGTACCGCCCGAGCGCGGCGTACTGGTGGATGACCTTCGCCCCGAGGGCTTCGATCTCCCGGTTGACCTCGAGGATCCGCTCCGGCTTCTCCGTGATCGTCTTCGCCCCTTCGTCGGTGAGTCGGCTCAGAAGCACGTAGGTCTGCACATGCCCCTCCTTCGGTGGTGGACCGATCCTACCCCACCATTCCCCACAAGGGCAACGGGCGGGGTACGGCCCTCTCGCCCCAACGGATGCCCACGATCATCCTGCGGACTGATCTCCGTCATGGTGAGGACCGTGCGTGCGGGGTACCCTTGGACAAACCATGCGTCAGGAAATCCGGTTCGCCGGGTTCGGCGGGCAGGGCATCATCTCCGCCGGCCGCATCGCGGGACAGGGAGCGGTCCTCTTCGATGGCAAACACGCCGTCCTCACCCAGTCCTACGGCCCGGAGGCCCGTGGCGGGGCGTGCGCCGCCGAGGTCGTGGTGGCCGACACGGCAGTGGATTACCCGGTGGTCAGCACCCCCGACGTGGCGGTGATCATGTCCCAGGAGGCCTATGCTACGTACAGCCACGACCTCCGACCCGGGGGCACGCTCATCCTCGACGAAGACCTCGTCGAGCACGAGCCGCGCCCAGACGTGCGGCTCCTCCTCGTCCCCGCCACGCGGATCGCGGAAGGGTTGGGGAGGAAGATCGTGGCGAACGTGGTCATCCTGGGCGCCCTCGCCGCTGCCGTGCCGACGGTATCGAAGGATGCCCTTCTCAAGGCGGTCCTTGCCGCCGTCCCCCCCCACACCCGCGGCCTCAACGAGAAGGCGTTCGAGGCCGGGTACGCGTACGTGAAGGAGCACTACCGTGAGCCGTGAGCCGTCACCCGCGAACCGCAATCCCGGCCCCGAGGCCGGCCACCGGTCAGGGGGCAGCGGACCGCGGATCGGGGTCTTCGTCTGCCACTGCGGGAAGAACATCGCGGCGACGGTGGACGTGGAACGGGTTGTGGAGGCGATCGCCCACTACCCCGGCGTCGTCTACGCCGCCCGCCATGAGTACATGTGCTCCGACCCCGGCCAGGACATGATCAAGAAGGCGATCGGGGACCACCGCCTCACCGGCGTTGTGGTCGCCGCCTGCTCGCCCTCGATGCACGAAACCACGTTCCGCCGCGCGGCGGAGGAGGCGGGGCTCAACCCATACCTCCTCGAAATCGCGAACATCCGCGAGGGGTGCTCGTGGGTCCACGAGGGACCGGAGACCACGGACAAGGCGATCCGCATCGCGCGGGCGATGGTGGAGAAGGTGAAGGGGAACCACCCCCTGTCCCCGATCGAGGTCGGCCATGCCGCCAAGTGCCTCGTCATCGGCGGCGGGATCAGCGGGATCCAGGCCGCGCTCGATATCGCCGACGCTGGGTTCGAGGTCCTCCTCGTCGAGCGCACCCCCTCGATCGGGGGGCGGATGGCGCAGCTCTCGGAGACGTTCCCCACCCTCGACTGCTCGCAGTGCATCCTCACCCCGAAGATGGTCGAGGCCTCCCGCCACCCGCGGATCCGCCTCCTCACCTACTCCGAAGTGGCGGAGGTCACGGGGTACCTCGGGAACTACCACGTCGTGATCCGCAAGAGGCCGACCTACGTGGACCCCGACAAGTGCAACCTGTGTGGGGACTGCGCCAAGGCCTGCCCGATCCGCGTCCCCAGCGAGTTCGACCGGGGGCTCTCGGAGCGGGCGGCGATCTACGTCCCGTTCCCCCAGGCCGTCCCCTCCTCCTACACCCTCGACGAAGGAAGCTGCCTCGGGCTGAACCCCCTCCGCTGCAGCGAGTGCGCCAAGGTGTGCACCGCGGGGGCGATCGACTACGACATGCCGGAGGAGAGGATCGAGGAGGACGTGGGGGCGATCGTCGTCGCCACCGGCTACGACCTCTACGAAAAGGAGAGGATGGCCGAGTACGGCTACGGCACTGTGCCTGACGTGATCGATGGGCTGGAGTTCGAGCGGATTCTGTCCGCGGGCGGGCCGACGAAGGGCGAGGTGCGCCGCCCGTCCGATGGGAAGGTCCCCATGGAGGTCGTGTTCGTCCAGTGCTCCGGGTCCCGCGATCCCGAGCTCCACAAGTCGTACTGCTCGAAGATCTGCTGCATGTACACCGCCAAACACGCCCTCCTGTACCGCCACAACGTGCACGATGGGAAGGCGTACGTGTTCTACATCGACATCCGCGCCGGGGGAAAGGACTACGAGGAGTTCGTGGTCCGGGCAATGGAGGACGAGCGGATCCTCTACCTGCGGGGCAAGGTGGCCAAGGTGTTCCGGGACGGGGATAAGGTCGTGGTGTGGGGGGTGGATACCCTCACCGGGAAGAGGGTCGAGGTGGCCGCTGACCTCGTCGTGCTCGCCCAGGCGATGGTCCCGTCCGCGGGAACGGGGGAGCTCGCGCGCAAGCTCCGCATCGCCTGCGGGGGGGAGGGGTTCCTCAAGGAGGCCCACCCCAAGCTCCGGCCGCTCGAGGCCCTCACCGCGGGGATCTTCCTCGCCGGCGCGGCCCACGGCCCGAAGGACATCCCGGAGGCGGTGGCCCAGGGCTCGGGGGCGGCGGCGAAGGCGATCGCCATCCTGTCCGCACCCGTCCTCACCCACTCCCCGGAGGTGGCGGAGGTGAACGAGGACCTCTGCTCGGGGTGCTCCATCTGCGTCCCCCAGTGCCCGTACGGGGCGATCACCCCCGGCGACGTGGCCCACGTGAACGAGCTCCTCTGCGAGGGGTGCGGCACGTGCGTCGCCGCCTGCCCGTCCGGGGCGATGACGATGCGGAACCACACCGATCTCCAGGTGGAGAGGATGATCCGAGCGGCCCTGGCCGAGGCGGTGGAGGTGGCCGGTGGCTGAGGCCCAGTTCGAGCCGCGGATCGTGGCCTTCCTGTGCCGGTGGTGTGCCGGAGCAGGTGCCGACCTCGCGGGCACGAGCCGCCTCCGCTACCCCCCGAACGCGGTGGCGATCCGGGTCAACTGCTCGGGGCGGGTCGAGCCGCAGTGGGTGATGGAGGCGTTTCGGTCGGGAGCCGACGGGGTCTTCATCGGAGGCTGCCACCCCGGGGATTGCCACTACGTATCCGGGAACTACAAGGCCCGCCGCCGGGTTCACCTCCTGAAGCGGATGCTGTCCGAGCTGGGGATCGAGCCGGAGCGGGTGCGGCTGGAATGGGTATCGGCCACCGAGGGGGCGAAGTTCGCCCGGCTGATGCGCGAGTTCGTGGAGGAACTGCGGGCGCTGGGGCCACGGACGGACTCCGTGGAAGCGGCTCCATCCGCCGCACCCCCGGTCCCGTCCCGGAGGAAGGGTTGACGATGGTCGGCAAGCCGAAGATCGCCGTGTACTGGACAGGGGGATGCGGGGGGTGCGATGTGTCGTTCCTCGAACTCGGCGCCCCCCTCCTCGACGTACTCGCCAAGGTGGAGATCGCGTTCTGGCCCGCCCTCGTGGACGCGAAGCGCGCCGACGTGGAGGCGTTCGCCCCCCGTTCCCTCGCCGCGACCCTCATCAACGGCACCCTGCGCACGGAGGAGAACGTGGAGATGGTCCACCTCCTCCGCGAGAAATCACAGCTCGTGGTCGCGTTCGGGGCGTGCGCCCATCTCGGGGGGGTGCCGGGGCTCGCCAACCTCGTCTCCCGCGAGGAGACCCTGCGCCGGGTCTACGGGGACGGTTTTGCGATCGCCCCCCCGCCGGGAGGAGAGGCGGAGGATGCCCCCCCCAAGCTCCTCCCGCAGGCGCAGCCCCTCTCTGCCGAGGTCACGGTGGACTACGTCGTCCCCGGATGCCCTCCGCCCCCCGCGCTGATCGGGCTCCTGTTCGATGCCCTCCTCTCCGGCGAGCCCCCCCCGGCGGGCCACGTGTTCGCCCACGACAAGGCCCTTTGTGAGGAGTGCCCCCGCACCTGGGAGGACCGGGTGCTTGCCAAGATCGTCCGCCCCCACGAGCTCGTCCCGGATCCGGAGGCCTGCCTCCTCGACCAGGGGATGATCTGCCTGGGGCCGGTGACCCGCGGGGGATGCGGGGCAGCGTGCCCGAAGGCGGGGATGCCGTGCACGGGGTGCCTCGGTCCGACCCCCCGCGCCGGCGACCCCGGGCTGGCGATGATCTCCACCCTCGCCTCGCTCGTGCGGGCAGGGGACGAGGGCGAGGCGTCGTTCGCCGCCGAGGACGCGGTCCTCGACTCCCTCGTTGACCCATTGGGGACGCTCTACAAGTACTCTCTCCCTTCCTACGTCGCGACAACGAAGAGGAGGAGCGGTTGAAGAAGCTCACGATCGATCCCATCACACGCCTCGAGGGACACGGGAAGATCCTCCTCTACCTCGACGAGGCGGGTGGCCTCAAGGGCGCCGTGCTCCAGGTCCCCGAGCTGCGGGGGTTCGAGGCGTTCTGCTGCGGCCGCCCGGGAGAGGAGATGCCCCAGATCACGGAGCGGATCTGCGGGGTGTGCCCGGAGGCCCACCACCTCGCCTCCGCCCGGGCCCTCGATGCTGCCTACAACGCCGCGGTCCCCGCGCCGGCGTGGATCCAACGGGAGCTCTTCTACAACACGTACATCTTCGCCGACCACCTCCTCCACCTCGTGTTCCTCGGCGGGCCGGACCTGCTGCTTCCGGCGGACACCCCGAAGGCGAACCGGAACGTGCTCGGCGTGCTCGAGGCGTTCCCCGAGCTTGGGCGGGAGGTGGTCACGGTGCGGGCGCGGGCCCAGAGGATCCTGGAGATCATCGGTGGGCGCGCAATCCACCCCGTGTTCGCCCTCCCCGGGGGCGTGGCCCGCCCCCTCACCGGCGATGAGCGGAACGAGATCCGCTCCCACACCGCGGCGATGGTCGCCCTCGCTCGGACGTTCGTGACCTTCTTCCACGAGGAGGTCCTCCCCGATCCGGGCTACCAATCCCTCCTCGCCCTCCCCCAGGCCCACCTCCCGACCCACTACCTGGGCCTCGTGGATCCCAACCTTGCGCCGAGCTTCTGTCGGGGCCAGCTGCGGGCCGTGTCCCCCGACGGGACGGAGCTGTTCCGGCTCGACGGGGCAGCGGCCCTGGACAGGATCGCCGAGCGCAGCGAGCCCTGGACGTATGTGAAGTTCCCGTACCTGAAGGAGCCCGGGTGGACGGGGTTTGAGGCCGGCGCGGGATCCGGTATCTACCGGGTGGGGCCGCTCGCTCGCCTCAACGTCGCGGAGCGGATGGCGACCCCCCTTGCCCAGGAGGAGTACGAGCGGTTCCTCGATTTCTTCGGGGCGAAGCCGGTCCACGCCACGTTCGCCTACCACTGGGCGCGGCTTGTGGAGATGGTCCAGGCGGCGGAGGCCGCGGCTGCCCTCGCTGAGGAGAAGGGCCTCACGGAAACGGAGATCCGGGGGAAGCTCGGGGAACCCGGGGCAGGGGTGGGCGTGGTCGAGGCCGCGCGGGGGACCCTGTTCCACCGCTACGCCCTCGACGAGCAGGGGCTGATCGCGGAGGTGAACCTCATCGTGGCCACAACGCACAACGCAGCGGGGATCGGCCTCTCCGTGAAGGGGATGGCGGAGGGCGTGGTGCGCAAGAAGGACCTCGACGAGGTCCTCCTCAACCGGATCGAGATGGCGTTCCGCGCCTACGATCCGTGCCTCGCCTGTGCGACCCATTTCCTGCCCGGGGAGATGCCGTTGGCCATCGAAATCTACAACGCGGAGGGGCGCCTTGAACGCCGGATCTCCCGCTAGCGCCGTGCGCCGCCAGGTGATCGTGGCGCTGGGGAACCCGGACCGCGCCGACGACGGCGTGGGGCCGGCCGTGGTCGAGAGGGTCCCCCCTCAGCCGGGGGTCGAGGTGTGGGAGGCGATCCGCGGGGGGCTCCCCCTCGCCCAGTCCCTCGTCGGGTTCGAGCGGGCCCTCGTCGTGGATGCCTGCCCGGCCCTCCCCGTGGGGGAGGTGGCCCTGATCCCGCTCTCGGTGGACGACGGAGGACGGACGATGGACCACGGGTCCTGGCTCCACGGTCTGGGCCTTGCGCAGGGGCTGGCCGCGTTGCGGGCGGTGGGCCTTCCCGTCCCTGAGACGTGGGCCCTCGCGATCGGCGTCGAGGAGAAGGTCCCGTTCCAGCGGGGGCTCTCCCCTCAGGTGGCCCAGGCCGTGCCGCGGGCGGTGGCGGAGGTGGAGCGATGGCTAGCGAACTGAACCTATCGCGGGATCGGTTGGAGGCGCCGTTTTCGCGGCGGGTGGAGGAACTATCGGGGGAGAACCCCTACGCCTGCTACCAGTGCGGGAAGTGCTCCGCGGGATGCCCGTTCGCCGATCACATGGACGCGCTCCCGAACCAGGTCCTGCGCCTGGTTCAGCTCGGGGACGAGGCGGCCCTCCGTCTCTCCGCCCCGTGGGTGTGCGCTTCGTGCCTGGCATGTGCGGTGCGGTGCCCGAAGGGCGTGGACATCGCCAAGACGATGGAGGCGCTGCGCCTCCTCTCCCTGCGGAAGGGGATCACCCCAGCGCCGGTGGTGCCGGACCGGCCCTATCCCCAGATCGCCCTCGTCGGCGCGTACAGGAAACTCACGCCATGAAGAAGCTCGCCTATTTCCCGGGATGTGCGATGAAGGACCAGGCCCGCCCCGACGAGGCGGGGACGCTCCACGCGCTGGCCGCGCTGGGGTACGAGGTCGCGGAGATCCCGCGCTGGAACTGCTGCGGCACGGTGTACTCCCTCGCCCAGGACGACCTCATGCGCCACGTGGGGCCGGTGCGGAACCTCATCCGCGTCCAGGGGATGGGAGAGAAACGGGTGCTCACCCTGTGCGCGATGTGCTACGGAACGCTCAAACGTTCATCCCAATTCGTGCGCGAGGAAGAGCGACTGGCGCGGATCAACGCGTTCCTGGATACGGAGGAGGATTTCCGGGGCGGAATCGAGGTCGTCCACCTCCTCCCCCTCCTCCGCGACGAGGTGGGGTACGAAAAGCTCGCCTCCCAGGTCAAGCGAAGCCTGAACGGGCTCAAGGTCGCCACGTATTACGGGTGCGTCCTCCTCCGGCCGCGGGAGTTCGCGGTGGACGACCCGGACCGGCCGGAGGTCATGGAGCGCGTCGTGGAGGCCCTCGGCGGAGAGCCCGTCCCCTTCCCGGAACGCATGGAGTGCTGCGGGGCCTACCTCACGGTCGGCCGATCCGATATCGTTACCGAGAGGGTGGGGAGGATCCTCCGCTCGGCGCGGGGCGGCGGGGCGGACCTCGTGGTCACGACCTGCCCCCTGTGCCAGTTCAACCTCGCCGAGCGCCGGCCCGCGGCGGCACCGACCCTCCCCGTCCTCTACCTCGGGCAGGTGCTGGGGTGGGCGTTCGGGGCGGACGAACCGGCGAACCTGTTCCCTCTGGGGGTGCGAGATGAATGAAGTGACGGTGTTCATCATGGGCAAGGGGTACCGTGTCCCGGAAGGCCTCACGATCATGAAGGCGATGGAGTACGCCGGGTACCGCCTCGGCCGCGGGTGCGGGTGCCGGGGCGGCTACTGCGGAGCGTGCGCCACGGTGTACCGGCTGCGGGGCGACTACCGGCTCTACGCCGACCTCGCCTGTCAGACCCCGGTTCAGGACGGGATGTACATCGCCCAGCTCCCCTTCACCCCCGCCGAGCGGCCGCCGTACCAGCTGACCGACCTCCAGCCCCGCGGGGAGACCCTCCTCGCCTTGTTCCCCGAGCTCGCCCGCTGTGTGGCCTGCAACACGTGCACCAAGGCCTGCCCGCAGAAGCTGGAGGTGATGGACGCCGTCCAGGCGGCCCTGCGCGGCGACATCCCCCAGGTGGCGGAGTTCACGTTCGACTGCGTATCGTGCGGGTTGTGCACGATGCGTTGCCCGGCCGAGATCTCCCACCACCACGTGTGGCAGCTCGCCCGGAGGCTCAACGGGGCCTACCTCACCCCACGGGCGCTGCACGTCCAGAAACGTGTCCAGGAGATCGCCGCCGGGGTGTTCAAGTCCGACCTCGACGCCCTCCTGTCGCTTGGCAGGGACGCCCTCGTCGCGGCCTACAAGGCCCGCGAGATCGAGAGTTAAGGAGGAGGCGTGGCCACCTATCCCAAAGAGATCCAAGAGTCCATCGAGCGCGTGGAGGCGACGCGGCCAGCACGGATGGCCACGAAGCCCCCGCGGCTCACGCTTCAAGAGCAGGAGGCCCTCCTCAAGGGGTTTCACCCCGACTACCGGCCAGAGGGGAAGCGCAAGCTCAAGGTGGGGGCATCGTGGGGGGAACCTGTGCCCCATGAGCTCGCCGACCTCCTCGAGGCGTACCCCCTCCTCGACCCGCGGGCGGTGGATGTCTCGCAGCCGGACCACGACGTGGACGTCCTCGTGATCGGCGGGGGGGGAGCGGGCACGGTGGCGGCGATCTGGGCTCACCAGTCCGGGATCCCCGCCGAGCGGATCCTCATCGCCACCAAGCTCCGCCACGGCGACTCGAACTCGATCATGGCCCAGGGCGGCATCCAGGCCGCGGACAAGGCGAACGACTCGCCGGCGATCCACTACCTCGACGTCCTGGGGGGCGGGCACTTCACCAACGACCCCAAGCTCGTACGGGCCCTGGTGGAGGATGCCCCGAGCGTCATCCGCTGGCATGAAGACCTTGGGGTGATGTACGACAAGGAGCCTGACGGGACGATGATCACCATCCACGGGGGGGGCACGTCCCGGAAGAGGATGCACTCGGCGAAGGACTACACGGGCCTCGAGATCATGCGCGTGTTGCGGGATGAGGCGCGAAGCCGCGGCATCCCAGTGCTCGAGTTCTCCCCGGCGGTGGAGCTCCTCACCGATGGCCAGGGCCAGGTCGTGGGCGCCGTCCTGTGGAACCTCGAGACGAGCGAGTACACCGTGGTGCGGGCGAAGGCGGTCGTCCTCGCCACCGGCGGCTGGGGCCGGCTGCACATCCAGGGGTTCCCGACCACGAACCACTACGGTGCCACCGCCGATGGGCTCGTCCTCGCCTACCGGGCGGGGGCGAAGCTCCGAGACCTCGACGCCGTGCAGTACCATCCCACCGGCGCTGCTTACCCGGAGCAGCTCGTCGG
The DNA here is from genome assembly GCF_900465355.1 of Candidatus Bipolaricaulis anaerobius. NCBI lineage: Bacteria > Candidatus Bipolaricaulota > Bipolaricaulia (SeqCode) > Bipolaricaulales (SeqCode) > Candidatus Bipolaricaulaceae > Bipolaricaulis (SeqCode) > Bipolaricaulis sanaerobius (SeqCode). Next base: position 314,674 of record NZ_LS483254.1, on the reverse strand, counting down.
GCTCCTCATCACGGAGAAGGTGCGGGGGATGGACGCCTTACCCCTGAACCGGCTGGGGGAGGTGTTCGTCCACCCCTTGGAGCCGCGCGACGTGGAGTCGGCGGCGTTCATCCGCGAGTGCGCCTCCCCGGAGAAGGGCGGCCGCGGGCTGGGGGTTCCCACCCCCACGGGGATGGTCGGGGTGTGGCTGGACACGCCGATGGTGGACATGATCCACGGCAAGGGCACGTTCCAGCGGGCCCTGTCCTCCATCCACCGGATGTACGTGCGGTTCGACATCGATCCGACCCGGGAGCCGATCCTCGTCTACCCCACCCTCCACTATCAAAATGGGGGGGTGGTGATCGACGAGCACGGTTGGACGGGAATCCCCGGGCTATTTGCCGCGGGCGAGGTCGAGGGCGGGGTGCACGGGAAGAACCGGCTGATGGGGAACTCGCTCCTCGACTACAACGTGTTCGGCCGGAGGGCCGGGATCGCCGCCGCCGGGCACGCCAAGAAAGCCACCCTAGGCGCCCCTACCCTCGCCCACGTCAGGCGGTACGTGGAGCAACTACAGTCGGCGGGCGTCCCCGCGGACCGGAAAGCGCCCCTGCTCCTCCCCGAGTACCGGGGCGAGAAGGCCCTGTCGCGGATGGTGGACCTGCTATGACGCAGGGGGCGAAGCGGTGGAAGGTACCGAAGGGACACGTCTACGTCCTCGACGACATCTGCAAGGGGTGCGGGTTCTGCATCGAGTACTGTCCGCGGAAGGTCCTCGCCCAATCGGAACACTTCAACGCCAAGGGGTACCATCCCCCAGAGGTGGTGGACCCCGATGCGTGTGTGATGTGCGGGTTCTGCGAGCTCGTGTGCCCTGATTTTGCCATCTGGACGGAGAAAGAAACTGCGGAGGTAAAGGATGCCGCCTAAGGCCACCCTGTCCGGGATTCACTTCATGAACGGCGACGAGGCGATCGCGGAAGGGGCGATCGCCGCCGGGTGTCGGTTCTTCGCGGCCTACCCGATCACGCCGCAGTCCGAGATCGCGGAGCGCCTGTCGTGGCGCCTGCCGCGGGTGGGCGGGGCGTTCATCCAAATGGAGGACGAGCTGGGGGCGATGGCGGCGGTGGTGGGAGCGGCTTGGGGCGGGGCCAAGGCGATGACCGCCACCTCCGGCCCCGGGTTCTCGCTGATGATGGAGAACCTGGGCCTGGCGATCATGACCGAAACCCCGTGCGTGGTGGTGGATGTTCAGCGCGGTGCGCCCTCGACCGGCCTCCCCACCGCCGTTGGCCAAGGGGACATGATGCAGGCGCGGTGGGGCTCCCACGGCCACTACGAGATCATCGCCCTCGTCCCTGCCTCCCCCCAGGAGGCGTTCGATCTCACGGTGCGCGCGTTCGCCCTCTCCGAGCGGTTCCGGGTTCCGGTGCTCCTCATGACGGACGAGGTGGTGGGGCACATGTACGAGCGGGTGGAGATCCCGGGCGAGGTCCCCCTGGCCCCCCGGCGGCGGCCCCAGGTCCCGCCGGAGGAGTTCATCCCCTACCAGCCCGATCCCGACCTCGTCCCCCCGATGGCGTGCGCGGGCGAGGGGTACCGGGTCCACGTCACCGGCCTCACCCACGACGAGCGAGGGTACCCGGACATGTCCGCCGAGGCCCACGACAGGCTCGTGCGTCGGCTCGCAGAGAAGGTCCTCCGCTACCGGGAGGAGTACACGCTCTACGAGGAAGTGGGCCTCGACGATGCCGAGGTCGCGGTCGTGTCCTACGGGATCTCCGCCCGCGTTGCCTACGGAGCCCTCGCCCAGGCCCGTCAGCAGGGGATCAAGGCGGGGATGCTGCGCCTCATCACGGCGTGGCCGTTCCCCGACGAGCGGGTGCGGGCCCTTGCGGATCAGGTGAGGGGGATCGCGGTCGTGGAGCTGAACCTGGGGCAAATGAGCCGCGAGGTGGAGCGGGCGACCCGGGGCAAGGTCCCTCTCGCGGGCGTGTCCCACGCTGGGGGGCGGATCCACACCCCCGAGGAGGTCCTCGCCGGGATCAAGGAGGTGGCACGATGCAGGTGAAGACGAAGCCCGCTTTCGAGATCGTCCCCGGGGCCCGGCACCCGATGGAGAAGTACCTCCGCACGGACCGTATCCCCCACATCTGGTGCTCCGGGTGCGGATTGGGAACGGTTCTCGGGAACTTCCTTTACGCCCTCGATGAGCTGGGGTGGGATCCCGACGAGGTCGCGGTCGTGTCGGGGATCGGCTGTACCGGCCGCATCGCCGGCTACCTCAAATTGGACGCGTACCATACCACCCACGGCCGGGCGATCCCGTTCGCCACCGGCCTCAAGCTCGCCAACCCCAAACTCCACGTGGCCGTGATCTCCGGCGACGGGGACCTGTTCGCGATCGGCGGGAACCACCTCATCCATGCGGCGCGGCGCAACCTCGACCTGACCGTGGTGTGCGTGAACAACTTCAACTACGGGATGACGGGCGGCCAGTGCGGGCCCACCACCCCCCTCGACGGGAAGACCACGACGACCCCGTTCGGCAACTTCGAGCACCCGTTCAACCTCGTTCACCTCGCCGCCTCGGCCGGGGCGAGCTATGTCGCGCGGTGGACGACGCTCGACGGCCGCCGCCTCCAGAAGGGGCTCGTGGAGGCGATGGCCCACGAGGGGTTCACGTTTGTGGAGGTCATCTCCCCGTGCCCGACGAACTACGGCCGCCGCAACCGGATCGGGGAGGGCCTGGACGAGCTGCGCTACTACGCAGACCACGCTGTGATCCGCCACGGGGCGGACCCCAAGGAGGCGGAGATCGTATCTGGGAAGCCGTTCCTCGTCGGCAAATTCGTCGACGTAGACAAACCGACCTACCACGAGATGTACGCGGCGAAGGTGGCGGAGATGGGAGGGAACAAGTGAACTTCGGCAACGAGCTAGCTCTGGCGATCGGCAAGGCGGCGACGATCCTTCCGCCCGATGTCGTGCGGGCGCTTGAGGCGGCCCGCGACCGGGAGGCAGGACCGGCCCGGGTGCAGCTGGAGGCGATCCTGGAGAACGTGCGGATCGCTCGGGAGGGCATGGTCCCGATCTGCCAAGATACGGGGACGATTACGTTCTTCGTCAGACTGGGGATGGGATTCCCCCACCTCCCCGCCCTCGTGGGCGCCCTCCCCGAGGCGGCGCGGCTGGCGACGAAGGCGGTTCCCCTCAGGCCCAACACGGTCCACCCCTTCACCGGGAAGAACCCCGGTGACAACACCGGCCGCTACATCCCGGCCGTGACGTGGGAGATGACGGACGGGGATGGAGCGGAGATCCACATCCTCCCCAAGGGCGGGGGGTCGGAGAACTGCTGCGCCCTGAAGATGCTTGCCCCCGGCGTCGGGCTGAAGGGGGTCAAGGAGGCAGTGGTCGAGCATGTGGTGGGCTGCGGCGGCCTCCCCTGCCCGCCGACCGTGGTCGGGGTCGGGATCGGGGGCGGGGCTGATCTTGCCCTGAAGCTGGGGAAGACGGCCCTCCTGCGCCCCCTCGGGCAGCGGCACCCCGAGCCGGAAGTGGCCGCGCTCGAGGCTGAGCTGGAGGACCTCATCAACGCGTCCGGCGTGGGGCCGATGGGGCTCGGGGGGAAGACGACCGTGTTGGCGGTGCACGCCGAATACGCCCACCGGCATCCCGCGTCGTTGCCGGTGGGGATCGTTACCCAGTGCTGGGCCCACCGCCGCGCGACCGTGCGCGTGCGCGCGGATGGACGGATGGAGGTGGCGTGATGGATCGCGTGCTCACAACGCCGATCTCGGAGAAGGACGCCCGTGCCCTCCGGGCCGGGGACGTGATCTACGTCTCGGGGACGATGTTCACCGCCCGCGACGAGGCCCACAAGATGATGCTCGAGCGGGGGAGCCCGCTTCCGGTGGAGGGATTGGCCCTGTTCCACTGCGGCCCAGTGGCCCAGAAGGTGGAGGGAAGGTGGCAGATCCTCGCCGCCGGCCCCACAACCTCGGCCCGAATGGAGCTCTTCGAGGCCGACTTCCTGCGCAAGTTCAAGACGCGGATCATCGTCGGCAAGGGCGGGATGGGCGACAAGACCCTCGCCGCCCTCGGCGAGGTCGGGGCGGTGTACACCCACTTCACCGGCGGGGCGGGGGCGTTGGCGGCGAAGGCTGTGAAGCGGGTGGCGGCTGTCCACTGGCTCGAGGAACTGGGGATGCCGGAGGCGATCTGGGTCATGGAGGTGGAGCGGTTTGGGCCCCTCGTCGTGGCGATGGATAGCCACGGCAAATCGCTCTACAAGGACCTCGCGGTCCAGGTCGAGGCGAACATGAAGGGGATTCGCGCCCGGATCCGCTCATAGTTTAGGGAGGGGGAATGAAGGAAAACAAGCCGAACGTCGAGGAACTGCTCGCCAAGGCGAAGGAGCCGGGGAGGAAGGCCCCGGCCTGGCATGCCTTCTACCGGGGCAAGGTCGGACTGGGCGTGAAGTGCGCCATCACCGGCTACGACGACTTCGCGATCTGGTACACGCCCGGCGTCGCCCAGCCCTGCCGCGAAATCGCCGAAGCCCCGGAGAAGGTATTCGAGTACACGAACAAGGGGAACATGGTCGCCGTTGTGTCCGATGGCACGCGGGTGCTGGGCTTGGGCGACATCGGCCCCCACGCCGCGCTCCCGGTGATGGAAGGGAAAGGGCTCCTCTTCAAGTACCTCGGCGGGGTGGATGCGTTCCCGATCACGCTCGCCACGAAGGACGCCGACGAAATCATCCAGGCCGTGAAGTGGATCGCCCCCGCGTTCGGGGGGATCAACCTCGAGGACTTCGCAAGTCCAAAGTGTTTCTACATCCTCGATCGGCTGCGGGAGGAGACGGAGATCCCAGTGTGGCACGACGATCAGCAGGGCACGGCCGCGGTGACGGTCGCTGGGGTCATCAATGCCCTCAAGCTGAAGGGCATCCCCAAGCACAAGGCCCGCATCGCCATGATCGGCGCGGGGGCGGCGGGGATCGCCACCCTCCGCGTGCTGATCGCGTGGGGGGTGAATCCCGGCAACGTGGTGATGACCGATATCAACGGGATCGTTCACCGTGAGCGCCCCGATTTCGACACCCTGTTCAGGTACACGAAGGACATCGTCGGCCGCACGAACGCCGAGAACCGCCGGTGCGCGAAGGTCGAGGATGCCATCCCCACGGCCATGGAAGGGATGGACATGGTCATCGGCTACTCCAAGCCCGGCCCAGGGACGATCAAGCCGGAGTGGGTGAAGCGGATGGCCAAGGACCCCATCGTCTTCGCGTGCGCCAACCCGATCCCCGAGATCTGGCCCTGGGAGGCGGTGGAAGCGGGGGCGCGGATCGTGGGCACCGGCCGCTCGGATTTCCCGAACCAGATCAACAATTCATTGGGATTCCCCGCCATCTTCCGCGGCACATTGGACGTATTCGCCAAGACGATCACCGACGAAATGGCGATCGCCGCTGCGGAAGCGATCGCCAAGAACGCTGAGGAGAAGGGCCTCCGCGAGGACTACATCGTCCCCTCGATGATGGACCTCGACGTGTTCGTGAACGAGGCGGTAGCGGTGGGCCTGAAGGCGATCGAGCAGGGGGTGGCGCGGCGGGTCCTTCCGAAGGCCGAGCTCCGGAAGCAGGCCGAGACGATGATCCGTCACGCGCGGGCCGAGGTGGAGATCCTCCAGAAGCAGGGGCACATCCCGCCCCCGCCGAAGGTGTAGGGCTCCCGGAACGGACGGATAGAGGGCCGGCCCGAGGTCGGCCCTCCTTCTTGGCGAGGCATCTCCCCATCGCTCTCCCCGCACCGCGGACGAGGTGAACCCCGATCGCGGCGCGCAGCCGTGAAGATGAGGTTGGGCTCTGATCGGTGGTCCGAAGGTGGCTACCTTCACCACACAGCCGAGGTGTATACTGCACTGTCTCAAAGGAGGTGCCATGGGTAGGTCGGTGTGGATGGCGATACTGGGCATGGTCATGTGCTGTGCCCTCACCGCGGGAGCTACGGTCAACCTCAACCAGGTGTACTGCTGGGAAGAGAATGGGTACTGTATCCGCTATCCTGCGGAGTGGGTCGCGACTAAAGAAAACGACTACACGCTCCTTCTCTCCGGCAAGGCAGGGACGGATGCCTATTACACCACGGTCACGATCGCGAGTTTTGCCTCGACCCTCCTGGGCGGCCGCTACGAGACCCCACAGGACCTCCTCAACGCCTACAAGTGCGATCTCGTCTCGGGAAGCTCCTTGGTATGCATCGACACCACCGGTTACCCCACCGGGACCGGCTACGTCGCCGAGTTCAGCCATGAGGGGGAGACGTTCCGCCAATGGCGCGTTGTGGCGGCAGGGGCCGACAACAGGGTGTTCCACTCATGGGCGTTCACCGCTCCCACCGACCTCTTCCCGACCTACCTCCCCCTCGCCGAGGCGATGTACGCATCGTGGACCCTCGATGGCACCTCGGGGGCCATCGGCCCCGGAACCGCCGTGACCGGGGCGAGCATCACGGTCATCTTCGAGGCGCGGGGTCGGATCCGCCGCCTCGCCACGTGCAACAGCGATTCCGATCTCAGCCTGGGCCGCTGCCACACCATCACCTACAACCTGAACATCACCGCGCCGGGCTACGTCGCCCTGTCGCTGGTGTTTGAGCGGGGGCAACAGATTCGTGCCACCTTGTACGACCCGGCGGGGAAAAGAGTCACGTTCCGTCCCGGTAGCTTTACCGATGTGTACACGGGAGCCCATGCTGTCTCCCCAGGGACGTACACGATCAAGGTGGGTCCAGAACTCTTCGGCGCGGAGTCGGAGTTCGAGCTCACGGTGTACTTCAGCGCACGGGAGTTCTCCGTGGACGAGCTCGCGGCCCTGTACGGGCCCCGCAACCGCTACCTCAACCGCTAACGACGGCCTCTCACCTCAGCCAGCGAGGGGACAGGCAGAACCGAGCGACGGGGCGCTCGGCGCACCCCGTCGCTCGGGGAAACGGGACCTCCTTAGCGGCCCATGAGCCCCGGCCCCCCACCTCCCCGGCCATGGGACGTGAACCCTCCCTCTCTCGCGCGGCCAAGGCCGGCGCACCCCCCCAGGAGGTCCAGCTGCTCCTCGGTGATCTTCCCATCGGCGACTGCCTGATCGAGCACCGCGTCCAGCGCCCTCCGGGTCTCGATCCTCGCCTTCATCTCTCTCGCCTGGTCCTCGGTGATGGTCCCGGCCGCCAACGCTGCATCGATCATCTCGATCTCCGCCTGGTCGAACGCGGCCCTGAGCGCATCCTTCGTGATCCCGAGGTTCGCGGCCACCTTCGCCCAGAGGTCGGGTCGGGTTGCCGTTGCGTCTGCTGTCTGGACATCCGTGGTCTGACCGAGCACCACGAACGCCGTGGCGAGCCCGGCCACGAGTGCCAGGACTCCCGTCAGCACGATCTTCTTCTGCCTTGTCATCGTGGTTCCTCCTTGCCCCCAAGTGCGGAGGCACAACGAGGATCCTCGAGGGCGATGGAGCACCTCCTTCAAACCCATGGCAGGGACGTGGACGAGGGCGGCCCCGGTTACCCACCGCCCACGGGCGGGAGGAGGGTGAGAACGGCGCCGTCAGAAAGTGGGGTCGCGAACCCTTGTTTGAACTGGACCGCCGTCCCGTTGACGAGGGCCAAGACGTGGCGACCGATCCGACCATCGGGTCCGTAGATCCTCTCCCGCAAGACGGGATACCGTTCCCCGAGCGCCGCCACCGCCGCTGCGACGTCCGCCCCGGAAGGGAGGTCGAGGGAGATCGGATCCTCACCGATCTCCGTGCGGAACGGGAAGAAGATGTGGACCTCGACCCTCACCGGCCTTCGACGAGCAGCCGCGACAGCGCGCGCTGGCGGGGGATGAACTCGAGGAGGCGTTCATCCACAAGCCTGCCCCCCCGCACGCGGACCTCGCCGTCCACCATCACAAGATCGGCGTACTGGGCCCCGCAGTGGATGAGGGCCGCCACGGGGTCGGCCGCGCCGGCGAACTCGAGCGCGGAAAGATCAAACAGGACGAGGTCAGCGCACTTCCCCTCTTCCAGGGAACCGATCTCCTCCTCGCGGTGGAGGACGCGCGCCCCGCCGCGAGTCGCGAGTTCGAGCGCGGTGCGGGCGCTCATCGCCTCCGCCCCCTGCTTCACGCGGGCCAAGAGCATCGCCTGCCGCGCCTCGCGGACCATGTTCGAGGTGTCGTTGGAGGCGGACCCGTCCACGCCGAGGCCCACCGCCATCCCCTCCCGCAGGGCCTCCGGCACAGGGGCGATCCCCGACCCGAGGATCATGTTCGAGCTCGGACAGTGGGCCATCCCCACCCCGGCCCGCGCCAGCCGCCGGATGTCGTGCGACGTGAGGTGGACGAGGTGGGCGAGCCACGCGTCGCCAGCGAGCCAGCCCACGTCCTCCAGGTAGTCCACGGGCCGCATCCCGAACTTCGAGAGGCAGAACGCCTCCTCATCGGTCGTCTCGGCGAGGTGGGTGTGGAGGAGGACCCCGTGCTCCCGGGCCAGTTCAGCCGTCTCCCGCATCAGCTCCGGGGTCACGGAGAACGGGGAGCAGGGGGCGAGGGCGATCCGCACCATCGCCCCGAACGAGGGGTCGTGCCACTGCGCGATGAGCCGTTCGCTGTCAGCGAGGATCTCCTCTTCGCTCTGGACCACATCCGGCGGAGGAAGGCCTCCCTCGTCGCGGGAGAGCGACATCGAACCCCGGGTGGGATGGAACCGGATCCCCACCTCCCCCGCCGCCTCGATCTCGAGGTCAGTGAGCCGCTCCCGCCCGCGGGGGAAAAGGTAGAGGTGGTCAGTGGTGGTGGTGCAGCCGGAGAGGAGGAGCTCGATACACCCCACGATCGCCGAGGTACGCACCGCATCCTCGTCGATCCCCCGCCACACCTCGTACAGGAACAGAAGCCAGTCGAAGAGCTTCTTACCTTGCGCCCCCGGCACGGCGCGAAACAGGGTCTGGTAGAGGTGATGGTGGGTGTTCACCAGCCCTGGGATCATCACCCGGTCGCGGCCGGAGACGACCTCGTCGAACGGCCCCCGCGGAGCAGGTCCGGTCCCCAGTGCGGCGATCCGGTTCCCCGCGACGAGGAGCCACCCCCCCTGGAGTTCACGCCGGTCCCGGTCGAAGGTCGCGATCGCGTCCACGTCGTGGAACAGGATCCTCTTCAGCGAATCCTCCTCAGTTCCCGGGCGAGCCCGCCCTCACAGCGCGAGGTCGGCCCGAGGGCAGGCATCGAGGAATGCCGCGAGGAGGGCGATCGCAGCCTCGATATCGTCCACATGGGCGGCCTCCACCACGGAGTGCACGTACCGCGTGGGGACGGACAGGGTCACCACCGCCGCCCCTTCCCGTGCCAGCTGGATCGCGCCCGCGTCGGTCCCTCCGCGGGGCAAGATCTCCATCTGATACGGGATCTTCTTCTCCTCAGCGAGCTCAACGAGGAACCGCACGAGACCGGGATGGGAGATGGAGGCGGAGTCCTTGACCTTGATCGCCACGCCCTTCCCGAGCTTCGTGACCTGCTCGTGGGCGGACACGCCGGGCATGTCGCAGGCCAGGGTCACGTCGAGGGCGACGCCGATGTCGGGGTTGATCGCGAACGCGCTCGCCCGCGCTCCCCGCAGCCCGACCTCCTCCTGGACCGTCCCCACGAAGTACACATCGGCCTGGTGCTTCTTCAGCAGCCGCACGGCCTCGATCCCCACGTACACCCCGACCCGGTCGTCGAGGGCCTTCCCCGACACGAGATCCCCGACGCGGGCGAACGACTGAACGAGGGTCACCGGATCCCCCACCCGCACTGCCTTTGCCGCCTTTTTCCCGGGGAGCCCGATGTCCACGAACAGGTCCTGGATCCGGATCTCCTTCTTCCTCTCCTCGTCGGTGAGGATGTGGACCGGCTTGGTGCCGATGAGGCCGAGAAGGGGCCCCCCTTTGGCGTGGACGGTGACCCGCGACGCGATGAGGGTCCGCGGATCGAACCCTCCCACGGGCTCAATCCGCAAGAACCCCGTCTCCTCATCCACGTGGGACACGAGGAACCCGATCTCGTCCATGTGGCCAGCCACGACCACCTTCGGGCCCTGGCCCTTCTTGTGGGCGATGAGGTTCCCGAGCCGATCCACTTCCACCGTATCCACATGCCCCTTCAGGGCGCCGCGGACGATCGTCCGCACTTCCTCCTCCCGGCCCGGAACCCCGGCCGCCTCGGACAGCTTGCGCAGAAGCTCCACTGACCCCTCCTTTTCTCCCGGCCATGGTATAGGGAAGGTGGCGAGGACACAACTACCTCTCCCCCTTCACGGGCGCTAGAATGGAACTCAAGGAGCCCAAGATGATCCCGGTGCGCGATGGTCAGCCGAGTGGGGTCGTGCCCTACGTCACGATCGCCCTCATCGTCCTCAACGTGGCCGCGTTCCTCTACACCCTGAGCTACTCGGATAGCTGGCTCGTGTTCCTCGATCGCTGCGAATGGGAGACCACGTTCGGGCAGTCCGCCCCGGGGCTCGATCCCGTCATGTACCGCCGGTACGGGCGGGGCTGCCTCTACCCCGTCACGGAACGGGATCAGTTTGTGATTCGGTTCGGGCTCATCCCCGCGGAGCTCTGGTCGGGGACGGACCTCGCGCCTACGGTGCCGTTCCCGATTTGGGTCACGATCCTCACCTCGATGTTCCTCCACGGAGGGTGGCTCCATCTCCTGGGGAACATGCTCTACCTTTGGATATTCGGGGACAACGTCGAGGCCGCTCTCGGGCGCGGGAGGTTCCTCCTCTTCTATCTTCTCACCGGGGCATGGGGGGCGGTGCTGCAGGCGGCGGTGAGCGCCCGCTCCACGATCCCCATGATCGGGGCGTCAGGGGCGATCGCGGGGGTGCTGGGAGCCTACCTCGTCCTGTTTCCCTGGGCCCGCGTGCTCACCGTGGTCCCCCTGTTCATCTTCCTCCATTTCATGGAGATCCCGGCGCTCCTGCTCCTCGGGTTCTGGTTCCTGCTCCAGCTCTTCTCGGGCCTGGCCGACCTCGGGGGAGCGGAGGGGGTAGCGTGGTTCGCCCACATCGGTGGGTTCATCGCGGGAGCCCTCCTCGTCTTTCCCTTCAAGCGGCGGGAGGTGGTCCCGGGCCTCGTGACCTGGTGGCGGTGGCAGCGCCACCGCCAGTCCTGGCGGTGAGGGTGGGGAAGGTCCTCGGGATCGATGAAGCGGGGCGGGGGGCGGTGCTCGGGCCCCTCGTCGTAGCGGGAGTGTGCGTCGCGGAGGAGGACCTCCTAGGACTATGGGAGCTGGGAGCGCGCGACTCCAAGCGCGTCCCGCGCGGGGAGAGGTGCGCTTTGGTGCGGGCGATCGCGCGGTCGGGGGTCCGGGCAAGGGCGGTCGTCGTCCCGGCCGCAGCGGTGAACCAGGAGAACCTCACCTCCCTCGAACGAGACGCAGCCCTGCGGATCGCGTCCGCCCTCTCCCCGGACCGGATCGTGATGGATACCCCGGTCGGGCCGCGGGCCATCCCCAAGTTCAGGGATTCCCTCTCCGCCCGGTCGGGGCTCCCCCCGGAGGGAATCTCGGTGGTCCCCAAGGCGGACCGCGACCATCCGGCCGTCGCGGCGGCCTCGCTCCTGGCGAAGGTGGTGCGGGATGGGTACGTGGTCGCCCTGCGCCGCCAGTTCGGGGACTTCGGGTGGGGCTACCCCGGGGAGGCCAAGGTCCAGCGGTACCTCGCCTCGTGGCTGGCCGATGCGGGGACCCTCCCTCCGATCTGCCGCACCCGGTGGCGAGGTGTCCAGGTCCTCCTTTCGCCACAACCCACGTTGCACCCCAGCCGAATCCAAGGGAGAATGGGCGAAATTGCGGTGAGAGGACGAGAAGGAGGGACTCATGCCCAAGCGCACCTACCAACCCCATCGTCGGCGCCGGTACCGCGTCCACGGGTTCCTGGCCCGCAGGCGGACACCGGCCGGACGGGCCGTGCTCGCCCGGCGAAGGAGCAAGGGACGGCACCGGCTGACGCCGGCGTGACGCCCGGCAGAGGAGGAGCTTGACCAAGAAGCGCGTGTACGAGATCGCCCGTGACCTCGGGATCCCTTCCAAGGACCTCTTGGAGGCCCTCGTCGCATTGGGGATGCCCGGACTGAGAGCGGTGAGCACGGTGACCGACGAGGAGGCGGACCTCATCCGCGAGTTCTTCCGGGAGCGGGTCCCTCCCACCCCCAGCGAAGCTCCCGCAGAAGCGAAGGCCCCTCCGAAGCCGCGCGGGACGCCCCGCCCACCCGTCGTGGCCGTGCTGGGCCACATCGATCACGGGAAGACGACCCTTCTCGACGCGATCCGCAAGGCCCACGTCGCGGAAGGGGAAGCGGGTGGGATCACGCAGTCCATCGGGGCCTACCAGGTGTCCGTCCACGAACGCCTCATCACGTTCATCGACACCCCCGGCCACCGCGCGTTCACGGCGATGCGGGCCCGCGGGGCGCAGGTCACGGACATCGCCATCCTCGTTGTGGCGGCCGATGACGGGGTGATGGCCCAGACCCTGGAGGCGGTGGACCACATCAAGGCAGCCGGCGTGCCGATGATCGTCGCCATCAATAAGATGGATAAGCCCGGTGCGAACAAGGACCGCGTCCTCCAGGACCTCGCCAAGCTCGGATACACCCCGGAGGAGTGGGGGGGGACGACGGTCACGGTCCCCGTCTCCGCCCTCACCGGGCAGGGGGTGGATGAGCTTCTGGAGATGATCCTCCTCGTAGCGGACATGGAGGGGATCTACGGGGATCCGGAGGGGAAGCTTGAGGCGACGATCATCGAGTCGAACCTCGACCCAACCCGGGGACCGCTCGCGACGGTTGTGGTGAAGAACGGGACCCTCCGGGAGCGGGACGTGCTCGTGGCGGGGAGCACGTGGGGCCGGGTGCGGGCCCTCCTCGACCACCGGGGCGCGCGCGTTGCCGCCGCTGGCCCAGGAACGCCGGTCCAGATCCTCGGCTTGGATGGGGTCCCCCCAGCAGGGGAGGCGGTCGAGCGGATCGAGAACCCCAACGAGGCCCGCCGCATCGCAGCAGAGAGGGCGCGGGCCAGTATGGAAGAGCGGCGGGCAGTGCGGGCCCCCAAGACGTTCGAGGAGCTCATCCAGATCGCCCAGACGAAGAAGCTCGTCGTGGTGCTCAAGGCGGCGAGCACAGGCGCCCTCGATGCGGCCAAGCACGAGCTGGGAACGCTCAAGGCCGATGGGGTGGAGCTCGAGCTCCTCCACGCCGGCGTGGGGCCGATCACGGAGTCCGACGTCCTTCTCGCCGCGGCGGAGGAGGAAGGCCAGCCCCTAGTCGTCGGGTTTGCGGTGCGGGTGGATGGCAAGGCGGCGCGGCTGGCCGAGCAGCGGAACATCCCCGTGCGGACCTACGACATCATCTACGACCTCACCCAGGACGTGGGACGGGCCCTGCGCCGGCTGCTGGGGCCCGAGTACCGCGAGGTCAAGGTGGGCGAGGCCGAGGTCCTCCAGACGTTCGACATCGAAGGCGTGGGCCGGGTCGCGGGATGCTCCGTCCGCGCGGGGCGCGTCGTGCGGGGGGGGAGGGTCAAGGCGTTCCGCAACGGGGAAGAGGTGTTCGTGGGAGAGATCGCATCCCTCAAGCGGTTCACCGACGATGTGCGCGAGGTGCAGGCGGGCCGGGAGTGCGGGATCCGCATTCGCGACTGGAACGATGTTCGTCCCGGGGACACCCTCGAGATCTACACCGTCGAGGAGGTCCTGGTCTAGAGCGATGCCCGTGGGCGTGCTTCAGGTGCGGCTGAGGCTCCCCGGTCCGCGGACCCTAAAGGAGAAGCGGTCGGTGGTGGCACCGGTCCTCGCCCGAGCGAGGCGGGAATTCAACGTGTCAGCAGCGGAACTGGATAGCTTGGACGATCCCAAAAGCGCGGTCCTCGGGTTCGCTTGCCTCTCCAACGCTCGCCGGCACACCGATGAGGTGCTGATGAAGCTCCTCGACACGCTCCAGGGAAGCCGGGACTACTACATCGAGGGGCACAACCTCTCCATCCTGTGATGTCCACTCACAACCGCTCCCGGCTCGTGGCCACGATCGCCCACGAGGTCGCCGCGATCCTCGAGTTCGAGGTCAAGGACCCCGCCCTCCGCGTCGCGTTGCCCACCGTGATGGGGGTGCGGCTCTCCCCGGATGGGGAGGAGGCGGTGGTGGCGGTGGCCCTCCAGGGGGGGGCCGCGGATCAGGAGAAAGCCCGTGCTGCCCTGGCCCACGACCGCGCGTTCATCCGGGCCCGGCTCGCCCGCCGCCTCTCCGTGCGCCGGATCCCCAAGCTCACGTTCGTGCTCGCAAACCCGCTCGGCTACACCGTGCCGATGAGAGGAGAGAACGATGGCTGAGATTCGAGTGCCGGTGCTTCCGCTCGCCTCGGGCCTTCACGGCGCGGGGGAGGACCTGGTGCGTCCCGTTGTCGAGGCGTTTCGGGAGCGGGCGAACGTGGAGCTGGTCGCGGTGGAGGAGGAGGCGATCGCGGCCGAGCCGGCCCACTTCCTCCTCATCCTCACCGGGGGAACGGAGAGGAAGGCCCTCGCGTTCGCTGACCGGGCGCGGGGACCGATCGTCCTCCTCACGCACCCCGGCCACAACTCCCTCCCCGCAGCGCTCGAGATCGCGGCCCGCCTACGTCAGGACCACCGCCCAGTGTGGCTTTCTCACCTCGGGGCAGAGGAGGTAGCCCTCCCCGTCCTGGGGCAAGCGGTGGCCCTCGCCCGGAACCTGAGGGGGAAGGTGGTGGGGCTGATCGGGGACCCCTCTCCATGGCTCGTGGCCAGCTCACCGAGCCCGGACGCGCTCGCGGGGAAGCTCGGGTGGACCGTGCGTCCATTCCCGCTCGATGCCGTCCTCGCCCGCCTCCCGCGGGAGGGGGCAACCCCGATCGGAGGAAACGGAGAGGGGATCGGGGAGGGGGAGCGAACGATGGCGAGCCGTGTCCACGCTGCCCTGGCACAGCTGGTCGAGGAGGAAGGGTTGGACGCCCTGACCATCGCCTGCTTCGGGCTCCTCCCCCACCGGATGACCGCGTGCTGGGCCCTGGCGTGCCTGTCCGATGCCGGGATCCCGGGAGGGTGCGAAGGGGACCTGCCGGCACTGCTGGCGCTGATCGTCGCGCAGGAGCTGACCGGCAGCCCGGGGTTCCTCGCCAACCCCGCCGACCTCGACCTCAAGAGGGAACGGCTCATCCTCGCCCACTGCACGGTGCCCCTCTCCCTCGTCGCCTCCTACCGCCTGCGGACCCACTTCGAGTCGGGGCTCGGCCTCGCCGTGGCGGGGCGGGTTCGCCCTGGCCCCTACACCCTCGTCCGGTTCGGGGGGAAGGGGTTGGAGGAGGGGTTCTTCGTCGAGGGGTCCGTCCTCCCCGAGCACCCAGATCGGGAGGACCTCTGCCGGACCCAAGTCGCCTTCAAGATGCCCAAAGGGGCCCTCGCACGCCTCCTCCGCGAGCCCCTCGGGAACCACCACGTCCTCATCCCCGGCCGCCACCGGGCCGTCCTCGCTGCGTTCCGGGACCTCTTCCTATCGAGCTAGAACAGCCCCTTCGACCCTACGGCAAGGATCCAGGTCTTGGCTGGATCGCCGGGGTCCACCTCCCCCAACTTGAGGCCGACGTTGACGAGGACCTCGCGCGACACGGGGAAGTAGAGGATGATGTTCCCCATCCCCAGCCCAAAGAGGGACCCGCTCTCGCGACCGAAATACGCCGATAGCTGGAACCGGCCTGGGTTCCCACAGCACGGGACCACCGGCCCCTCAAGCTGCCACAGCTCGAAGAACTGGGCGTACCCCGTAACGGAGGAATCCTGGAGGGGGTTGAACGAGGTCGCGAGGCGCAGGATGTAGCCGCTAGCGAGTTCGCATTTGATCTCGATCCCGTAGAGGTCGAAGCCCGACAGCCCGAACCCTGTCTCCGGCGTGGCCAGGGCCACCAGCGGCCTGACACAGGCCACGAAGCCTGAAC
This sequence comes from Candidatus Bipolaricaulis anaerobius, assembly GCF_900465355.1. Lineage (NCBI taxonomy): Bacteria > Candidatus Bipolaricaulota > Bipolaricaulia (SeqCode) > Bipolaricaulales (SeqCode) > Candidatus Bipolaricaulaceae > Bipolaricaulis (SeqCode) > Bipolaricaulis sanaerobius (SeqCode). The sequence continues at coordinate 298,663 of NZ_LS483254.1, read as the reverse complement.
TCACCCGCAGCGAAGGCTCGAGCTTCTTCTCGTCTACGGTGAACGTGACCTCGATGTCGAAGAAAGTCTGAATGGCCCCGCACCCTGGACATGGGATCTCGACGTCCTTGATGAGGAGGCTCAGGTGGTCAAACCCGGCTTTGGTCTGCGCGAAGTTCAGTTCCCAATTCGTGGGGCACCCCTCACAGATCCATGGGCCCCGGAGGGTGAGCTTTTGCTCGCCGAAGGTGGGGGTGAGATGGACGAACGTAGTCCGACTGTCGAACGCGATCGGGCCGAGCGCCCCCTGTACCTGGAACGTAGCGTAGGTCCCTTCGAGGTAGACAGTCAGCGTTCCATCGCCCTCCACAATGCGGAAGATCCACGCACCGCTGGTCAGTTCCCATCCCCCCCCGGACGGCGACACCGACGCCCCAGGGGAAAGGGTGTACCCATGGTCCGCGAACTCCTCGCGTAGCGGATCGGCGATCTGTCCCAACGCCAGTGCGGTCACGATCTCATCCACGTTCTCGGTCACGACGAACAGGAACCCCGATGGAGAGTAGAAGGTGTAGGCCCAGGTCACCCCTGCGATCGTCGTGCGGGCGTCCACGTTCCACGATCTGAACGTCGGACCGGTGGGATCGAAGTCGAGGGTGAGGGTGATGGGAAGGCGCCAAGGGCTGGGCCAGGATCCATCGAGAGCGACCCGCGTCGTGCCCACGAACGACGTGAACCCCGCGTCGGTCCAGGTCGCCCGCAACGCCTGCTCGAAGTAGGTGAACCGTGCCTGGACGCCGAAGACGAACCGGTAGCTATCCAGGGCGAACGTCGGCCCGGACCAGCCAAGCTCCGCCTCGCTGGTGAACACGAATGGGCTCATCGTGGCCCCGGGTGAAAAGACGACGAGCTGCACCGTCCCGAGATCCCACTGCCCTTGATCGGTCTGGACGAGGTAGTGCACCCAATCCGTCCCGGAGAACCCGGCGCGGGGGATGTAGGTGAGGTAGGGAGGGATCCCAACGAGCACACCCTGGGTGGGGAGTTCAAGGATCGTGTACGCCAGGCCCTGATCCCCCGTAGCGAGGACAAACAAGGTGGGGGTGTCGAAGGGGACAAACACCACCTGCATCGGAGCGTCGGCCGCCCACCCGGACAAGGCCATCACGACTGTAGTCGCTACACCTATGATCCTGAACGCACGCATGTTCATCCTCCTTGCTCCTCACGCGGGTCACCAGCGGCGAGATGGGTGCCCTCGTCGGGCGTTCCCTTCAGCGCGATGAGAAACGAGAACGCCTCACGGTGCTTGACCACGGTCAGAATGTAGGCCCCTGCTGGCAGGGACCGCGTGGCGACATGAAGCAACCCCGCGGCGTCCCAGTCCGTGGCTGGCGACTCAAGGTGGACACCCTCAGCTCCCACCCAGCACATGCCCACCCAGCTCACCTCTCCGCCCGGAGGGAGGAGCACTGGGATCACCTCCCCGATAGCGAAGACCCCCGCGCGTTCGGTGAAGATGTACCACACCTGGACCTGCTGGCCGGCAAGATGCACCGCCAGTTCGGCCAGGCCTACCTTGGAAAGCGCGTCTGCATCGCCAATGTAGTGGGTGGGGATCTGAGGCGTGACACAGAGCTTGACCAGCCCAAGGTCGATCGCCCCATAGGGGTCAGCCACGGAGAAGGTGATCTCGTCCGTTCCCCAAGAGCCCAGCTCGGGGATGTAGGTCAGGTGGGGAGGATCCCCCACCAACTGCCCATGGTGGGGGCCACCAAGGACGGTGAAGGTCAGCGGATCGCCGTCGGGGTCAGAAGCTGCCAGCTCGAACGACGCTGGCACGCCGGGGATCACGTTCACCACCATGAGCTCGGCCCGCGGAGGGAGGTTGACTTCCGCCCCCAGGCCGGCGCATGTCAGTGGCACCACGAGGGCAATCAAGGCGATGGCTCGTTCCAGCATGGAAGACATGGTTGCCGGTCCTCGCTGCCTTGAACCCGGCGGCGGGGCAGGTCCCGATGGAAGATGGTGAGGTGCGGTAAGGAGTTAGTTCCGTGATACAGGCTACGCTGCTTCCGGTCGTTCTCGTTCGGGATAGGTGCGGGGGGAGCACGGCGGACCCTAGCGCTCCCGTTCCGGCTCGCGATCGGCCTCAGAAGCGAAGTTGCCACCCAATTGCCGCACCGCCCCAACCCCATCGGGGCAACCTCGGCTCAGGTCCTGCCCGTGGACGGGGAGGAGGGCATCCTTGCCGTACGGACGGGCACCAGTGCTTGACCTGAAGGGCCGTAGCGCCCAAATTGACGCTGATCGCCTTGACACCCACTAGAATTCGGCTGGGGCGCGCGATCTCACACCGCGGATCCGGAAACGATTGGGAGAATCAAAAGATGCCACGCCGTGCCCCAAACCAAACCGTCCCGTAATCAGGCCTGGGCACGCTTTCTAGGGAAATGCACGATCGGGGGCGAGAGTTAGCTCGCGATCACACGCCGAAGGGTTACCATTGAGTTGGAATGGGTGAAGAAAGGGAACGATGTCCGGCCGAGGTGGCCATCGATCTCCTCCAGGAGAAGTGGGTCTTGCACATCATTCGGGCCCTGCTCGACGGGCCGCGGCGGTTCAACGAGCTTTCTCGCACCGTGGGCGGCTGCAACCCAGCCACCCTGGCCCAACGGCTCGATCGGCTGGAGGAGCTGGGGATCGTGAAGAGGACAGTGCACTCGGTGATGCCCCCGCACACCACCTATGAGCTCACCCAAGCTGGGCTAGCGCTCCGGGAGGTCATCGGGGCCATCGACCGCTGGGCCCGCCAGTACCTTTCCCCACCGCTCTCAAAAGAAGGCTGACTGGGCACAAGACTTGTGTACCCGCCGGGATGGGGGACAAGCCCCTAGCCTTCGGCTCAACTGGCCGGTATTTAGGTGATTTCGGTCAGGGGGATCTGGGGGAGAGCACTTGGGTCGGCGACGTCCTTATGCACGAAAAGTCCGCACCAGCACCGCTTCATCACGTCGAAGTGCTTGCGGTGGAAGGGGATGCAGGGACAAACGATCAGCATATCCTCCTCCCGGTTCCCGGTGCGGCCCTGACAGGGACAGTAGGGAGCCCCGGTCTTGCGCTCAAGCAAAACCTCCTGCTCGAGCAAGAAGTCCACGAGCTCCTCGTCGGGGCTGAATTTGTAGCCAAGCACATCGACCACCCTCCCAAACCACTCCCGCAGCTCACGCTTCCGCGCCTCGATCTCCATCTCCCCTCCCGACTGAACGATGGTCAAGGGATCTTCAGGAGTTCCTTGTAGCGGTCAGGACGGTAACCGACCACCGTCGTCTCGCCGATTATGACCACGGGAAAAGCACGGGCCCCGCTCAGGCGATACACTTCGTCCATCACCTTCTCCTGCTCCTCGCCCTCCAGAAGGTCCACATCCACAAAATCGAACTCCACGTGGTTATCGGTGAAGAACTGCTTGGTCTTCCGACACCACGGGCAGGTGCTTATCGCGTACAAGAATACCTTTTTCTCCTCCATGCTAGTCTCCTCGTACGATGAAAAGCTTCCCCGCGGCCTCCCGGACCGGGTAAGTGGGGAGCCTGATCTCCGGGGCGGCGAGGAACTCGCCGGTGCGGATATCGAACCGCCAGTCGTGGCACGGGCATTTCAGGATGTAGCCCTCCAAAGTCCCCCGGGCCAATGAGCAGCCAAGGTGAGGGCAGCGCTCATCCAGAGCGTACACCTGCCCCTGGCGCCGGACGAGGAGGATGGGAAGCCCGGCCACGGAGACGGCCCGGAGCTCTCCCTCGCCAATGGCATCCGCTTCGGCCACAACTGTCCACGCGGGCACGCTAACCTCCTCAGTCAACAGGCGCGAACTCCGCCTTAGGGGTCCCGCATACCGGGCAGACCCAGTCGTCGGGCAGGTCATCGAAGGGCGTGCCCGGCGGGATGTCTGCACTGGGGTCGCCCACATCCGGGTTGTAGATGTAACCACAGGTCGGACACTGGTACTTCTTCATCGTCTCTCACCTCCTCTTTTTGCCATGTTCTATTTGGTCTTCGGTCAGGCTCATGGCGTCGCCCAGGGCGGCCGCCAAGGTGCGCGGCGCCGCCGCATCCCCGAGGATGAGGAGCCGGGGCAGTCGCCCCTGGAGCTTTTCATAGAGCTCGTTTTTCGGGGCCCAAACCCCCGTCACCACGATGGCGTCTACCCAAGTGATCTCCTGTCTTGTGCCGTACTGAACGTTGAGGAGCGTTGCGGTGCCCAGAGCGAAGCCGGTCACCACGCTCATGGGATAAAGCCCGACATCCCGGCCGCCTAGGCGCTGATAATAAGGAATGGAAACAACGACGTTTATGTCCTGTCCGTTGAAAAAGACCGGGGTCACCCAATGGACTGTCTTGCCTTGCCCGAGCAGGAGTTCCACCACGCCGGCCCCCTCCTCGGTGGCGTCGTTGTCCATCACCAAAAGCGTTTCCCCCTCCACCCGTCCCGCGAGCGCATCCAGGGTGTGATACAGGTTGCCCGCGGCTTCCACGCCCGGGAGCTCGGCCACCGGCATCGCCCCGGTGGCGACGATTACGATGTCGGGCTGCTCCAAAAGGACGGCATCCACATCCGCTTCCACGCCGAGCCGGACCTCGACCCGGGCAAGCCCGGTCACCGTTTGTTCCAGGTAACGGCCGGCACCGGAGACGCCGCGGCGATTGGGCAGGGCGCTTTCCCAGTTCACCCGTCCGCCGAGCCGCCTCTCCTTCTCGAAGAGCACCACCTGATGCCCGCGTCGGGCCATGGTTTCGGCGGCTTTCATCCCCGCTGGCCCTCCGCCCACCACCACTGCCTTCCGGGGCCGTCGCGTGGGCCTGTAAAAAAACTCGGCGCCGAACTCACGCTCGTAGCCCGAGGTGGGGTTGACCACGCAGGAGATGGGCAGGTTCTGAAGCAGCCGGCCGATGCACTTCTGGTTGCAGCCGATGCAGCCGCGGATTTCCTCCGGCGCCCCACGCTGGGCCTTCTCCGCCCAGTAGGGGTCAGCGATGAGCGCCCGGGCCATGCCGATCATGTCACATGCCCCATCGGCGAGCGCTTGCTCGGCGGTCTGCGGCCACACGATGCGTCCGGTGCCGATCACCGGCACGTTCACCGCCTGCTTGATGCGCGCCACGTCTCCAAGCAAGTAGCCCATGGGGATGGTCATCGGTGGCACCATGTAGTGCATGGACTCCCAGGTGCCCGCGTCGGTGTTGATGTAGTCAGCCACAGTGGCGAACATCCTGGCGTACTCCACGGCCTCATCTACGCCGTAGCCGTGGGGGATATACTCGTTTAGGCACAGGCGGACGCCCAAGGGGACGTCGCCCTGGGCGTCCCGGACGGCTCGCAGCACCTCCATCACGATCCGGGCGCGGTTCTCGAGCGAGCCGCCGTAGGCATCGGTGCGCTTGTTCTTCGCGGGGGAGAGGAATTGGCGCAGGATGCCGTCGTGGGCCACCTTGATCTCCACCCAGTCGAAGCCGGCGGCGAGCACATTTTCCGCCGCCCGGGCGAAGGATGCCACCAGTTCCTGGATTTCGTCCACCGTCATCGCCTTGGGGAGCTCGCGCACCGTGAGGTCTGGGACGGCCGAGGGCGCCCAGGCCGGGCCGTGCGTCTCCGCGCTCTTGGTTTGATTCCCGAAGTGGGTGAGCTGGGCATAGATCCTGGCCCCGTAGGCGTGGACGGCATCCACAATGGCCCGGAGCCCGGGGATGCTCTCCGGGCGGTAGGCGTCGACCAGGCCAGCATAGGTGCCGCTACGGTGGACGCCCAAACTGGGGACGCCGATGGCCCCGACGCCGCCCCGGGCCCGCTCCCGGTAGTAGTAGAGCTGTTGACGCGTGGGCAGGTGGTCGTTGCTGCCGAAATGGGGCTCATGCGGAAGCCAGAGGATGCGGTTCTTGATCTCCACCCCACGCAGCGTGATCGGCTCAAAAAGCCGGGGATACTTCAACTCTTTTCCCATTTTTTGACTCCTTTTGTGACCCCGCCTACTCCAGGGGGTAGGGGAAATTTGGGAGTGACCAGATGTGCGCCGCGATCAAGACCACCAACACAGCCACGAACATGTACCACCGGGAGTGGAGGCGGGAAAGCCCCCGCTTGACCTTCGGCGAGGCGTTGGTAAAGCGTAGGGTGATGCCAACGCCGGCCATCCAGACGAGCAGCGCCACCAAGAGCCAATGCAACGGCGAGGCATACGGGCCTAACAGCGCCGCGTGGGCGATCATGGCCCCGACCATGGCCAGGTTGCCGATGTAATGTACGTAATGCCAGCGGCGCCGCAGTCCGTCGAGCCAGGCCCAGCGGCTCTTGGGGGCGATCAACCTTTGCACGAGATGGAAGATCACTGCCAGGTTAGCCACTAGGAAAAGGAGAGCGGCCAACCCCCCAAGATTGAGGCCCACAGCGACCAAAGACGGTATCTCTTGCGGCATGTTCTCCCCCTTACGACGCTGATTTCAGATCTCGACCTTAATGGTGTTCCCCTCCACCTGGACCCGATAGGTGGGGAGATCGTAAGTCTTGATCTCGGCCATGAGGGACCCCAGGCGCTCCATATGGTGGACGAATGACTCGGGAAGCCCAGATGGCATCGGTCCTCCCTCCGGCGGTTCGCTCTTCACCTTGCCGGTGGTGACATCGAACCGGGCCCCATGCATAGGACAGGTCAGGATGTTTCCGGCCAGGGTTCCCTTCTCCAAGGGGGCGTTCATGTGCCCGCAGCGGCGGGCGATGGCATAGATCTTCCCATCGCCGTTGGCCAGGACGATTTCCTTGCCCCCTGCCTCCACGGCCTTTAGCCCTCCTGGCGGCACATCCCGCACCTTTGCCACCTCGATCAACATGTTCCACCTCCTGACGCGTCCGTCGAGAGCAACGCCCGCCAGACGCTATGCCAACAGTATACGCTATAGAATGCCAAGCGTCAAGCCACCGCTCCGACCTCCGCTCCATCCCGGTGGACCGTGGCCACCCGAGAGCATCCTCGCCTTGGCACGCGGTTGAGGCGTTTCGTGTAGTGGGCCAGGAGGTCGTTACCACCCCAACCTGTTCTGTCGGCACTGACCTTGCCCACTATCAGGGGTGGAAATAGCATGGAGTCCTCACCTAGATCGCATCCAAGCTTCCGCAGTTTCCAGAGCGAGGGATTCCCGTCCATCCCCGCCCCATAGTGAGGCCAGACCAGGTTCTAGTAGTGCACCCAACCAGCTCCCTACTAGAAGGCCATTCTCGCTGCGGATCTCTCCCCAGGTGCGAGAGCTCCACTCAGCCGCCTTTCTCCTTCCCATGCCGCCGAGCTCGCCTAAGAGGAGCACCACCTGCCTCCAACTGCCTTCTCCCCATGGCCTCTGCCTGGCGACGATCTCCGGGCGCACCAAGAATAGTCGGTTTCCTTCCCCTGTTCCGTCGTGTATACTTCCTCCTTCAGCCGATGAACCCAAGGTACGTGCGCGAGAAAATCCTGAAGGGGCCCATCCTCCCGACGATGCTCCTCCTGGCCTGGCCGGCGATGCTCACCGGGGCCGTACAGGCGCTGTACAACCTCGTGGATGCGTTCTGGCTCGGGAAGTTGAGCACGGCAGCGATGGCCGCACCGGGGATGGCCTGGCCGATCCTGTTCTTCTTCATGTCGTTCGCCGGCGGATTCCAGGCTGCCGGGACGGCGTTCGTAGCCCAGCATTACGGGGCCCACGATCAGAAGGGAGCAGAGGAGTCAGCCGGACAAATCCTAGGCTTCCTTGCCCTGGCATCGGTCGTCCTCGGAGCAACCGGGTTCGCGGCTGCCCCCGCGGTGCTGCGTCTCATCCGTGCGCCGGAGGATCTCTTTCCTCTGGCGCTCCTCTACCTCCGGATCGAGTGCGCAGGGCTCCCGTTCATGTTCCTTGCCCAGGCGTTCGGCGGCCTCATGGTGGGGTTGGGGAACACCCGCCTCATGATGTACCTACACGTCTCCTCACTCCTTCTGAATGCAGTGCTCGACCCGCTCCTCATCTTCGGCTGGGGGCCCTTCCCGGAGTGGGGGGTAGCCGGCGCGGCGCTTGCGACCGTCCTCTCGCGCGTTCTCATCGCCGTGGTCGGACTGACGATCCTCTTCTCCGGCCGAGCAGGGCTACGGGTCCACTTTAGGAATCTCCGGCCCCGCCGCGCGCGGCTCCTCCCCATCCTCCGGGTGGGCCTCCCCAACGTCCTCGATCAGACGAGCAGCTCGCTCGGGTTCGTGGTGATGATGGGGCTCGTGTCCGGGTTCGGGACGGCGGTCGTGGCCTCCTACACTGTGGGGAACCGGTTCATCAACCTCGTCAATGTGATCAGCTTGGGAGCGGCGAACGCCCTCGTGGCGATGATCGGCCAGAACCTGGGGGCCGATCAGACCGAGCGGGCGGAGACGATCGCCCGCCGGGGGATCACCGCCACGTTCCTCTCCCTGATCGGGGTGTACTGCCTGGCCTTCTTCCTGCGCCGCCCGCTATTCAGCGTGTTCGTGGCCGACCCCGACGTGATCCGGGAGGGCAGTTGGTTCATCGCCGTGTTCGGGACCTCGATCCCGTTCTTCGGCCTGTTCGATGGAGCGGCGGCCACGTTCCGCGGCTCGGGCCACACCGTGCCGCCGATGGTGATGTCCATCGTCCGGCTGTGGGTGTTGCGGGTCTTTTTGTCCTGGGCCCTTGCCTATCCACTGGGGTTCGGGACGACGGGGATGTGGGCGGGGATGGCCCTCAGCAACTTCCTGGCGGGGATCGCCCTCGTCCTGTGGCTCGGGCGCGGGACGTGGAAGAAGAAGGTCATCCGCGTCCCGGTGGCCGCCCAGGGGGCCACCGAATGAAGGCCGGTTCAACCGACGCCAACCGCCGTAGCGTGGCGAGCTCTTCCCGTTCCCCCAACCGCGCCCGTTCCACTGCCCGGCGGAGGATCCCGATCGTTCGATCGTAGGTCTCCCGGTCCACCGGGTAGAGGATCCCATCCTTCCCGCCGTGGGCATAGGCGAACCGGGCCGGATCGCGGAACGAGACGGGGGTGCCGTAGAGAAGCTCGGCCAGCAGGGCGAGGGCCCGCAGGCCCTTCGCCCCCACCCCCCGGGTGCGGAGGAGCCCCGCAAAGTCCGTCGCCTCGCTCGCATAGGAGGAGAGGAACACCGTGCGCAGCCGCTGGGGGTCGAGATCGGAGACGAGGAGGGCGTGCCGACGGGGGAGGGTCAGGGCCTGCAAGCGCGAGAGTTCGCTCACCAACCGCTCCGGCGGCTCGCGGGCGACCTCGGGGATTGCCCTCCGCAACCCATCGGCTTCCCGCGCCACGAGGTTCAGGACGAGATCGGACCGCGGTCCCACGATCCCGGCGTGGGGCTCGCACACGAAGTCCGCAACGGCCTCGGAGAACCAGTGGTAGCGGCGGGCCAGGCCCGTCTTCTCGCTCATCCCCTGCTGGACGACACACCACCGCCCTGCCCGATCGAAGAAGAACGCATGGTGGTAGATCTGAAACCCATCCTGGAGGGCAGCGGAGTCCACCTTGGCCGCCATCCGCGACGCGTCGGCGAGCGGCCCTGGCTCGACGGCGAGCCGTGGCGCGGCCTCCGCAATCTCCAGCGGCGTTCGCCGCGAGGCAGCCCCCTTGCCCCCTGCTCCGTACAGGCCGATCTCGTCCCCCACCGCGCGCAGCGCCTCCTTCACCGCCCCGCAGGTGGTCGTGGTGAGGCCGCTCGAGTGCCAGTCGAACCCGAGGAGGGACCCCAACGCTTGAAACCAGCGGGGGTCAGAGAGCCGGGCCAGCACCCCTTCTGTCCCGAACTCATCGGCGAGGGCGAGGACGATCTCCCGCGCCAGGAGGACCATCCGCGCAAACAACCACCGCGGGGCATGGCCCTCGTGGAGGGGAAGGTCCGCGGTCCCTGTGTGTCCCGCCATCGGCGGCCATGGTAGCCGCTGTTCCTTGCCTGGCAAGCGACCGGGCCGCTACACTCGCCCCGACATGGATCGCCAGGACGTGGTGGCCTTCCTCGACGAGCTCTTCCCACCAGCGCTCGCGGAGGACTGGGATCGGTCCGGGCTCCAGGTGGGGCCGCTCGCGGGGCCGTGCCGACGGGCCGTGGTCGCCCTCGACCTCAGCCTCGACGTCGCGCGCGACCTGTCCTGCGTGGACCTCGTCGTGACGCACCATCCGCTCCTCTTCCGCCCCCTCGACCGCCTCCTCCCCGGGACGCCCCGCGGGGAAAAGCTCCTGCTCCTCGTCCGCTCGGGGACGGCCTGCTATTCCGTGCACACCCCCTACGACATCGCCTGGGGAGGGCTCGGCGAGGCCCTGGCCGGGGCCCTCGGCCTTGTCTCCCTGCGGCCCCTCGTCTCCCGGGGGAGGCTCGTCAAGCTCGCCGTGTTCGTGCCCCGCGGGCACGAGGACCGGGTGGCGGAGGCCCTGTTCGGGGCAGGAGCGGGGGAGATCGGGCTCTATGGCCACTGCTCGTTCCGTGCCCCTGGGATCGGCACGTTCCTCCCGCGGGCGGGATCGCATCCCTACCTCGGGGAAGCGGGGCGGGAGGAGCGGGCCGACGAGGTGCGGCTGGAGACGGTGGTCCCCTCCGACCGGCTCCCCGCCGCCCTCGCCGCAATGAAGGGGGCCCATCCCTACGAGGAGGTAGCCTACGACGTGTACCCCCTGGAGAACCCGTCTCCCCGGCATGGACTGGGCAGGGTGGGGAATCTACCGCAACCGGCCTCGGGTTCCGACGTCGTCTCCCGGTTCGGCCGCGCGCTGGGGGGGGTCGAGCCGCACGCCGTGTACGGGGACCTGGAGCGGGAGGTACGGCGGGTCGCCCTGTGCGGGGGAAGCGGAGGGAGCCTGTGGGAGGACGCGTTGGCCGCGGGCGCTGACCTCTTCCTCACGGGCGAGATCGGCTATCACGACGGAAGCGATGCCTCCGAATCCGGCCTCACCGCAGTCGCGTTCGGCCACCAGGAGACGGAGCAACCGTTCGTGGGCCACGTGGGGCGACTCCTCCGCGAGCGTTTTCCGGACCTGGTGGTGATGGAGCGATGAACGAGTCCCTCGCCCAGCTCCTCTCCCTCGCCGAGGCCGATGCGAGCCTGCGCACGCTCGCGGGGCGCCTGGCCGACCTCGAGAGGGAGGAGGCACGGCTCCGGACCCTCCTCGCTAGCGAGGAGGAAGCGTTCCGTCGCCGCCAGGAGGGCCATCGCGCCCTCCGGCTCTCCGCCCTCGCCAAGTCAGGCGAGGTGGATTCCACCGACGAGAAGATCCGCACCTACCAGCACAAGCTCGACCACGACATCATCCCCTACAAGGAGATGGAGCACCTGCGGGAGCAGGTGACCTTCCTCCGCGGGCAGCTCGACACCCTGGCCGATGAGGCGCTCCAGCTGATGGCGGAAGCGGACGCCGACGAGGGAAAGCTACGGGAGGAGGCGATCGCGCACGAGGGGCGGCGGCGGGAGCTCGAGGAGGAACTCGGTGCGCTCGCCCGGCGGCGGGCCACGATCCTGGCGGAGCAGGATGCCCTCCGCGTCAGGCGCGACGAGATCTTCCAGCGCGTCCCCCTACGTCTCCGCGGGCACTACGAACGGCTTCTGGGAAGCGGGGGGAGCCCGGTGGTGCCGGTGGTGGGAGGGATGTGCGGCGGGTGCCACCTCCGCCTCGTCGAGACCACGGTGGAGAAGGTGAAGTCCGAGCGGGAGGTCGTGACCTGCGAGCACTGTTCGCGGTTCCTTTACTTGCCTCCGTCCTAGCAGCGGCCGAGCCTCTGCCCGAACCGGTCGGCGCGATCAACGACTACGGCCAGACCCTCGAGCGGGCGGATCGCGAGCAGCTGGAGCACCTCATCGGTTCCCTCAAGGAACGCGGGGTGTCGCTCGTCTACCTCGCGAGTTGGCACGATCCGTTCGGGGACATCGATCTCTACGCGCGGGCGATCTTCTCCGCGTGGGGGCTCCCAAAGGATGCCCTCCTCGTCGTGTTCCTGCGGGGAGAGGATCGGAGGTGGCAGGTCGCAGCCCGTGCCGGGGAGAGGGTAGGTCCCCTCCTCCCCCAGCCGGAGTGGGAGGACCTCCTCGCGGAGGCGCGGGTCACAGCGAACCGCGCCCAGCCAGCGGTGGCTGTAGAGAACCTCGCCGCGGGCTTGCTCTCCCTCCTCACGACGGGGCGGCAGGAACCTCAAGAGGGACGGCGGTCGTGGGCTTGGGCCTACGCGGTGGCGGGGTTGATCGGGATTGGGGCTCTCATCCTCGCCGCGCGCGCGTTCCTCTGTCCCCACTGCCTGCGCCCCCTCAGGCGGCGGCCCTCGCTCGGGGGTATACTGTGGGTGTGCCCTCGCTGTCGGTACACGAGGGCAAGCCGGCGGTAGGGAGACGGCCAGGGGGCCGCGGGGGAAACCCTGAGGAAGGTCCGGACTCCGCCGGGCAGGCTGCTCGGGGCAACCCGAGAGGGGGCGACCCCTGGAAAGTGCCACAGAGAACAGACCGCCAACGGTCTCCCCTGATCCCCCTCTCCCTGCGGGGAGAGGGTGGGGGGGAGGTGCGGGCAAGGGTGAAACGGTGGGGTAAGAGCCCACCGCCGGGACCGTGAGGCGCCCGGGCACGGTAAACCCCAGCCGGAGCAAGGCCAAATAGGGAGGCGGTTGAGGATGGCCCGTCCGATGCCTCCGGGTAGGCCGCCTAGATGAATGGCCCCCCACGACAGAATCCGGCCTACGGCCCTCTCCCTTACCCCGGCCACCTTTCGACGCGAAGGAGGTAGTTCATGTTGTGGCTGTTTTACCCGGAGACGCTGTTCGTGCTCCTCCCCGCCCTCATCCTCGCGATCTACGCCCAGTACAGGGTGCGGAGCACCTACGCGAAATACATCAACGTGCCCCTCCAGCGGCGGATCAGTGCGGGCCAGGTTGCCGAGGTGATCCTGCGCGAGGCGGGGGTGAGCGGGGTCAAGATCGAGACCACCAATCGGACCCTCGGCGACCACTACGATCCCCGTGCCAAGGCCCTGCGGCTCTCCGCCCCCAACTCGCCCTCCGTCGCTGCGGTGGGGGTGGCCGCTCACGAGGCAGGCCACGCCATCCAACATGCCCAGGACTACGCCCCGCTCGCCCTCCGCTCGACGATCGTCCCCGTGGCGAACTTCGGAAGCCAGCTCGCGTTACCACTTTTCGTCATCGGGCTTCTCTTCCAGTCGGAGCTCTTTGTCAACATCGGGATCATCTTGTTCTCCGCAGCTGTACTTTTCACCCTCGTCACGTTGCCCGTCGAGTTCAACGCCTCGCGGCGGGCAATTGCGGCGTTGAGCTCAAGCGGGATCGTGACCCGGGAGGAGCTGGGCGGGGTGAAGCAGGTCCTCACTGCGGCTGCCCTGACCTACGTCGCCGCGGCGGCGATGGCGGCGTTGCAGCTCCTGTCCATGCTCCTCATCTCCAGGCGCCGCCAAGGGTGAAGCTCGCCGCCTCGCTCCTCGCCGCGGACTGCGCCTGCCTCGCCCGCGAGGTGGAGCGGGTCGAGCCGGCGGTGGACCTCCTCCACCTCGACGTGATGGACGGGCACTTCGTCCCCAACCTCACGTTCGGCCCGCCGGTCGCGAATGCGCTGCGAAAGCACACTTCGCTTCCATTCGCGATCCACCTCATGATCGAGCACCCGGTCCGCTACGCGCGGGAGTTCCAGGTCAGCCCGGTGGACTCGATCACGTTCCACATCGAGGCAGCCGATCCGCCGGAGGAGGCGCTGCGCGCGATCCGAGACCTCGGGTGCAGGGTAGGGATCTCATCCCGCCCGCGAACGCCGCTCGCGGAGGTGTTCCCATACCTCGGAATGGTGGACCTCGTCCTCGTGATGAGCGTCGAGCCCGGGTTCGGGGGCCAGGCGTTCCTCCCGGACGCCGTGGGACGGATTCAGGCTCTGCGCCGGGAGATCGGGGAGCGAGCGGTGGAGATCGCCGTGGACGGGGGGATCGGCCCCGGGAACGTGCGGAACGTGGTCGAGGCTGGGGCGGACGTGGTCGTCGCCGGATCGGCGATCTTCGGGACGCCCGATCCCCACGCGGCAGCGCTCGAGTTATGGACGAGAGCAGGACGCACGAAGCGTTCATGAGGCGGGCCCTCGACCTCGCTCAACTCGGGGCGGGGTGGACCCGCCCCAACCCGCTCGTCGGGGCGGTGGTGGTAAAGGATGGCCAGGTCATCGCCGAGGGCCACCACGCCGTGTGCGGCGGCCCGCACGCCGAGGCGGTGGCGCTCCTCGAGGCCGGGGCGAGGGCGCGGGGAGGGGATCTCTACCTCAACCTCGAACCGTGCGTTGCGTTCCCGGGGAAGAAGACCCCGCCGTGCGTGGATGCGATCCTCCAGGCTGGGATCAAGCGGGTGATCGTGGCCACAGCTGATCCCAACCCGCACGTGAGCGGCCGCGGCCTCGTCCGCCTGCGGGAGGCGGGGGTCGCGGTCGTGGAGGGGGTCCTGGCCGACGAGGCGCAGCGCCTGAACGAGGTCTTCTTTCACTGGATCCGCACGCGGACCCCGTTCGTCGTCCTGAAGCTCGCCCTGAGCCTCGACGGGAAGATCGCCACCCGGACTGGGAGGTCGCGCTGGATCACCGGGCCCGAGTCGCGGCGGCGGGTCCATCTGCTGCGGGCGCGGTACGGGGCGATCCTCGTTGGGGTGGGCACCGTGCTCGTCGATGATCCCTCGCTCACCGTCCGCGAGGTGGAGGGGCCCCAGCCGTTGCGGGTCATCCTCGACCGCGAGGGGCGGACTCCTCTGGCAGCGAAGGTCCTGTCAGGCGAGGCGAGGACCGTCATCGCAACCGGCGATCGGATGCCAGCTGAGACCGAGGCCGAGCTCAGGGCGAGGGGGGCCGAGGTGTGGCGGCTACCGGGGGAGGGGGACAGGGTGGACCTCGGCGCGCTCCTCCGTCGGTTGGGGGGGGAGACGGACTCGCTCCTCGTCGAGGGCGGGTCGGAGGTGGCGGGGTCGTTCCTCTCCGCGGGGCTCGTCCACAAGATCGCGTTCTTCTATGCCCCCGTGATCCTCGGCGGGCGGGACGCCGTGCCCGCGGTGGGCGGGGACGGCGTCGCTGACCCGGCCGAGGCGATCCGGGTCCGTGACCTTTCGATCGAGCGCGTAGGCGAGGACTTCCTCATCACCGGTTACCCGACGCGAGAGGCGTGAGCGAGAGGGCCTGGATGTGGATGGACGAAACAGGACTTGAACAAGGTCTTGTTTCGTGCCCAACCTATGTGCGCTAAGGCAAGCTCTGGAAAACTCCGTTCGAGCACACAGTTCACTGAGACAAGCGCTAGGCCATGATGGAGACGAGGAAAACGCCAGCGGACACGAACAGGAGCCCGACAACCGCGCGGAGGGAGGGCCGTTCGTGGAGGAGCAGGATGCTCAGGAGGAAGGAGAACAGGATCGTCGAGCCGCGGACCGGGGCGAGCACGCTGGCTGGAGCGAGGGAGAGACCGGAAAGCCAGAGGAGCCAGCCGAGGAAGAAGCCGGCGAACGCGCTCTGAAAGGCTATCCCGAGGCCCTTGGGGGACCAGTGGAGGTGACGCCTCCGCCAAATGGCCAGGAGTCCCCAGCTTCCGGCGGCTGCGCCCACCATGATCAGCTGGTAGGTGATGGGCGTCATCCCCTGGGCGAGGCAGTGCTTGGCGGGGAGCGTCTCCGCCACCCCCCACAGCACGCCGGCTCCCAGGGCGGCCAGGGTCCCCACGACAGGACGACCCGTGGTCTCGCCCGATCGTCGGCTCCCGAGGAAGTACGCTCCCAAGACGACCAAGACGGCCGCGACGAACACGATGGGGTGCGGCCTCTCCCCGAGGAACAGGACTGCGGTCACCACCCCCCAGAACGGGGCCGTACTCGACAGGGGAGCGGCCTGGTGGGCCGGGATCCTCCGCAGAGAAAACATGTAGAGGAGGGTGCCCAGGAACGAATCGATGACCCCCCCGCAGGCGGCGATCCCCACCAGCCCCAGCTCCGGGAAACGGAGGCTTGAGGTGATGAACCCATAGGCCACGATGAAGGGCAAGGCGAACAGGGGACGGACCACGCCGTACGCAACGAAGTCCATCCGCCGCAGCCCCTCCTTCGTGAGAACCTGGGACAGCGCCCAGAAGGCAGCGGCCCCCACAGCGAGGAGGAGAGCTGGACTGCTCACAATATCCTCGATGCTACGTGGGAGTGATCAAGCCCTGGTTCGCGCATCGGCCACCCGTGTTCGGATTATAGGAGTCCCGAGTTGCCGGGCGAGGACGCCGAGGGAGGCGGCGAGGATGAGGAGCGGGCCGAGGAGGGCGCCCAGGAAGTAGCTCTCCACGCGGATCCCTCGCTCCCGCAGCCGCAGGTAGGGGTGCGGCCGGCGCCGGGTGAGGGCGATCGTCACTCCACAGGAGCCGAGAAAGATGAGCGCCACCGGGAACATGGACGGGCTTCCTACTAAGGGCGCGGGGATCGGCGTTGTTCCGGGGTGGAGAAACGGACCTTTACCAAGTGCCAGGCCAGCGTCAACCCAACCACAAGCGGTCTCGGGTATACTTCGGCCTTCACCATGAGGTTCCGAACCCCCTCCCGCGACGAGATCCTGACCGGCCCGGCCTTGAAGACGATGGCCCGGATCGGCGGCCCAGCCGTTCTGGGCTCGCTCATCTTCACCCTGTACAACCTCACCGACGCGTTCTGGATCGGGCGGCTCCCCCCCGAGACCTCGGCGGCGGCGGTGGCCGGGATCCAGGTCTCGTGGCCGATCGTGTGGTTCCTCATCTCGTTCATCTCCGGGTTCGGCGGGGCGGCAGTGAGCGCGCTCGTGGCCCAGTACATGGGGGCAGGACGGCCCACGGAGGCGAACCACGCCCTGAATCAGCTCTTCATCCTGTCCGCAGTATCGGGGATCGTCCTCGGGGTGGGGGGCTACTTCGCGTCCCCGTTCCTCCTCGACCTCCTCGTCGGGGAGGGAGCAGTGTCGAGCGCGGCTTCGCAGTACATCAAGGTCATCTTCATCGGCCTCCCGACGATGGTCCTCCCAGGCCTGTTCCACGCTGCGTTTGCTGCCACCGGGGACACGGTGACCCCCCTCCTCGTGAACGGGGCGGGGACCCTCGTCAACATGGCCCTCGACCCGTTCCTCGTCCTGGGATGGGGAGGGCTCCCCCAGATGGGGATCCTCGGTGCAGCCTACGCCACGATCGCCTCGCAGGGCCTGGCGATGCTCGCCTTCCTCATCCTCCTTGGGCGGGGGAGCGACCACCTGCGGTTGGAGCCGTCGGCGATGGTCCCGGAGTGGGGGTGGATGGCCAAGAGCCTCCAGATTGGAGTCCCGGCGGCGATCGGCCAGTCGAGCATGTCGTTCGGGTTCGTGATCATGACAGCGCTCATCAGTCGGCTCCCCAACGCGGAAGTGGCCCTCGCCGGGTACGGGATCGGGGATCGCGTATTGGGGATCCTGTTCATCGTCACCGACGGCCTGAGCACGGGGCTGACGACGATGGTCGGCCAGGCCCTCGGCGCAGGGGTGATGGCCCGCACGCGGGACCTCGTGCGAAAGGGGATCACGGCTCTCGTCGTCATCCTCTCCGTCGAGGCAGTCCTCCTATGGCTCGTTCGCTACCCGGTGGTGGCCCTCTTCATCCCCGAACGGCAGGATGTGATCGCGGTGGGGGCACAGTTCATCGGCGCGTTTGCGGTGAGCATGCCATTTTTGGGCACGTTCTTCGCAGCGATGGCCATCTACCGCGGATCCGGCCATAACGTGCCGACGATGATCCTGGGGGTCGTGCGGCTGTGGGTGCTGCGGATCCCCCTTTCTTACCTCTTCGGGTTCACCCTCGGGTTGGGAGCGGATGGGGTATGGTGGGGGATGTCGCTCTCCAATGTCCTGTCGGGTCTAGTGGCGTTGGGGTTCCTCCTCTCGAAGGGCTGGCAGAAGTCGGTCGTCGAGGCAGCGACTACGGACGGCTGAACCCGGTCAGCGGAGAGGCGAGGGGCCGGATCGCGTCACGCCCGACGCGGATCGATCTCCTCCGGGAGATGGAGGAGGCGCCCCTCCATCCCCCCGGCCACGGTGAGGACCTCGCCCGTGATGTGCCCCGCCAGCCGATCCGAGGAGAGGAACAGGATCGCGTGGGCGATGTCCTCCGGCTGGGCAATCCGCAGGAGGGCCCGCGTCTGGAGGACCCGCGCCACGTGGGCGGGGTCGGAGAGCCCGGCCGCGGACATGGAGGTCCTCGCCCACCCCGGGCACACCGCGTTCACCCGCCCGCGGGGGACGATCCTCACGATCTCGTTCTTGAGCGACCGCGTGAGCCCGTAGGTGATCCCGGCCTTGGCGGCCGCGTAGTCGGCGTGCCCCTCCTCCCCGAACACGGCGGCCGTGGACCCCACGATCACGAGGGCCGCTGCCTCCGGCTTCGTCCGCTCCAGGACGCGGAAAAACGCGCGCGCACAGAGGAAGACGGAGGTGAGGTCGGTGGCGATCGTCTGCTGCCACCGGTCAAGGCTCATCCTGTGGATCGGCTCCTCGGCCGGGGGCCAGATCCCAGCGTTGGCGATGAGGATATCCACCTTCCGGAACCGATCGAGGGCCTTGCGGAACAGGTGCTCGACCCCCTCTTCTTCGGTCAGATCGGCGGACACGACGAGGCTCTCCCCGACGAGCTCCCCCTGGAGCGCGGTCAGGGCCGCGAGGTTCTGGTGGCCGTGGAGGACGAGGTGGGCCCCTTCACGGTCGAACAGGCGGGCCGCTGCGCCCCCGATCCCCCCTGAGGCGCCGGTGACGAGGACGACCTGGTCCTGAAGGCCGGCGTCCATCGCTAGACGAGGAAGGCCCCGTCCCTCACAAACGGGGCCCCATCCACGTGGACCTCCCCGCCCTGCCGCAGGTCGCACACCATATCCCAGTGGATCGCGGAGCTGTTCCTGCTCCCCGATTCGGGGTACCCCTTCCCGAGCGCGAGGTGGACCGTGCCCCCGATCTTCTCATCGAACAGCGTGTTCTTCGTGAACCGCTGGATCCCCGGGTTCGTGCCAAACGCGAACTCTCCCACGTAACGGGCCCCGCGATCTGTGTCGAGCACCGCGAGGAGGAACTCTTCATTCTTCCCCGCCGTCGCCTTCACCACCCGGCCTCCCTTGAACTCGAGGGAGACATCCTCCACCTCGCGGCCATAGCTGCACGCCGGGTACGTGAACCGGATGGAGCCATTCACGCTGTCCTCGATCGGGCCAGTGAAGATCTCCCCGTCGGGGAAGTTTTCATGGCCATCGCAGTTGATCCACGTCCGCCCCCCAACCGTCAGGTGAAGGTCCGTATCTGGGCCCAGAACGTGGATCTCCTTCCGCGGCTCAAGCCAGGCGATGATGGCCTGCTGCCGGCGGGAGATCTCCCTCCACGCACCGATCGGGTCTTCCTCCCCGACGAGGCAGGCCTTGAAGGCAAACTCCGTAAACTCCCGCAACGACATCTCCGCATCCTGGGCGAAGGCATGGGTGGGGTAGAGGGTCGTCGTCCACCGCAGTTCCTTAGCGGCAGCCCGCTCGAGGAACCGCTCGGACAAGGGGCGCAGCGCCTTCCCCCGCCGGGCCTGGCGGGCCGGATCAGCGCCGGTGAGGCGCTTCGTGTTCGTCTCCGTCCACACCGAGACCGAGGCCTGGATCTCCTCGACCATCTCCGCCACGAACTTCGGAACGAAGTCGAGCTGGGCCTCGCTCGCCCTCGTGTAGAGCACCTCATCCACCTCGTCGAGCCCGAGCTGAACCCAAGGGTGCCCGCCGCGAGCGAGCACCTCCTCGTAGAGGGAGAGGAGGAGCGGGGTCCCCTCCGGGCTCCCCTGGATCTGGACGAGGTCGCCCCCCGTCACCTCTAGCGAGTACCCGATGAGGACCTTCGCCATCGCCTCCACGCGGGGATCGGTCACCTCGCCCCCTTGGATCTCCGCTTCGTCCCAAACTTCGCGGCCAATGCCTTGGCCACGCACGCGGGGACGAACTTCGCCACATCGCCCCCGTACTGGCCGATCTCCTTCACGAGCGACGAGGAGAGGAACGAGTACTGTCCCGCGGTCATCAGGAACACGGTTTCGATGTCGCTCGCGAGGTCGCGGTTCGTGAGGGCGAACTGGAATTCATAGTCGAAGTCGGAGGTCGCCCGCAGCCCCCGCACCACCGCCACCGCCCCCAGCTCCCTCGCGCACTCGATGAGGAGCCCGGAGTAGGTCACGACGCGCACGCCACAGACCCCCTCTTCGACGAGGGAAGCGGCGACGAGCTCCCGCCGCTCCTCGGCCGTGAAGAGCGAGGTCTTTCGCGGGTTCTCCACCACCGCCACGATGAGCTCGTCAAACAGGCGCTTCGCCCGCTTCAGGACATCGAGGTGACCGTAGGTGATCGGATCGAAGCTCCCCGGGTAGAGCGCGGTGCGCATCAGGCCACCCCCACGTGCCGCCCAAGGAGCTGACGCAGCCGGTCGGCAGACGGCCCGACCGCCGCCCACGCCGCCCTGTCCGGGACGAGGTACCGCTGGGCGAGGTCCTGAATTTCGTCGGCGGCCACGGCCCCCAGACGGCGGAGGACGTCCTCCGGGGCAGCCGGGGTTCGTCCGAGCACAGCCGCTGTACCCAACCTCACCATGCGCCCACTGGGATCGTCGAGGCTGAGGAGAAATGCGTTCTGGAGGCGCTGGATGGCGCGAGAGAGATCCGAAGGCGCAGGCGGACAGTGGGCGAGGGCGTCCACTTCTCCCCCCACGAGGTCCACGACCTGAGGGAGCTTCCGCTCTTCCGTAGCGGCATAGATGGCGAGCAGGCCCGCATCGGAGTGGTACGACGTCGCGGAGAACACTGCGTAGACAAGCCCCAGTTCCTCCCGCACGCGCTGGAAGAGCCGGGAGCTGACCCCTCCCCCGAGGAGGGAGTTCAACACCTCGATCCCGTACCGGTCAGGGGAGCCGATGGGCACGGTGGGAAACCCCACCACGACGTGCACCTGCTGGATGCCCCGCTCGGCGAGGGCAACCCCCGCCCCCGGCTGCGGGGGATGGCGCCCCGGCGTCCCGGTCGGATCATGGGCTGACCCGAACCGCGACGCGAGGGAGAAAAGCTCGTCGGGGACCACCCTCCCACCGGCAACGAGGGCCATCTGGGAAGGGGCATACCGGCTGCGGAAGAAGCCCCGCAGATCGCCCAGGCCAAGACCGGCCACGGACGCTACCCTCCCCACCACGGGCTGGCCAAGCGGGTGCCCCCCCGTCCACAGGGCCTCGTGGAGGAGCTGGAACGCCACGTCCTCCGGGCTGTCCTCGATGGTGCGGATCTCCTCCTCGATCACCACCCGCTCCCGCGCGAGATCGTCTTCGGCAAGGCGGGGGATCGTAGCGAGCTCCTCGAGGATGGAGAGGGCAGCGGGGAGCCCCCCTGCCAAGACCTCGGTGTAGTAGAACGTGTACTCGTTCGTGGTCGCCGCGTTGAGGTGCCCTCCCAGGACGTCGATCTCCTCAGCGATCTCGGCGGCACTGTGGCGCTCCGTGCCCTTGAACGTCATGTGCTCGAGGAAGTGGGCAAGCCCCTCCTTGCCGGGAGGATCATCCCGCCCCCCCGCCTTCACCCACAGCCCAACCGAGACCGAGTTGAGGTACGGCATCGGCTCCGCGAACACGGTCAGGCCCGAGGCGGTCTCCCCCCGGTAGCAGCCAGGGTAGATCTCGGTCATGCGCTGGGTGCGGAGGGCTCGGTGGGCACTACCCGCCGCAGCTTGTACCGGCCCTGTTCCTCGATCTCCATGATCTCCACGAGCATCCGGTCGCCCTTCTTCGCCACTTCAGCCGGCTCGGCCTGCGTCCCGAGGCGCGACTTGTGGACGAGCCCACGCACGCCGGGGGCGATCTCCACGAACACCCCGTAGTCCACGACGTTCGTGACCTGGCCAGAGATGATGTCCCCCACCTTGAGCTGCGGCTTCTCCTGGACAACCTTGCAGCGGATCCGCCCATTCTCGTCGGTTTCGATCACCTCGACCAGGATCTCGTCGCCAACCCGGACCACGTCCTCAACCTTCTTCACGTAGCCATCGGACAGGTTCGAGATGTGGACGAGGGCGTCCACCCCCGGCCGCAGCTCGACGAACGCCCCGAACGGGGCAGTGCGCACGACCTTGGCGTGGAAGGTCATCCCCACCTCAACCTCCGCCGTGAGCTCCTCGATCGCCTGCCGGGCGAGGCCCACCGCATCGGCGGAATCGCCCACGATCTTCACCGTGCCGTCGTCCTCGATGTCGATCTCCGTGCCCGTGTCCTCCTGGAGCTTGCGGATGACCCGCCCCCCGGGGCCGATGATCGCCCCGATCTTCTCGGGATTGACCTTCACCACGTCGAGACACGGGGCATAGGGGGAGAGGGACGGCCGCGGCTTGGGGAGGACGGCGTCCATCTGGTCGAGGATCGCCAACCGCGCCTGGCGGGCCTGGGCCATCGCCTGCCGCATGAGATCGGGCGTGATGCCGCCCGTCTTCACGTCGAGCTGGAACGCGGTCACGCCCTCCCTGGTCCCCGCGACCTTGAAGTCCATGTCCCCGTAGTGGTCCTCCAGGCCGAGGATATCGGTGAGGATGACATACTTGCCCGTCGCCTCATCGCCGACGAGCCCCATCGCCACCCCCGCCACCGGCCGCTTGAGGGGGACCCCGGCGTCCATCATCGCGAGGCTCCCCGAACACACGGAGGCCATGGACGAGGACCCGTTCGATTCCGTGATCTCCGACACGACGCGGATGATGTAGGGGAAATCATCTTCCGAGGGGAGCACCGCCAATAGCGCTCCCTCCGCGAGCCGGCCGTGGCCGATCGCGCGGCGGGAGGGGGAGCCGATCCGCCCTGCTTCGCCCGTGGCATAGGGAGGGAAGTTGTAGTGGACCATGAACCGTTTCAATCCCTCCTCCATCATCAGGTCCACGATCTGGGCATCGCGGCGCGTCGCCCCGAGGGTGCACGTGCCGAGGGACTGGGTCTCCCCACGCGTGAACAGGGCCGATCCGTGGACGCGGGGGAGAAGCCCAACCTGAATCGAGATGGGCCGGATCTCATTGAGTCGCCGCCCATCCATCCGCTCCCCCCGGTCGAGGATCGCCTGACGGACGAACTCCCGGTACACGTCGTCGAAGAGCTGGGTGACGAGGGCAGCGATCATGGCCTGCTTCTCCTCCGGGTACCCGGCGGTCACCGCTGCCGCGGCCTCGGTGGCGAGCGTCTGCGCCATCCTCTCCCGCGCAAGCTTGGTGGGAGCAGCCCGCAGCTCGGGCAGGCGGGGCCACACGAGCTCCCTCACCTTGCCGCGCACGTCCAGGATCTCGGCGGTGGGCACCGCCGCCGTCCTCTTGGCGATCGTGTGCTGGGCAACGAACTTCTCCTGGAACGCGATCAATTCCCGGATGACCGCGTGGGCGGCCTCGATCGCCTCCACCACCTGCTCGTCCGCAACCTCCCGCAGGTGGCCTTCCACCATCGTCACTGTGGACCGGGTCCCAGCAACGACGATGTCCATCCGCCCTCCCTCGCGAACATCATCGGTCGGGTGGACGACGATCCTCTCCTCGTCCATCCCCAACCGCACCGCGGCCACCGGCCCGGCAAACGGGGCGGGGGAGATCATGAGCGCCGCCGAGGCGCCGAGGAGCCCTACCACGTCCGGTGGCGCATCCCTCTCCGCCGAGAGGACGGTGGCCACAATGTGAACCTCCTCCCGGTATCCATCGGGGAACAAGGGGCGAATCGGGCGGTCGATGAGGCGCGCCGCGAGCACGGCGTCGTCGGAGGGCCTCCCCTCCCGCTTGAAGAACCCGCCGGGGATCTTCCCCCCCGCGTAGAACCTCTCCTCGAAATCCACCCGGAGCGGGAAGTAATCGAGCTCCTGGGTCGTCGGCTGGCAGACCACCGTCACGAGGACCTTCGTGTCGCCCCACGTCGCGAGGACCGCGGCATCGGCCTGCCGGGCAATGGTCCCGCTCTCCAACCGGAGAGCCTTTCCCCCAAGCATCATCTCTACCTGTGGCATGCCCGTCACACACCTCGAATGTTGAGTTCCTGGATGAGCTGCGCGTACCGACGGGGGTCGGTGCGACGCAGGTACTGAAGCAGCCGCCGGCGCTGTCCCACGATCTTGTGCAACCCGCGGCGGGAATGGAAATCCTTGCGGTGGACCTGCAGGTGCTCGGTGAGCTGGTTGATGCGCGCCGTGAGGAGCGCAACCTGAACCTCGGCCGAACCTGTATCCGTCGGATTCTTCGCGAACTTCCTGATCGTCTCTTGTTTCGTTTCCTTCGAAAGCGCCACACTCCACCTCCAATCGCCCGATCTCAAGCTGGCGCGCCTGAGAAGGGTTCAGTTAGCGGAACCGACGGGCAAGCTGTCGGCACCGCCCCTTGATCTCGTCCACGTCAAGCGTCTGGATCTCCCCTTTCAAGAGGAGCGGCCGTCCGTCCACGAACACCGCCTCGACATCGAGCCCTTGCGCCGCGTAGACGAGGTCCGCGAGCGGGTCGTAGCCGGGGCAGACATGGAGTCCGTTCATGCGGACGAGCACACCATCGGCCCGTCGTCCAGGCTCGATTGTACCCAGTTCCTTCCCCAGGCCAAGGGCGATCGCCCCGCGGGTGGTGGCGCAGCGCAGGGCCTCCCCGGGGGGTAGGGCCCCGGGATCGCGGGCCCGGTGCTTGGCGAGCAGGGCGGCGAGCCGCATCTCCTCGATCATGTTCAGATCTCCGGCCGACGCCGCCCCGTCTGTACCCAGGGCGACGTTGACCCCTCCCCGGAGCATCTCCTGGACGGGGGCGATCCCCGCGGCGAGCTTTAGGTTCGAGGTCGGACAATGGACCGCGGTCGCCCCGTGGGCGGCGAGGATCTCGATGTCCTTCTCCGAGAGGTGGACGCAATGAGCCGCGATGACGGGGATGGAGAACACGCCCAGCTCCTCCAGCCATTCAGCGGGCGAGTGCTTCGTCTCAGCGCGGATCCGCTCGACCTCCTGTTCCGTCTCCGCAAGATGGGTGTGGATCGGGACCCGATTCTCGCGGGCCAGTGCCGCGGCGCGGCGCCATCCATCGGCGGAACAGGTCAGAGGGGCGTGGGGGGAAAACGCTGTGCGGATCCGACCATCCGCCGCTCCTTCCCATGTCCGGACGAGCTCCTCCGCTCTCTTCAGCTCGGGCTCGATCCGCTCCGGGGTCGGGGCGATGATCCCGTAGGAGAGGAGGGCGCGCAGCCCAGCCTCCTCCACCGCCCGGCCCACCTCGTCCATGAAGAAGTACATGTCCGCGAACGCCGTGGTCCCACCCCGGATCATCTCCGCCAGCCCGAGGAGCGAACCCCAGTACACGTCCTTGGCGGTGAGCTTTCGTTCCCGAGGCCAGATCTCGTTTGCCAGCCACCGGTCGAGGGGGAGGTCGCGCGCCAACCCGCGGAACAGGGCCATCGCGAGGTGGGTGTGGGCGTTGACGAGACCGGGGACGAGGAGGCATCCCTCGCCGTCCACCACGCGGTCGAACTCCTCCGTGGCCCCCCCGGAGGGGAGGATCGCCTCGTACCGGCGGCCCTCGATCACCACGTCGGCGTGCGGGACGACGCCGTCTTCCGCACGCTGCACGACCGCCGTGCCGCGGACGAGGATGCTCACGAGATGCAGTATACGGATCCACGACCGTTTTCGGCTACTTGGGCTATGATCGGGAGCGATGGACGGCAAACGAGCGGAGGAGATCGCCTGCCAGCACCTGCGGTCCCAAGGGATGCGGGTCGTCGCCCGCAACTGGCGCTGGCGGGGCGGGGAAGTGGACATCATCGCCCGGGACGGCCCCACGGTCGTGTTCGTGGAGGTGAAAGCCCGTGCCGATGACGCGCACGGGACTCCGGAAGAGGCGGTCACCCGCGGCAAGCGCGATCGGCTGTGGCGGACGGCCCTCGCCTTCCTCGGGGGGGAGCCCGAGGTCCCGGTGCGGTTCGACGTGGTGGCGATAGGGCCCCACGGCCTGCACCACATCCGCGATGCGTTCCGGGAGGAGGATGTTCGCCCAGGTCCTTAGCGCTGCCCCGTACGGGATCGAGGCGCGGCTGATCGAGGTCCAGTGCGATGTCAGCCCCGGCCTCCCCGGGTTCGCGATCGTCGGGCTCCCCGAGAAGGAGGTCTCGGAGGCGCGGGAACGGGTCCGGTCCGCAATCCGCAACGCGGGCCTCTCCTTCCCCCAGCTCCGGATCACGGCCAACCTCGCCCCGGCCGACCTCCGCAAGGAGGGGGCGGGGTTCGACCTCGCCTTGGCGGTGGCCCTCCTCGTCGCCACCGGCCAGGTGCGCCCGGAGGCGACCGCGGACACGGTCTTCTTGGGCGAGCTCGCGCTCGATGGGAGCCTGCGGCCGGTGCGGGGGACGCTGGCGATGGCCCTCGCCGCGCACGAGGCGGGGATCGGGCGGGCGGTCGTGGCGGCCCCCTCGGCGGCGGAGGCAGCGCTCGTGGACGGACTCGCCGTACATCCGGTGGCGTCCCTCGGCGAGACGGTCGGGTTCCTGCGCGGGGAGCACACGATCCCTCCCGCCCCGCGGACGGTCCCCGCGGAGGAACCGCCGGACTGGATTGACCTCTCCTTCGTGAGGGGCCAGGAACATGCCCGCCGGGCGCTCGAGATCGCCGCGGCCGGGGCACACCACATCCTGATGGTCGGCCCGCCGGGGGCGGGGAAGTCCCTCCTCGCCCAGTGCCTACCGGGGATCCTCCCCCCGCTCACCTTCGACGAAGCGCTGGAGGTGTCGCGCATCTACTCCGTGGCCGGCCTTCTGCCCCCCGGGCGGCCGCTCCTCTGCTGGCGCCCGTTCCGGTCCCCCCATCACACCGTGTCCTACGCGGGGATGGTGGGAGGTGGCCACGGGATCCCCAGTCCCGGCGAGATCACGCTCGCCCACCACGGGGTCCTGTTCCTGGATGAGCTGCCGGAGTTCGATCGCAAGGTGCTGGAGGCGCTGCGGCAGCCGTTGGAGGAGCGCCGGATCACGGTCGTCCGCGCCGGGACGTCGATCACGTTCCCGGCGTCGTTCATGCTCGTCGGGGCGATGAACCCCTGCCCATGCGGGCACCTCGGCGACCCGCTCCGCCCCTGCCGGTGCCGGCCCCACGAGGTGGTGGCCTACCGCAAGCGCCTGTCCGGGCCGTTCCTCGATCGGGTGGACCTGTTCGTCCAGGTGCCCCGCCTCACCCGGGATGAACTCCTCGCCGACGGGGGAGGGGAGCCATCGGAGGCGGTGCGGAAGCGGGTGGCCGCGGCGCGCGAGGTCCAGCAACGACGGTTCGCTGGTTCGACCCGCACGAACGCCGAGATCGGGCCGCGGGAGGTGCGGCGGCTGTGCCGGATCGGGCCGGAGGCGAAGGCCCTCCTCAGCCGGGCGGTGGACCACTTTGCCCTCACCGGACGAGGCTACGTCCGCACCCTCAAGGTCGCCCTCACAATTGCGGATCTCGCCGGCTCCGCTACCATCGAGCCCGAACACGTGGCGGAAGCCTTGCAGTACCGAGCGTTTCCAGAGGAGGCAACAGCGTGAAGAAGCTAGGGATCATCCTTCTAGTCGCAAGCTGGGCGGGGCTCGCGCTGGCCCAGGAGTTCACCGTGGGGCGGATCGAGGTCGTGGGGAACGATCATGTCCCCACGAACGACATCCTGGCCGCAGTGCCGTTTGCGGTGGACGAGCAGGTCACGCGGGACGAGGTGCTCGCCGCCGTCCAGGATATCCAGAGGCTCGGCTACTTCATGCAGGTGACCCCGGAGCTCGCGTTCGAGGGGGACCTGGTTATCGTGCGGTTCAGGGTTGTGGAATACCCGCAGATTGAACGGATCGTGTTCGAGGGGTTGCCACCCGCGCCCAAGGGGCAAGGCACCCTCTGGTCATGGCTCAACGAGGCCATCCGCGGCGGGAACCGCCCCTCCGAGGCCAAGCTACGGGAGGTCCTCACCGCACACGGGGTGAACGAGGGGGAGGTCCTGAACCAGACGAAGCTCGAGGCAGCGCTCGGGGCACTCGTCGAGGAGTACCAGAAGATGGACTGGGCTACGGTCCAGATCGTGCCCGATCTCAGGGGAGGGGAGCTCGTGTTCCGGGTCGAGGAACTGGTGATCGTCGGGCACCGCTTCCGCGGCCTGTCCACCATCCCGGAGGAGGAGGCCCGGAAGCTCGTCTCCGTTCCCGTGGGTGAGGTGGGAAGGATCTCCGAGATCCAGGCCTCGCTCGGCCGACTCGGCCGGTCCGTGTTCTTCGAATCCGGAGCGGTGGCGGCGGAAGCGGGCGAGGGCGGCCTGTGGCTGATCTGGGACCTCGTAGAGCGGGTCCTCCTTCCGGTCCCGACCCCCCTCACCGGGATCGACCTCCGCGGCGTGACGGCGTTCCCCGTGGAGAAGGTCGGCAGCCGGATCGGACCCCTGCCCGCGGAGCCGGCCACGAACTACGATGTCCTCCAGGCCCTCGGCCCCGTCTACGACTACTACCGGCGGGAGGGGTTCTTCATGGTGGAGTTCGTAGGGGAGGGAGTGGAGGGAACCCGGCTCGCGGTGACGGTGAAGGAGGGCCGCATCAGCCGGATCGAGGTCGACGAGGGCACCCGCACCGCGGGGTGGGTGATCGAGCGGGTGATGGGCCTCCAGCCTGGCCAGTTCCTGACCGAGGGACGGTTCGCCGCCGGACGTCAGGCGCTGATGGCGCTCGGGTACTTCCAGGACGTCGTCCTCGAACCGCGGTGGGCCGCCGACGAGCTCGTCCTCAAGGTCACCGTCACCGACATCGAGAAGCTGGGGAGCATCGGGGGAAACCTGGCGTTCTCCCCTCAGGACCACGGGATCGTGGGGAACCTCACCTACAACCAGAAGAACGTGCTCGGGAAGGCGATCGACCTGTCACTATCGCTCGACCGGGGCCTCACCGGAGGGGGGTCGACCACGTGGGGGCTCTCGTTTGACAGCCACTCGTTCCCCGTGTTCGACCTCGTGAGCCTGGACCTCTACCGTAAGGAGTCGGACGAGGACCCGATCACGGTGACCGTGGGCGGCCGGGCGGCCGTGGCCTACCCGCTAGCCCCCTACCTTGACCTGTCGCTGGGCCTGACGAGCGAGCAGGCGTGGACCCTCCCCGACCGGGAGGCCCTCGAACCGCGAACGTCCGCCGAGGTCGGGCTCTCCTACGATGACCGCGACAGCCCGTTCTTCCCCCGCACCGGGAGCCGGGGGCGGATGTCGCTCGAGAAGGCGGGGACGTTCGCCCCGGGGGTGGAGTACCTGGCCCTGAACGCGGAGCTCGCGGGGTTCTCGCCCCTCGATCTCTCCGGGCTCCGCGGGGAGGCGCGGGCGGTCCTCGCCTGGCGGGCGATGGTCCGCTGGGGCTGGGACCTTCCCGAGAGGTACCAGTTCAGCCTGGGGGGCGTGGACTCGGTGCGGGGAGCGAAGAGCGTGCGCACCGATCGTCACGGCCTCCTCAACGGCGAGTTCCGGGTGGAGATCGCCGCGGGGTCGTGGATCTCCCTGTTCACAGACCTCGGCGCAACGTGGGATGGGACGGTGAAGGCGTCCTGCGGGCTGGAGCTCGCGGCGAATGTGGCGGGGATGTTTGTCCGGATCTCGCTCGCGTGGCCCAACGACCGCGATCCGACGTGGGTCCCCGCGTTCGAGTTCGGGATGAGCCCGATGTTCTAGGGTACAGTTCACCCAGTACGGAGGAGACCAATGAAGACACAGTGGATCGTGGGTTTGATCGCAGGGGCTCTGATCCTGGGGTTCGTGGGCGGCCTCGTGGGCAGCTTTGCGTTCCCGGCGAAGTCCCCCGAGGGGGACGTGGCGAAGCTCACCGAGCGGGTAGCGAGCTTGGAAACGAGGGTCGCGGGGATCACAACGAGCGGGGGCGGGCTTCGGGTCGGGGTCGTGGACGCAGAGACCCTGTTCACGCGGGTGTTCCTTCCCCAGGTCCAGACGGAGCGGGCGGCGATGGAGGCCAAGGCACGGGACATCCAAACCCTTCAGGCCGACTACGCGGCGGGGAAGATCAAGCTGGACGCCTACCAGCAGCGGTACCTCCGCCTGCAGGCGGAACTGATCCAGGCCTCGCTCCAGGTGAACCTGGCGATGCTCGAGAAGATGATCGCCTCGCCAGGGTTCCTCACCCTGCGGACGGACCTCCAGAGTCTGCGGACCCAGGCCCAGCCGATCGTGGACGAGGTCGAGAAGGCGGTGAAGGAAGCCCAGGTCACGATCCTCGACATGACCGGGTTCAACGAGCGCCTCCAGCAGCTCCAGACGGCGTTCCAACAGCTCGATCAACTCCTCACCCAGGTCGCGGCAGCGAAGATCCTCGAGATCACGCAACAGGTCGCGAACGAGAAGGGCTACGACCTCGTCCTGAGGACGAAGGATGTGGTCATGTTCCGCCGCGAGTCGACCGTGATCGACCTCTCCTCGGACGTAGAAGGACGGCTGTGGGCCCTGTTCCCAACCCGCTGATCGCCTAACGGAGGGCCTGACGATGGGGGAGCGCCTCGTCGAATCGGTGCCGAACGTGTCCGAGGGCCGGGATCGGGCCGCGATCGAGGCGATGGCCGCGGCACTTCAGAGCGGGCCCACGGTGCGGCTCCTCGACGTCCAGTCTGACCCCGACCACCACCGCACCGTGTTCACCCTCGTCGGGGACCCCGACGGGGTGGCAGATGCGATCCTCCGCCTGTTCGCGGCCGCCCTCCCCCGGATCGACCTCCGCCTCCACCGGGGCGAACACCCGCGGATGGGGGCGGTGGACGTGGTCCCGTTCGTGCCGGTGCGGGGGGTGACGATGGCCGACTGCGTGGCCCTCGCCCGGCGCGTCGGCCGCGAAGTGTGGGAGCGGTTTCGGGTCCCGGTGTACCTGTACGAGGAAGCGGCGAGCCGCCCCGAGCGCCGTGACCTGGCCGAGATCCGCCGCGGCGAGTTCGAGGGGTTCGCGGACAAGATCCTCCGGGAGGAGTGGGCCCCCGACTTCGGGGAGAGGGTCCTCCACCCCACCGCCGGCGCAACCGCGATCGGGGCCCGGGAGTTCCTGATCGCGTTCAACGTGAACCTCGGTACCGCCGACCTCAAGGTCGCCAAGGCGATCGCCCGGGCCGTGCGCGGCTCCTCCGGTGGCCTCCGCTACGTGAAGGCCCTCGGCGTGGCCCTCGCGGATCGGGGGATCGTCCAGGTCTCGATGAACCTCACCAACTATAAGAAGACCCCCCTCGCCCGGGCCCTCGACCTCGTGCGCAGCGAGGCGGCCCGGCATGGGGTAGCGGTGGTGGGGACGGAGATCGTGGGCCTGGTCCCGGAGGAGGCGCTGTTTTCGGCGGCGGACCACTACCTGAGGCTGGAGCGGTTCTCCCCCGACCAGGTCCTCGAGCGGCGGATTTCTTCCGCCCCGGACGGCTGATGGAGCCACCCTTCCCGTTCCGCAGGGTGAGCGTGATCGGCCTCGCCCGGACGGGGAAGGCCGTGGTGGAGGCCCTCGCCCCCCGCGGGGTGTCCCTCTTCGTCTCCGAGGCACGATCGCTTGCCCCCGACGAGCGGGCGTTCCTCTCCCGCTACGGCGTGGAATGGGAAGAGGGTGGGCACACGGGGCGCGGGGTGGAGGCGGACCTCGTCGTGCCGAGCCCGGGCGTGCCGTCGCAGGCGGCCGTGCTCGGGGAGGCGCGACGGCGGGGCATCCCGATCTGGTCGGAGATCGAACTCGCCTTCCGCCTCGGCCGGCCGGAGGCCCTCATCGCCGTCACCGGCACGAACGGGAAGACAACGACCGTCGCGCTCGTGGGGGCGATCCTCCGTGCCGCGGGCTGGGATCCCGTGGTCGCAGGGAACATCGGGTGCCCGGCGATCTCCACCGTGGGCGAGGTGGAGGGCCGGCCGTGGGTGCTCGAGGTCAGCTCGTACCAGCTCGAGTGGGTCGAGGCCTTCCGTCCCACGGTTGCGGTGTGGCTCAACTTCGCGCCCGACCACCTTGACCACCACGGGACGCTCGCTGCCTATTTCGCGGCCAAGGCCAAGCTCCTCGCGCGCCAGGCGGACGAGGACGCCGCGGTCCTGGCGCAGGAGGTCCTGGCGCAGGTTTCCCCGCGGGCGCGGTGCGTGGACTACGATCGGGTGGCCCTCCCCGCGGGGTGGGGGGATGGGATGCCCGACCACCTCCGTCGCGATCTCGCCGCGGCGTGGGCCGCGGCGTGCGCCGCGTACCCAGGCCTTGCCTCCTCCCCTCCCCCCTCCCGCGCGATCGCCCCCGCCCTCCACCAGCCCCACCGCCTGCAGCGGGTGGGGGAGGTCCAGGGCATCGCGTTCGTGGATGACTCCAAGGGCACAAATGCCCACGCCACCGCCGCCGCCCTCGCCGCGATCCCGGGCCGGGTGGTGCTCATCCTTGGGGGCCGCCACAAGGGGGGGGGCTACGATGCCCTCGTCCCTATCCTGCGGGACAAGGTGCGGTCCTGTGTCCTCATCGGGGAGTCGCAGGCCTATTTCGCCGCCCTCCTCGCACCGGCGGCGATCCCCTACGAGATGGCCGACGACCCGACCGACGCGCTGCGCCGGGCGTACCGCGCCGCCCGGCCCGGGGACACCGTGCTCCTGTCCCCGGCCTGCTCAAGCTTCGATCAGTTCACGAATTACGCTCAACGGGGGGACGCTTTCCAGCGCGCCTTCTCTGCCCTCGCTCGGCCCGCGGCCGGTCTGTCCCCTGAGGGAGGGACAGCCAACACCTCGTCCCCGGAACGATAGCCGGGGGAGCGGCCCCCGCGGTCCTTCGGGGGAGGGGACATGTGCGCCATACTACGTTCGCCATGGGGAGCCTCGAGGGCAGGATCGCCGTCGTCCTTTCTTTCTTGCTCCTGGCCGGGTTCCTGTTCGTGTCCTCGGCGAGCCTCCCCCTCTCCGTCCGCCTGACCGGGGACCCCTGGGCGCTCCTCAAGCGCCAGATCGTGGGGGGGGTGCTCGGGCTGGTGGGCCTGGTCGTGCTGTGGCGGCTCGATTACCACGTGTGGGAGAAGGTGGATGATCTCCTGATCGGGGGGGTGTTCGTCCTCCTCGTCCTCACCCTCATCCCACCCCTCGCCGACGGAGCGCGCTGGCTACGGCTCGGCCCATTCCAGTTCCAGCCCTCCGAGGTGGGCAAGGTCGCGCTCATCCTGTATGTGGCGGGATCCCTCGTCCGGCGTGGGGATCGCGTGAAGAACTACCGGGAAGGGGTCCTCCCGTACCTCTTTATCCTGGGACTGTTCGGACTGGTCCTCCTCCTCCAGCCCGACTCGGGGATGCTCCTCCTGTACGTGGTCACGGTGGGGTTCCTCCTCTGGGTGGGGGGCGTCCCCCTGCGCCACCTGCTCCTCACCCTCCTCGGCGGGCTGCCCGTGGCGGGCGTGGTCTTGTTCCTCGCTCGGTACCGGGTGGAGCGCCTGGTGGCGTTCCTCCACCCCGAGGCGTACCGGGACACGTACGGCTACCAGACGTTCCAATCGCTCGTCGCGGTCGGCTCGGGCGGCCTGTTCGGCCGGGGGCTCGGGGCGTCCCGGGCGAAGCTGTTCTACCTTCCGGCAGCGCACAACGACTTCCTGTTCGCCATCGTAGCTGAAGAGACAGGGCTCGTGGGCGCGCTGTGCGTGATTGGCCTCCTGGGAGCCCTCGTCGTCCTCGGGTTTCGCGCGGCCCGCCAGGCCCCGGACCGGCTGGGGGCCCTCTACGCATGGGGGGCATCGTTCCTCCTCGGGTTCCAGGCCCTGTTCAACCTGGCGGTGGCAGTAGGGGTGATGCCGGTGAAGGGGCTGACGCTGCCGTTCCTCAGCTATGGCGGGTCATCGCTCATGGTGAGCCTGATCTTGGGCGGGCTGATCCTCGGCGTGGCCCGCGCGGGCCGGCACTCTACCGTAGGGGTGCTTGTGCCGGGGGGGAAGGGATGAGGATCCTCGTGGCTGCAGGGGGCACGGGGGGCCACGTGTACCCAGCGTTGGCCGTGGTCGAGGAGCTACGCGCCCAGGGCGCGCTCTCCCGGGTGGGGTGGATCGGCGACCCTGCTCGGCTCGAAGGGAGGGTGGTGCGGCGGCACCCCTGGATCGAGTTCTACGCCCTCCCCTCACGCGGGGTGGACCGCCGCCGGCCGTGGACGTGGCCTCGCTCCGCCGTGGGCGCAGCGGGGAACCTCCTCCGCGCGCTCGTCCTCGTGCGCCAGTTCCAGCCCGACGTCGTGTTTGGAACCGGGGGCCACGCCGCGTTCTCCCCCGTGGTGGCGGCGTGGCTCCTCCGCGTTCCAACCGTGATCCATGAACAGAACGCGCGGATGGGCCTTGCCAATCGGACCCTGGCTCGGCTGGCGGACCGGGTGCTCCTCTCCTTCCCGACGACCCACGGGGTCCCCCGGACCGCGCGGGCGCTCGTGACCGGGAACCCGGTGCGGAGGGAGGTGGCGGCGGTCCCCTCCCAGCTCGGGGACGAGCTCCTCGTGGTGGGAGGGTCGCTTGGGTCGCGGAACTTGGTCGAGGCGATGCTCCGGGCCGCCCCGGAGCTGGCGCGGACCCCCGGCCTGCGGCTGCGCCTCGTCACCGGGCAGGCGGTCCCGGTTGAGGACGCCACCGCTGCGCTCGCCCGGGCAGGGGTGGCGGCGGAGGTGGTGCCGTACGCGGACCCGTTCTCCGATGCCCTGGCCCAGGCACGCCTCGTCGTGGCACGGGCGGGGGCCACGACGGTGGCGGAGGTGGCGGCCGCGGGTCGGCCAACGGTGTTCGTGCCGTGGAACGGGGCCGCCGGACACCACCAGCACGACAACGCGCAGGCGATGGCGGCGGCCGGGGGGTGCGTTGTGGTGCCCGAGGAACGAGCCCGGTGTGAGCTGGGGGAGCTCGTGAGCACGCTGTGGAGGGACGAGCGCAGGCTTCGCGACATGGCCGCGGCAGCGCGGGCGACCGCCCGGCCGGAGGCGGCCCGCCGGGCGGCGGAGGCGATCATCTCACTCGTGGAGGGCATACGAATATGAACGGCTTCGCAGGACGGGTTCACCTGATCGGGATCGGGGGCGAGGGGATGGCAGCGCTGGCCCACCTCCTCCGGGAAGGGGGGGCCACGATCTCCGGGTCCGACATCCGGGATTCGGCCCGCGCGATGGCCCTCCGGGCGTGGGCCGAGGTTCACGTCGGGCACCGCGCGGAGCAGGTGCCGGACCGGGTGGACGCCATCGTGTACTCGTCCGCGATCTCGCCCGCCAACCCGGAGATCCGCGCGGCGCGCGGGATCCCGTGCTGGCCCCGATTGCCCGCGCTCGGGACGATCATCCGGGGGAGGGATCTCGTCGCGGTGGTCGGCACCCACGGGAAGACCACCACCGCCGCCTGGACCGCCCACCTCGTGACGAACGTCACCGGGGAGGGGGGCTACTACGTCGGAGGCGAAGTGCCCGCTGCTCCGTCCGCGGTCCTGGGCCGGGGGAAACCGTTCGTGGCCGAGGTGGACGAGTCCGACGGGCGGTTCGTCGGCCTCACCCCCCGGGTGGCGGTCCTCACCTCAGTGGACACGGACCACATCGGGACCTACGGCGGGTTCGCGGGGCTGAGGCAGGCGTTCGCGCGGTTCGTCGCCCGCGCCGATCGTGTCGCGGTGTGCGCCGACGATCCAATCGCCCTCGACGCCGCTCGGTCGCAGCACAGGCCGCTCACGTACGGGCTCTCGCCTCACGCAGACCTGCGGGCGGTGGGCGTGGAGTACCACCGGGAGCGATCGAACTTCGAGCTCCTCCTGCGGGGGGACAAGGCAGGGGAGGTCGAGGTCCCCGGCCCGGGCCCGCATAACGTGCTCAATGCGCTCGGCGCTCTCGCGGCCGGCGTCCTCCTCGACATCCCCCTCCGCGACCTCGTGCTCTCGCTCCCCACGGCCGCCCGGCCGCGCCGCAGGCTGGAGGTCCTCGAGGAGAACGGCTACCTGGTCGTGGACGACTATGCCCATCACCCAACCGAGGTCGCGGCCGGGCTCGCCGCGCTCCGCTTGGGGTGGCCGGACCGGCGGATCGTCGCCATTTTCCAGCCTCATCGCTACTCCCGAACCCAGGCCCTCGCCGGCGCGTTCGGGACGGTGCTCGCGCGGGCGGACCAGGTGGTGGTGTCCCGGATCTATCCAGCGTTCGAGCGGCCGATCCCCGGCGTGAGCGGGCGCGACGTGGCAGAGGCGATCTGCGGCGCAGGGGGGAACGCTGTCTATCGGGACAGCCTCGACGCGGCGTTGGATACGGCAGCGGAGGCGATCCAGCCGGGGGACGTGGTGGCCTGTTTCGGCGCGGGAGACATATGGAAGCTGGCGCGGGAGATGGCGCACGGGCTCTCCTACGGATCCTAAGGGACCTCCCCGGAGGGCTGAGGGCCGAGGAACTTCTCGCCCCCCACACCACGTTCCGGATCGGTGGGAGGGCGTTCGCATTGTACGAGCCGCCCACCGAGGACGCGCTGGCGGAGGCCGTGGTGCGAGCCCGCAGCCATGGGTTCCCGTGGCGGATGCTGGGCGGTGGGTCCAAGCTCCTCATCCCCGATCGGGGGTTCCCCGGCCTCGTCCTCTCCACCGCCGGGTTGCGCTCCTGGCATGAGGAAGGGGAATTCCTCCGGGTGGGAGCCGGGGTGCCGCTCGCCCGGGTCGCCCGCCGCGGGGCGTGGGCCCTCGCCGGGATCCCGGGCACGGTAGGGGGGGCGGTGGCGATGAACGCTGGGACGAGGCACGGCTCCATCGCAGAACAGGTGGTGTGGGTCCAGGCCCTCCTCCCCACCGGGCGCGTCCACACCTTCTCCCCCGCGGAGTGCGGCTTCACCTACCGGGACTCCCTGTTCCGCCGGCTGCGCCTCCCCGTGCTCGCGGTCGGGCTGCGCCTCCAGCCTTGCCAGGACCTGGCCCCGTTCCTCCGGGAGCGGGCCAAGAGCCAACCGCTGGGGCTCCCATCGGCGGGGTGCGTGTTCCGAAACCCGCCCGACGGGAGGTCCGCGGGCTGGCTGATCGACCAGTGTGGCCTCAAGGGCGCGCGCATCGGGGATGCCGTGGTCTCGGAACATCACGCCAACTTCATCTGTAACCTTGGCCACGCCCGCGCCTCCGACGTCCTGGAGCTCGTGGATCGTGTGCAGGACACCGTCGTAAGCGAGTTCGGGGTCTGGCTCAAGCTGGAGCTTGAGGTCGTGGGGGAGTGATCCGCGCCGCCCGGGTCGGGTGCATCGTTTGTTCTTTCCTCATCGCCATTTGCGTGGCCCTGCGCTGGGGCGGCTGGTGGCGGGTGGGGGAAGTGTGGGTCTCTTCCACGCGTTACGTCGCCGCCGAACAGTTGACAGGTATTCTGCTCGGTGCTAATGTACTTCGATTACAAACGAGGGGAATCGCGGACTGGATTCAGCGCGACCCCCGGGTTTTGGATGTGACGATCCGGGTGCGCCCGCTTGGGAAGCGGGTGGAAGTGGAGATCAAAGAGAGGGAACCGGCGGTGCAGGTACAGCTGCAAGGGGGGGCGACGGTGTGGGTGGATGCCGAGGGGGTGATCCTCGAGCCCGGCACGACACCCGTGGTGGTCGGGGCCCGCCGGGATGGCGCGCGGGTGTCCCCGGAGGCGGTGCAGGCCGCTTGGGCCGTGGCGCGACTGGATCCCACGGTGCGCGAGAGGTTCCCGATGTTCGATATCTCTGACCCCACCAATGTTATCGCCAAGGGGGACCGGTCCCCGACCCTCTTCTTGGGCGAGATTGGCCAACTGGGGGACCGACTTGCTATCCTGGAGGAACTATGGAAGCGAGGGCTGCTTGCCGAGTGCGCCACGGTGGATTTCCGCGTGAGCGACGAGGTGATCCTGAAGCGAACGAGATGAAGGTGGTGGTTCGATGAGTCGGGAGCGGCTGATGGTGGGGTTGGATGTCGGGACGACCAAGGTGGCCTGTCTGGTGGCCAACGTGGTCGACGAGTACATCGAGGTCATCGGTCTGGGGACATCGCCGTCGCGGGGCCTGGAAAAGGGGGTCGTGGTCGACATCGGCCGCACCGTGCAGTCGATCCGCAAAGCGGTGGAAGAAGCGGAGAACATGGCCGATGTGCGGGTCCAGAATGCCTACGTCGGCATCGCGGGGAAGCACATCCGCTCCCTCAACAACTCCGCGACCGTATCCATCACGCGGCCGGACCGGATCATCACCGCCGAGGACGTACGGCGGGTGGTGGAGGCCGCACGGACGATGCCCCTCTCCCCGGATGTGGAACTCATCCACGTCATCCCCCGGCAGTACATCGTGGACGGCCAGGAAGGGATCACCGACCCGGTAGGGATGACCGGGACCCGCCTCGAGGTGGACGTGCACATCGTGCTCGGATCGGTGACCGCGGTCCACAACCTCGTGCGGTGCGTGGAAGCGGTGGGGATCGGGATCTCCCAGATCGTGCTCGAGCCCCTCGCCTCGGCGATGGCGGTCCTCTCCTCAGCGGAGAAGGAGCTGGGCGTTGTCCTCCTCGATTCGGGCGGGGGAACGACCGACATCTCCGTGTTTCGCGGCGGGGATATCTGGTTTTCGAAGACGATCCCCATCGCCGGCGAACATATCACGAACGACATCACCGTGGGCCTCCAGACCCCGATCGAAGAGGCGGAGCGAATCAAAAAACAGTACGGAACTTGCCTCGTTGACTCGGTGGGCGATGACGAAAAGATTGAAGTGGCCACGATCGGAGGGGAGAGCACAAAACAGGTGTCGCGAAAGAAGCTCGCCAAGGTCATCGAGCCCCGAGTGGAGGAGATCCTCGACCTCGCGATGCAGGAGGTGGAGGACGCCGGCTACCGGGACCTCATCCCGGCGGGCGTGGTGATCACCGGCGGTACAGCGCTCCTCTCCGGGATCGCGGAGTACATCGAGAAGCGCTATGGGCTCCCCGCCCGTGTGGGAAGCCTCCCCCAGGGAATCCACGGGCTGCGGGACATCGTCGAGTCCCCCATCTACGCCACCGGGATCGGGCTCCTCAAGTACGCGGTGGAGACCCGGGACTTCGTGCCCACGAAGCGCACGCGGGGGTCGAAAGGGATGCTGGGCAAGCTGTTCGGGTGGTTCCGCAGCTTCCTCCGGGGGTGAGCGTGATGGGGGAGAGCCCAGCCAAGATCATGGTCGTGGGGGTCGGCGGCGGCGGCGGGAACGCCGTGAGCCGCATGGCCCAGGCTGGGATGGTGGGCGTCGAGCTCGTGGTGATGAACACCGACGCCCAGGTACTGGAGATCGTGGAGGCCCACCGCCGGTTGCAGCTCGGGACCAAGCGCACGGGTGGGCTCGGGGCAGGGGGCGATCCCGAGGTCGGGCGCGAGGCGGCCGAGGAATCGCGGGACGAGATCGCGGACCTGCTTGAGGGGCTGGACATGGTGTTCATCACCGCAGGGATGGGCGGCGGGACGGGGACGGGAGGGGCGCCGGTCGTAGCCGAGATCGCCAAGGAGATGGGCATCCTCACGGTGGGGATCGTCACCCGGCCGTTCTCGTTCGAGGGCTTGGCCCGCTCCCAGCGCGCGGAGCGGGGCGTGCAGCAGCTGGCGAAGAACGTGGACGCGATCATCACCATCTCCAACGACCGCCTCCTCAAGGTCGCCCCCCACGAGATGCCCCTCACCCGGGCGTTCGAGCTGGTGGACGAGATCCTCCGCCAGGGTGTCCAGGGCGTCACCGAGCTCATCACCGTCCCCGGGCTCATCAACCTCGACTTCGCGGATGTGGAGGCCGTGCTCAAGGGGGCAGGGACGGCCCTGATGGGGATCGGCGAGGCCGACGGCGAGAACAAGACGCGCGAGGCGGCCCGCAAGTCCATCTCCTCTCCCCTCCTTGACTTCAGCGTCAAGGGCGCGAAGAAGGCGATCCTCAACATCACCGGCGGGGAGGACCTCACCCTGGAGGAGGTCACCGCGGCCGCGAGCGCGATCCAAGAGGCGTTGTCCGACAAAGCTGACCTCATCTTCGGGGCCGCGATCCGGGAGGGGATGCAGAAGGCGAAGGTGACCGTGATCGCGACCGGGTTCCCCGCTGGTCAGGGCGGGGAGATCATGGAGGCCAACGAGGAGATCGTCCTCGAGCGGCTGGAGCGGGAGGGGATCCGCGACGATTACGACATCCCCACGTTCCTGCGCCGCTCCCGCCGGCCCGAGATCCCGTAGGGCAGCGGCTCACCCCGCAAAGCGGTGGGTGATGGGGAACCGGCGGCCCATCCCGAACGCCTTCGGTGACACCTTGAGGACGAGGGGGAACTGTCGCCGCTTGTGTTCCGAGGCGCGGAGGCGGCGGGCGACGTCCCGAGCGATGCCTTCGTCGAACGAACGGGTGAGCTCATCCCAAGACCGGTTCTCCACAACGAGCGCGCGCACGATCGGATCCAGCACGTCGTAGGGAGGCAGGTCCTCGTCGTCCCGCTGGTTCGGGCGCAGCTCGGCGGAGGGGGGGCGGGAGAGGGTCCCCTCCGGGATGAGGAGGCACGGGGCCTGCGCGTTGATGAGGTGGGCGAGTTCGTACACCTCGGCCTTGACGAGGTCCCCGATCGGGGCCAGCGCCCCCACCGTGTCCCCATAGAGCGTGTTGTACCCGGTGGCGATCTCTGATTTGTTCCCGCAGGAGAGGACAACGTAGCCCATCGCGTTGGCGAGCGCCATCCACAGGACCCCCCGCACCCTCGCCTGCAGGTTTTCGGCGGTTAGGCCGACCACGGGGATGTGCGAGGAGAGGGCTTCGCTGAAGGAGGCCACGATCGGCTCGATGGGGATCTCCACCCAGCGGATCCCGAGGGTCCTCGCAAGGTAGCGCGCTTCCTGTGCGGATTCGGCTGCGGTGTACGGGCTCGGGAAGAACGTCCCCACGACCCGTTCTGGCCCCAGCGCCTGGCAGGCAAGCGCCGCCACGACCGCCGAGTCCACCCCGCCCGAGATCCCGACCACGACGCCCCGGATCCCGTTCTTCTCAATGTAGTCCCGGATGCCCACCACCAACGCCTCGCGCACACAGTCCATCCCGTCCGGGCGGGGGGGCGCTACCGGAGGAGCAGCGGTGTCAAACAGGTACAACCCCTCAGCGAACCGCGGGGCGGAGAGGAGGAACGCCCCGTCGGGCCGAAGTGCGAACGATCCGCCATCGAACACGAGCTCGTCCTGTCCCCCCACCAGGTTCGCGTAGGCGAACGGGACAGCGGCCCGTTCCGCCCATCCCCGGGCGAGGGCGTAGCGGAGGAGGGGCTTGCCGCGGAAGTAGGGGGAGGCCGACACGTTGATGAGGAGATCCACCCCCGCTCCCGCTTGGGCGGCGAGCACCCCTCCCTCGTGCCAGAAGTCCTCGCACACCGACAGCCCGAGGCGCAGGCCCTGCCATTCGAGCACGACGATCTCCGTGCCACGGGTGAAGTACCGCTCCTCCTCGAACACATCGAACGAGGGAAGCTCATGCTTCGCCTGGTGCCCGACGACGTTGCCGTCGGCGAGGAGGAACGCGGCGTTGTGGAGGAGGAGATCGCCCCCGAACGCGGCCGCCGATGGGTCGGCCTTGGTGGCGGGCCGCGTCCCAGCGCGGGCGATGTGGCCAATCACGATGGCGATGTCGCGGCTCGCCTCCACGATCGCAGCGAACTCCCGGTCCGCCGCATCGAGGAACCCCGGGCGATGGAGGAGATCCCGTGGCGGGTAGCCGAGGAGGGCGTGTTCCGGGAAGATGGCGAGGTCTGCGCCCTGCTGCCGCGCTTGGGCGACCTGCCGCAGGATCCGCTCCCGGTTCCCAGGGAAGTCGCCCACGGTGGGGTTGAACTGGCCCACGGCGATCCTCACGCGACCCCCGCCACGAGGCACCGCGGCTGAGCCATGGTCATGACGTTCCACCCCTTCCGTTCCCCGTCAAGAAATGAGCAGCGCCCTCCTGCTTAGGCTGGGAGGTGAGGCATGCGGTGGGATTGGGCCTTGAGCAGAAGGGCGCGAACTCACGGCATAAGTATACCCAGTTCGCGGCCGGAGGCGAGGCGCCGTCAGGTGGTGGGTGGTGCAGGAGTTGAACCTGCGACCCCGCGCACGTCAAGCGCGTGCTCTACCGAGCTGAGCTAACCACCCGTCCTCCGCCCTTCTGGAGGCGGCGCCCGGATTTGAACCGGGGAATAAGGGATTTGCAGTCCCTCGCCTTTGCCGCTTGGCTACGCCGCCTGGTGGAGGTGGGGGGAGTCGAACCCCCGTCCGAAAACCCCTCGGCTTCGGCTTCTACAAGCTTAGCCCGCGTTTTTCATCTCGGGCGTCACGCTCCCACGGGCGGGATCGTTCGGCCCTCAGCCTCGTTCGGTTTCATCCAGGTCGCCCAAGGCCAGCCACCTGGACCAGCCCGTCTTGTCGACGCCCTAACGGCACCCCACGGGCGGGGGCGCCGCGGACGGCCTACGCCTAGTTCAGGGCGTAAGCAGGAACAGTTGCATAGTCGGCGTTTGTTTGCCGTTCCGTCGGATTTAGGAGGAGACGGACCTCCGCCTGCCGCCTGGCCTCGGTGTTCCCGTCGAGACCGGTCACCCCCAAGCAGTTTGATTATACTCCCCACGGAGGCGATGGCCAATGGGACGGGCTCTCCTTCCTGGGCTTGGGGTAGCCCTCGGGTTCGGGATTGCCTTCGGTGACCTCCTCCACCCCGGGCCCCTTCCCTTGGCCGCGGCGGGAGCGGTGCTCCTCCTCGCAGGGTGGCGCCGGTCGGTGGTGGCGCTGTGGATCGCCGCGTTCGCGGTGGGCCTCGCCCTCCCGGTCACGGAGGCGCTCCCGCCCTACCTTCAGTTCCAGCTTCCGAATCTGAAAGAGATCACGGGCCGCGTCCTCGATATCCCCGAGCCCCGCGCGAAGAACGTGTCGTTCACCCTCGCTCTGGATTCTCTCCCGGTGCGGCTCCTCGCGTACGCACCCCAGGCCCCTCGCGTCGGCCCAGGGGATCGGGTGAGGCTGGTTGGGCAGTGGGCGCCGCCGCAACCGGAGGCGTGGCGCACGAGCCTCGCCCGGCGCGGGATTCATGGCCTGTTCTGGGCAGCCGAACTCGAGGTCCTCACCACAGGCGGACCAGGGCCCGCCCGGTGGGCATCGCGTGTCCGGCAGGATCTCGTCGCGCGACTCGACGCTGCCCTCTCCCCGCGGGCGGCGGACCTCCTCGCCGCGCTCCTCCTCGGTGCCCGGGGCCGGCTCCCCGACGAGGACGAGGAGGCGTTTCGCATGGCAGGCGTGGCCCACGTCCTCGCCCTCTCCGGGCTCCACGTGGGGATCCTCGCCGCGGGGGGGTGGTGGCTGCTTGGGCTCCTGCGGATCCGCCCTGGCTGGCGGTACCTCCTCCTCGTTCCGGCAATTGGATTCTACGTCCTCGTCGGCGGGGCGCGGGTTTCCCTCATCCGGGCGGGGATCATGTTCGCCGTCCTCGGCCTGTTTTGGCTCCTCTGGGAGCGGGGGTGGGTCCTG
The DNA here is from genome assembly GCF_900465355.1 of Candidatus Bipolaricaulis anaerobius. Classification (NCBI taxonomy): domain Bacteria; phylum Candidatus Bipolaricaulota; class Bipolaricaulia (SeqCode); order Bipolaricaulales (SeqCode); family Candidatus Bipolaricaulaceae; genus Bipolaricaulis (SeqCode); species Bipolaricaulis sanaerobius (SeqCode). The sequence goes on along the minus strand of NZ_LS483254.1, from coordinate 255,202 downwards.
AGGAAGTGGCTCGACCCGCTGCAGGGGCTTGCGCTCGCGGCGATCGTCGTCCTCACGCTGTGGCCATGGTCGGCGTTCGACGCGGGCTTCCAGCTCTCGTTCCTCGCTACGGCGGGGATCCTCTTGTTCCTCCCCGGATGGACAAAATCCGCGGTGCGCGGAAAGCTCCCTCGCTTGGTCCGCTGGGCCGCGGATACCGCCGCGGTGACCCTTTGTGCTCAAGCAGGGGCAGTCCCGATCGTTGGAACCGTGTTCGGCTACGTCTCCCTGTACGGGGTGCTCGCAAACCTCGTCCTCGTCCCGTGGACGGGGGCGATCCTATGGGGTGGGATCCTCCTCCTCTCCCTCGCCGCGCTCCCCGTTCCTCTGCCGCTCGGATTCGTGGCGGAACGGGTCCTCGTCGGTCCCTACCTCGCCGTGGTGCGGTGGCTTTCGTCCCTCCCCGGTGCGTCGCTTCCGGTGGGCCCGGGGTTCGGGCTGTGGTCCCTCTTCGCCGCAGGCGGGATCCTCTTCCTCAAGGCGGCGCGGGAGGAGACAGGGCACGGGCCAGCGCTCGATCGAACATCGCCACGGTGAGCCGGCCGGCCTGGGTGTTCTGCCGCAAAGGATGGGAGGAGGCAACGAGGGTCGGGAGCCCTGCGCCCGGCGCGTAGCTCGCTCCGGGAGCGAAGGGGAGCAGGCGTCCGTCGGCCCCGAGCTCGCGCAGAGCGCGTCCGCACCCGTCGAACGCGATCCGTCCCAGGGCGAGGCTGGCCCGGTGGAGGGAGCCCATGAGGAAGTCCCCCGCGCCGTGGGGAGCGGGGCCAATCCCACAATGAGAAGCCGCGCGCGAGGATCCCCGAACCCGACGACCCCAGTAGACCTCCTCCCGAAACGAACGGCGCTTCGCGTGGGCCACCGCCGCCCGGTAGGAGACGAGCCGCGGGCAGACTTGGCAGGCCACCACCCGCTCCCCCCGCGCAGCTAGCCCCCGATCCTCCACAGCCAAATGCTTTTATCCCGCGACGTCGTCACCACCCGCTCGCCATCGGGGAACACCACGAGGCCCCAGATGCTGTCCGTGTGGCCGGGGTGCTCGGAGATCATCGCCCGTGACGCCAGGTCCCACACCTCGACCTTGTTCGAGAACCCGCCGCAGATGATCCTCTTCCCGTCCGGGGAGAAGGCCATCACGTACACAGAACTCGCTCTCCCGCCGCTCACCCTCTCCGCGCGGAGCCGCAGCGCCTCTTCCCACGTGTCGGTGCGGTAGATTCGGATCTCGCCAGGGTTAGTGACGCACCCGAGGAATTGCCCATCGGGAGAGAAGGCCACGAAGTACACGTTGATCCCGGCCTGGATCGCATCCCGTTTGAGCCGGAGCGTATCCACATCCCAGACCCGCACGTACCCGTCACAGCCGCTCGTGGCGAGGGTCCTGCTATCGGGGGAGAAGGTCACGCACCGCACCCACCCCATGTGGGCCCGGTTCTTGTACTCCGCATTCACAAGCCGGGGCTCGATGAGGAGCCCGACCTCGATCCACAAGCTCGTGTCCCACAGGCGCACCGTGCTGTCGAACCCCCCCGAGGCGAGGAGCGTCCCGTCCGGCGAGAACGCCACCGTCCACACCGAGAACCGGTGGGCGTACTCCTTCATGAGGAGCTTGCCCGAGGCGATCTCCCACACCATTATGTGCCCGTCCTTGTCCCCCGCCGCGATCAGCCGGCCATCGGGGGAGGCAGCGAGGGAGACGACGAACGCCTCCGCTCCTTGCAGAGTCCGGCTGGCCCGGCTGGGGTCCGCCCACGACCGGATCTCCACCGTCCGCCCCTGGGCCACGGCGAACGTCTCCGCCCCCACCCGCGCCAGGGCGTGCTCGTCGAAGTTGCCCGCGACCACACCCTGGGAAGCCCCCACCGCGCCCACGATCCCCACCACCAGAGCAACGATCCCTACATGCCGTGCCATGTCCGCCCTCCTTGACGCCCATCCTACCCCACGCCGGGCGGGGGCGGCTACCATCACCGTGATGGACCGCAAGCTGGCGTGGGTGGGTTTGAACCTCCTCCCGTCCCTGACCCCGCGACGGCGGGACCTCCTCCTGCGGCGGTGCGGGGGACCGGTCGAGGCGTGGCTTTGCCTCGGGGAAGGGCTCCCCGCGGACCTCCGGCAGGAGGTGGGGGACAAGGTCCTCTCCGAACGCCAGGCCGCGGACCCGGAGCGGGAGCTCGCGCTGGCGGAGCGGGCTGGGGCGCGGATCCTCACCCACGACGACCCGGACTACCCGCCTCCCCTCCGGGGGATCCCCGCCTCCCCGCCGGTCCTGTACATGCTCGGCCGTTGGGAGGGCTCCCGCGACGGGTGTGCCGTGGCGATCGTGGGCACCCGTCGCTGTACGAGCTACGGCCGGCTCGTGGCGAGAAAGCTGGGGGCGGAACTGGCCGGCCGGGGGGTGACCGTGGTGTCGGGGCTCGCCCCGGGGATCGACACCGCCGCCCACGACGGCGCCCTGTCCGCCGGGCGCACGATCGCCGTGCTGGGCTCCGGGCTCGGTAACCCGTACCCGGCGGGGAGCGAGCGCCGCATCGCGGAGATCTCCAAGCGCGGCGCAGTCCTGTCCGAGTTCCCGTGGGAGACACGCGGTGCCCAATGGACCTTCCCTCGCCGGAACCGGATCATCGCCGGGCTGGCCCGGGCCGTAGTCGTGGTGGAAGCGCCCGAACGATCGGGGGCGCTCATCACCGCGGACTACGCGCTCGCCCAGGGGAAGGAGGTCCTCGCCGTCCCAGGCCCGATCACGTCGGACGCCTCACGGGGCACAAACCGCCTCATCCAGGAGGGGGCAAAGCCCGTCCTCACGGTCGAGGATGTCCTGTCTGAGCTCGGGATGCCGGCATTGCCCCTCCCCCCCTCTCCCCTCCTCCCCCCGGAGAGCCAGCTCGTCTACGACCTCCTTTCCCAGGAGCCCCTCGACCCATCGGAGATCGTAGCCCGCACTGGCCTCCCTCACGCCCAGGTCTCCCGGATCCTCCTCGACCTCGTCCTCGCCGGCCACATCCAGGAGCTGGCGGGCCGGAAGTACGTCCGTGCGTGAAATGTAGCTTCTATTACAGATCAGGAACGAATTCCCCGCTATACTCCTCCCGGCTGTCCCGCGGAGGAGTGCCCCGTGGGGCGTCGGCAGTGGACACATGAAGATGAGCCAAGGGAGGCGACGATGAGGAAGACCCTGTTGTTCGTGGTGTTGTGTGCCCTCGCCCTGACGGCGGGGGCGGCCCCGCAGAGGCTAGCGTTCATCCTCGATGCATCCGACTCGATGAACCTGGCCCTCGATGGCGGGACGACGAAGTTCGCGTGGGCCAAGGAGGCCTTGACCCTGGCCGTGAACGACCTCGCGGCGGAGGCAGAGTTCGCGATCGCGGTGTTCGGGCATCGGATCCCAAAGGCGCAGGAACCCGCTACGTGCCGCGATATCGAACTCATCGCGGCATTCGGGGCCTATGGGGAGGTAGAGCGGTCGGTTCTGACGGCCACGGTCGCCAACCTGACAGCGATGGGGAAGACCCCCCTTGCCGAGTCGCTCCGCTTCATCGCAGCGCGGGTGCCCGCGCCGGCGCGGATCGTCCTCCTCACGGACGGGGGGGAAACGTGTGGAGGGGACCCGATCGCCGAGGCACGGCGGATGTGCGCGCTCGGCTACACGGTGGACGTGGTGGGCCTCGCCGTGACCTCGGCCGACGAGGCCGCGCTGCGGGCCCTCGCCGCGGCGGGGTGCGGCCAGTTCGTGGTCGCCCACGATCCAGCTGACCTGCCGGCCCTGTTCCGCGAGGTGGTGTCCCCGGTTGAGCCGACCCCGCCCGCGATCCCGGACTGCTTCGCCGCGTACACGGTGGATCCGCAGATCGTGGCCCTCCTCGTGGAGCATCTCCCGTATCCGGTGTGCACGGACCCGATGTGGAACGTCATCCTGTGCTTCCTGGAGAAGAACCCGCCGGCGAAGATCATCGTGGGCACGGATGGAGACGACGTCCTGTTCGGCACGCCTGAGAACGATCTTATCGTGGGGCTCGGCGGAAACGACCAGCTGTTCGGGTTCTCCGGGAACGACCTCCTCCTCGCTGGACCGGGGGACGACCTCGTCCAAGGTGGGGATGGGGACGACCTCATCGTCGGCGGGCCGGGGAATGACCTCCTGTTCGGCGGCTCGGGCGACGACGTCGTCTACGGGGAGGATGGGGACGATCGGATCGAGGGCGAAGCCGGAAACGACAAGCTGTTCGGCGGGCCCTGCAACGACACCATCCTCGGCGGGCCAGGGTGCAACGTGATCGACGGCGGACCGGGGAAGAACTTCGTCCACGACGAGGGAACCTGCGCCCCGTGCGCACCCACCCCGCCCCCGTGCGCCCCAGCAACGCCCGCCAAGTGCCTCCCCGCGGCTCCCGTTTCGCCGGTGTGCACCACAACTGCGGAAGTGAAAACGGTCGTCGAGGGCGGGAGCATCGTCCTCAAGGCGCACGTCGATGACCCGGATGGGGACGCGGTCGCCATCACCTGGTCTGCTCCAAAGGGGATGTTCTCCGATCCGCATGCGTTCGAGACGACGTACCACGCGCCGTGGGTCAAGTCCTGTGACGGGGAGAAGGTCGTCGTCACCCTCGTCGCCGTGGACGCCTGTGGGGCGAAGGCCCAGGACGAACTCATCCTCCACGTGCTCAACGTGAACCACCCGCCGGCGGTGGACGCCGGCCCCGATCTCGCCGTGGACGAGGGCGGCAAGGTGAACCTCCTCGCCTCCGCGTGCGATCCGGACGACGATGCCCTGAGTTACCTGTGGACGATCGCCTGCGGCCGCGGATCGCTCGACAACCCTCGCGCCCTGCAGCCGGTCTACACCGCTCCGCTCGTCTCCCACTGCGAAGGGGAAACCGTCGAGCTCACCCTCACCGTGACCGATGCCTGCGGCGCAGTGGCGAGGGACACGATGCGCGTTCACGTGCGGAACCTGAACAAGGCACCGTGGGCCGACGCCGGTCCGGACCTCCAGGTGCCGGAGAAGGCGCAGATCATGATCCTCGGCAAGGCGGGGGATCCGGATGGGGAGAGGCTCGCCGTCTCTTGGTGGGCCAGCGCGGGCACGCTCGCCAACGCCGACACCCTGTGCCCGCTGTTCATCGCCCCGGAGGTCGAGGGATGTGACCTGATGGAGGTCACCGTCGTCCTGTGCGTGGTGGACCCGTGCGGGGAACTGGTCCGCGACTCGCTCGTGATCCTGGTCCAGAACGTGAACCACCCGCCCTCGGTCACGGCAGACCCGTAGAAGCTAGAGAAACGCAGCAAGATCACGGGGCCGCCTCGGGCGGCCCCGTTCCTTTACCGGGGAGAGCCCTCCGAGTTCAGCTCTGGAGCTTGTCCCGGATCTCGACCAGGGTGTCCAGAATGCGGAACACCACGATCAGTACTTCACACGAGATCCGGACCATGATCGGGCCGAGGAGGAGGGTGAGGACCCCCGACAGCACCTGCCCCCCGCCGCCGTAGTGGGTCGAGGCGCCGGTCACGATCATCACCAATCCCAATACGACGCACGCCAGAGCACCGATCCAGAAGATGACCTGGATCGCCACCGGGGTGAGCATCTTCCGAAACGTAAGATAGTCTTCCATGAATACCTCCTTTCAACGAGGAGTATAGGGAACGAAGTTCAGGGATGGCAACCCGAGGGTCCCGCCCCGTGGGCCCCCGCCACGCACTCCACCCGCTGGGGAGGACAGGCGAGCGCGGGCAGTTCCGCCGCCACCGCCTCCCCGATCGGGTTCCCGCCGCGGGCGAGGAAGTGGGCGAGGTGGGCGTGGAGGCACTTCACCCGATGGGGGCTCCCGAGCCCGGCGATCCCTGTCTCCAAACGCCCCCCCGCCCCAACCCTCGATAGGAACTCCCTCTCCTCCCGGGAGAGGAGGGAGAGGCGTTCCCGTCGGTAGGCATCGTGGGCGGCGGCGTACCGCGCCGCGAGGTCCGGATCGGTTGCGAGGCGGGCCTCGAACCTCTTCACGGCCCCCCCGGATTCCAGGCGCCCGACCGCGGTCACGAGGAACGGACACGAGAGCCAAAACAGGGTCGGAAAGACGGTGAACTCCGCCCCCCGCCGGTGGAGGGGGTGGGTGAGGACCACCTGGGGGTGCCCGTACGGGCAGCGGCAGGCCACGGCGAGGGCCCCGGCTGGCGGGCGGCCGAGCTGCCACCGGATCGTGTCGAGATCGGTGGGGTCGAGCACGGCTCAGGAGCCTCCCCGCGCCGAGGAGAGGGCATCGGCGAGGGCCCACTCCCGGAGCGAGATCGCAGCGAGCCCCGCCCGCCCGAGCGGACGGAACGCACTGAGGATCAGGCGGATCCCCTCCTCGATCGTCACCCTATGCCCGGTGAGGGAGGAGAGGTCACCGCCCGTAGCGGGCTGGGAGGGCACGCCGTGCGGCGCGTACCCCGCCCGCAGGGCGAGGAGGAGCGCCTCCATCGGGACCGTGTCGGGGGAGAGGAGGAGCGTCCCGTGGTGGAGGAGCGCCCTCCGCCGCAGTTGGGCCGACCCGGAGACCTTGGCCTCCCCCACGAACACCGCCCCCCCCCGCGGTTCGGCCTCGATCCCCAACCTCTCCTCGAGGGCGGAGGAGAGGAGCCCGGTGAGGTAGCCCTGCGACTCCCGCACCGAGGTCCAGGGCGCCGTGAGAGGGAGGGTGAGGGAGAAGTTGAGGTTCCCCGCGTGGTGGTACACCGCGCCTCCCCCGGAGGGCCGCTTGAGAACCGGGATCCGCAGGCGAGCACACGCCTCAAGGTCAGCCTCGTCCTCGATCCTCTGGCCGCGGCCCACGACCACGCATCGCGGGTTGCGCCACACGCGGAGGGTGGGAGGGACCTCCTCCCGCGCCACCGCGCCGAGGATCGCCTCGTCGAGGGCGAGGTTGAGAAGAGGGTCGCGATACTCGAGGTCGAGGAGGAACCTCATCGCAGGGCGGCGTAGGCCTCCGCGGCCCGGAACGAGGTGCGGGCAAGCGGCGCCGCGACGACGGCCGCGAACCCGAGCGATCGGGCCTGGTCCTCCCACCACCGGAACTCGTCCGGGGGCACGTACCGGGCCACGGGGAGCTCGCGCGGCGTCGGGCGCAGGTATTGGCCGAGGACAACCACGTCCACCCCCACCCCACGCAGGTCAGCGAGCGCATCCTGGACTTCCTCCTCCCTCTCCCCGAGCCCAAGGAGAAGTGTCGATTTCGTCACCAGGTTCGGGTCGAGGCCCTTCGCCGTCCGGAGGACGGACAGGGAGAGGTCGTACCCGGCGCGGCGGTCGCGCACGAGCGAGGTCAGCCGCCGCACCGTCTCCAGGTTGTGCCCCACGACGTGGGGGCGGGAGTCGATCAGCGCCGCCAGCGCCTCCTGCTCGCCAGCGAAGTCGGGGATCAGGGCCTCCACGACCGCAGTCGGCACAGCCCCCCGGAGGTAGCGGATCACGTCCGCGTAGTGGCCCGCCCCTCCGTCGGGGAGGTCGTCCCGGTCCACTGAGGTGAGGACGACGTAGCGCAGCCCCAGGGCGGCCACCGCCTGTGCGAGGCGAGCAGGTTCACCCGGATCCGGGGCCGCGGGCCGGCCGTGGGTCACCGCACAGAACCGGCAGGTGCGCGTGCACACATCGCCCAGGATCATGAACGTCGCCGTCCCCGCCCCAAAGCACGTCGGCAGGTTCGGACACCGCGCCGAACGGCACACGGTGGGGATCCCGAGCTGGTCCAGCACCTCACCCACCCGGCGCGCGACCGGCACGGCGGCGGTAGGAACCGTGACCTTCAGCCAATCGGGCTTTCGCTCCTCCACTCCGCGATCTCCTCCTCCAAAGCCGGGACGAGTTCGACCCCCAGCACGTCCGCCACCGCGGTGCGCGCCGCGTCCCGCGCCCCCCCCATCGGCACCGGATGCCCGACGATATCGGACAGGGACACCGCCTGCGCCCCCGCGATCCCGCACGGGACGATCCACCGGAACCCATCCGGGGCAAGGTCCACGTTGAGGGCGAGCCCGTGCATTGTAATCCAGTTCCGGACGTGGATCCCCACCGCGCCGAGCTTCCCCCGATCGTGCCACACCCCGGGGAACCCGGTCCGGCGAACCGCCTCCACCCCAACCGAACGGGCGACCCGGATCATGATCTCCTCGAGGTCCCTCACATAGAGGTGGAGGTCCTTCCCTCGCTCCCGCAGGTCGAGGATCGGGTACAGGACGAGCTGGCCTGGGCCATGGTACGTGACGTCCCCCCCCCGCTCGATCGCGACGACCTCCACCCCGGCCCGATCTAGCTCGTCCCGGGTGGCGAGGATGTGCTCCCCGCGCCCCGCCCGGCCGATCGTGATCACCGGCTCGTGTTCGAGAACGAGGATGACGTCGGAGACCCGTCCCTCCTCCCGCAGGCGCTGGAGGCGGCGCTGGATCGCCCAAGCTGGGCCGTACCGGATCCGACCGAGGTCAGCGTAGAGGGCCGTCACCCGGCCCTCAGGCGGGCGATCGCCTCCCCGGGGCGGGTGATCCCGCCGGGGCCGACGATGATCCGGTCGAACACCCCTGCCACCGGTGCCTCGACCACGAACACCGCCTTCTCCGCCTCCACCTCGGCCACCGCCTCCCCGGCCTCGACCTCCTCCCCCGCCGCCACCAGCCACCGCACGAGCTTGACCTCCCCCACCTCTCCTAGGTCGGGCACCACAATGTCCATCATCGGCTCCTCCTGGGCCATTCTACGGGTGGCCCGTGCCTTGACCAAGGACGCCCCCCGCGGGCAGTCAGCTCGGGGGACGCGCGTACAGAGCGGCGAGGGCTGGCTCCCCCCGCCCCGATCGCCACGAGGACAACCCCCTTCCTGCCATGGTGCCCTCCTTGGGGCATCTGACCTCCTTTCGGTCCGCTGGCCCTCACCATCGCGCGGGACCGTGGACCTCCCGGCGAGCCGATGTGGAGGAGCCGCGGAGCGAAGAAGAGCCTTCAGCCGGTGAGATCGAGCGCATCTCCGTCGCGGGAGAGGGGAGGCCGTCGTCTGACCTGGGTTGCACGCACCTGTCGCGTCCCTAGAATTCCTGTTCATCTTGACGGGAGGTGGTGCCGGTGTTTACCAAGAAGTGTGTGCTTTTCCTCGGGCTCACCCTGGCCCTCGCGGGCCTTGCCATCGGGCAGGGGGTCGACATGCGGGTGTTCACGGTCGGGACGCGGACCATCCACTGGTTCGCCAATACCAGTGGCCAGGCCGTCACCGGGCTCCGCATCGCCTTCGACGAGCCGGTCACGCTGGTGGGGAAGGTCGAGGTGTTCGGAGGCCTGGAGAACGTCACGGGAACGGATGAGGGGATGGAGTTCTTGTTCGAGGGCAAGCTCGCCCCGCACGGGTTCGTCGAGCTGCGCTGGGAGCCGGCGACGGCCGAGCCATCCCTCGTGATGTGGCTCGTGGGGGATAAGCCGGCGGGCAAACCCTACTTCGCGACCGTGCCCGCCCTCATCAAGGTCATCTCGGGCGGGCTTGTCGCGCTGCGGGACGCGGATCCCCAGGCGTTCACCTCGCTCCTCACCCAGTTCTTCACGGTCAACACGTCCCTCGCCGACACCCTCGGCAGCCTCGGCCTGAGCCCGCAGGTCCTCACCGGGATGCTCACGGTTGCGCCGGCGGAGGGGATAGAGAACCTCCTCACGACCCTCATCGGCTCGTTCGGGCTGGACACGGTGGACAAGTTCATGGCTGCGCTCGACTGGTCCCTCGTCTTCGAGGCCCTCGGCCTGTAGGGATCGGCCTGTGCCGAACGGCTACGGGGCCGCCGCGGGCGGCCCCGTTCTTCTGTGGGCTACGGTCCGGTCATCGGAGGGTACCCCCGGCAGCGGGCACGCCTCGGCCGCGCCATAACCCCACCGCGATGCCCGCCAGGGCATACAGGCCCGCCCCGAGGAGGAGGGGACCGTCCGGGCGGAGGGCGTAGAGGCGGGCTCCGGCCAGAGGGCCCACCGCCTGGGCTGCGTTCACCAGGACGAGCGTCCCACCGAACACGACCCCCCGCCGCGCCCCTCCCCAGCGCCCAATCGCTGACCGGAACAGGGAACCCGTCACCCTGTCCCCGCCGAGGAGGAGCAGAGCGGGAACGACTGCCCACGGCCCGCCGAGGAGGAGGCACGCCCCGCCCGCCGTGAGGAGGAGCCCCCGGCCCAGGCCGTGCCGGCCATCCCGATCCGAAATCCGGCCGAGCACGGGCGCGAGGATGATCTCGCCCGCGGCGATGAGGGAGCTCGAGGCGAGGATCCACGACCGGGCCCACCCGACCGCGTCCTCGAGGTAGGGAGCGAGGAACGGGCGAAGGGCCGCGCTCCCCAACGCCGCAACGATGGAGAGCGCCGTCCACCAAGCGATCTCGCGGCGCTGACCGCGCGGGACCGCCGGGCCGGCGGGGCGGGGACGGGGATGGCTTGGGGCCAGGAGGGCGAGGACGGCGGTGGAGAGAAGGAAGAGCGCGAACGCCATGAAGAACAGGCCCCGCATCCCGATGATCGGGAGAAGCCACCCCCCGAGAAGGGGGGAGAGGATCGCCCCCATGGAGAACCCGGCTCCGGTGAGGGTAAACGCCCGCGCCAGGGCCTCCGGTGGCACGGAATCGGCAATGTACGCCTCCATCGCCGGCCAGCCGAGGAAGATGTTGTACAGGATCGCCCCCGGGATCAGACTGTGCCAGCTCCGGGCGAACGCATAGAGGAGCGGGGCGAACGCGGCGAGGCCCCACGTAACGACCATCAGCGCCCGCCGCTCGACGCGGTCAGCGAGCCAGCCCCCGGGGAGGAGGGTCACGGCGACCGTGGCGAACATGAGCGAAGAGAGGAGCCCGATCTCCCGCTCCGTCCCGCCGAGGTCGCGCACGTAGTTCGGCCACACGAAGCTGTAGAGCATCGCCCCGCTGCTCCAGAGGGTGTTCGAGAGAAAGAGGAACCGCAGATCGCGGTGCCGCCGGAGGAGATCCCATCCCGTGAAGGGCGGTCGCACGGCGGGGGATCACCCACCGCCGGGGGGAACGAGCCCCAGGGGGACAACCTCCAGGCCCCGCTCCCCAAGAGCAGAGAGGAACGGGTTGATCCCGAGGGAGTCGCTCGCGATGTGCCCGGTGACGAGGAGGTTCTTCCCCGTGCTCCCATACTCCCGGGCAAGCTGCTTCGCCACCGCCGGCTGGCAGTGGATGTAGATCACCGTGTCCACGCCGTGATCGAAGTAGGCCTTGGCCACGGGATACCCCCCGTTCGTCCCCGCCCCGTGGGCCACCGCCACGTGCCCCAACCGGTTGCGACCATCCCCGACCAGGCACTGGATCTCGGTGAGGGCATGGCGGAACTCGCCGAACCGGGCGCACAAATGGGCGATGAGGTCAGCCACGATGGCGTGCGGGGCGAGCTCCGCCGCTGCCTCCGCCATCCGCCTCCGGCCGATCTCATCCAGCGGGGTGTGGATGTTCATGTACGCGATCCCGAGGAGGCGGGCGAGGGCAGGGAGGCGATCGTAGTTGCGGATCTGGCCCGTGATTCGATCCTCGTAGCGCTTCTCCTCCACCGCTGCCCTCGCGACCGCCTCCGGAACCCCTGCCTCTACCATCAGTCCGATGTGGCGGGCGAACACCTCGTCCATGCGTAGGACGGCCGTTCCCCCCGCGGGGTGATGGGCGAGGGCGAGGTCGAACCCCCGCTCCTTGGCCAGGATGAGCTCGGCCCCCTCGAGATCGATCCCGACGAGGATGCGCCGGATCCCCTCGCCCGGGCAGTAGATCGCCGTGTCCGCCGGGACCTCATCGAGCCCCGCCATCGCGAGCGCAAGCGCCAGGATCTCCTCCGTCGTCATGGTCCCCCCTGTGATGAGCTGGGATTCTACTCCCCCCACGGGAGGTCCGGGGAACTCCCGCCCCATGGCACCGCCCGAACGGACAAGTGAAGGGCAGGGCGCTTTGCCCTGCCCCGTGACGACCCCCGATCCTGCGCCTACCTCTTCTCGAGGATCCTCCCCTCCACCTCCGGGCTGACCGGGGAGTGAGTCCGCAGGTATTCGGCGAGCACCTCCGCCTCCACGAACGCGAGGATCGTGGTTTCCTTGGCTTGCCGGAACACGTCGTACCCATCTCCGCCGCTCGCGAGGAAGTTGTTCGTGACGACCTTGTAGGTGGACGTCTTACGGATCGGCTTGAACCCATCTTCCGTGAGGACCTCCGCGGACACGATCCGTTGCCCAGCGGGCTGCGCGGGGTCCCACGTGAACCGCAGCCCGGCCACATGGGGGAACCGGCCGGCGACGCCCTCCACCTGGGATACCCCGTTCTCGAGGGCCGCCAGGATTTGCTCACCGGTGAGGGAGAGGACCACGAGGTAGTTCCCGAACGGGAGGACCTCCAGGGCCTGGCCAAAGGTGATCTTCCCCGCGGGGATGGACGCCCGGATCCCCCCGCCGTTGCAGATCGCGATCTGGGCCCCAGCCGGGGCCGCCTTCCACAGCATTGCGTCGGCAACAAGGTTCCCGAGATTCGTTTCCTGCGTCCGCACGTGGCCCCGCTCCCCGTCGAGGTCGGTCGTCGTCTCCCCGATCACCTCGGCCTTCAGCGCATCGATCGGGCCCCGGAAGACCTCGAGCTGGGCCGCAATCGTCTCCTCCATCGGCAGCTCCTCCACCGGGACGAGCTCCCCGCCCCACGCCACGAGGACGCCCTCGCTATCGAACGTGACCTCCAGCCGGCCGAGATGGGATGCCTTCTCCCCGGCCTGCACGACCAAGGCCGGCACGGTGGCATCCACGACCGAGATCCGATCGCGAATGCCGGCGAGCGTGGCCGGCCCGATCCCGCTCACGTTCGTGATCTCCTCGATCGCCTGGAATGGGCCATGCTCTTGGCGGTAGGCGATGATGCGCTGGGCCAACGCCGGCCCGATTCCGCGCAACGTTTCTAACTCCTCCGCTGTCGCGGTGTTGATGTTGATGAGCTTCCGTTCCACCACCACCGGGTAGCCCTCAGGGAACGTGTGGGAGTGGCCACCGACCACGATGTCGATCCCGGTGACCGACTGGGCCAGTTCGAGGTCCTCCTCCCAGCCGAGGTGGGTGAGGGCGATGATCGCGTTCACCCCGAGCGCCGTCAGCTCGGTCACCGCCGCCGTCGCCGCGGCAACCGGATCGCGGATCACGACGTTGGGGCCCGGGCTCGAACTCCACGCCGTGCCCTCCGTGGTCAGGCCGAGGACCCCCACCTTCCCGCCTGGGGCCTCCACCACCACGTAGGGGAGGATCTTCCCCGCGAGGTGGGGCTCCCCCGTGAAGTCGAAGTTGGCGCAGAGAAGGGGAAAGCTCACCTCCTGCGCGAACCGGGCCAGGCCCTCCGGCCCGCCGTCGAACTCGTGGTTCCCGAGCGTCATCGCCGTGACCCCCATTTGCTCCAGGACCCACGCCTCGGCCGCTCCCTTGTGCACCGTGTAGTACAGCGTGCCCATCACCGCGTCGCCGGCGTGGAGGAAGAGGACGTCCGGCACCTGAACGCGGATCTCCTCGACGAGCGTCGCCTGGCGGGCCATGTTCTCGAGCTGCGAATGGGTATCGTTCGTGTGGAGGATCGTGAACGTCCAATCCTCGGCCCACCCCCACGCTCCCCCCACCACCAACGCACACAGCAGTAAAACCGTAAGCCGTTTCATGGTCTCCTCCTTCAAATGGTCAACTCGTCACTTGAATGAGGTCCCGCACGTATGGTCGTCTCTCACCCCCTTCCCGTCCGCCACGCTTCGAGCGCGGGGACTCCCGCACCCCGATTATACTGGCCAGGGCCAAGGAAGTAACCCATGGACGAGGGCGACCTCCTCCCCCCGCCCGATCCTGCGCTTCTACATCGATCCCGGTTGGAGGACGGGCGGCGGCCAAACCGCTACAGGCGGGGGATGAGGGAGGTGAGGAGTCGCCCCAGGTCCGCTGCCCGGCGGCGGGAAGTCGCGATGACCTCGTCGTGGGAGAGAGGCTGAGGGGACACCCCGGCGGCGAGGTTGGTGACGCAGGAGATCGCGAGCACCTTCAGCCCAGCGTGGCGGGCGGCGATCGCCTCGGGCACGGTGGACATCCCCACCAGGTCTGCCCCGAGCGCCCGGAACGCCCGGATCTCGGCCGGGGTTTCGTAGGAGGGGCCGAAGGTCGCCAGGTACACCCCCTCCTTGAGGCCGATCCCGAGCTCCCACGCCACGTCCCGCGCCACCTCGCGCAGCGCGGGGTCGTAGACCTCCGTCATGTCGGGGAAGCGGGGGCCAAGCGGATCGAGGTTCGGGCCGCGCAGGGGGTTATCCCCGAGGAAGTTGATGTGGTCGGAGAGGAGGACGAGGTCCCCCGCCTCGAGGCCGTGGGCGATCCCCCCAGAGGCGTTGGTGAGGACGAGGACCCGCACCCCCAGCCGGGCGTAGGCGCGGACGGGGAGGACGACGTCGGTCAGGGGATGTCCCTCGTAGGGATGGACCCTTCCCCGCTGGACGAGGACGGTTCGCCCGGATACCTCCCCCACCGCGACCTCGCCGGCGTGCCCGGGCACGGATGGGGCGGGGAACCCCGGGATCTTCGTGAACGAAAGCGCCCGCTCCCCCGCCACAGGGAACACCCCGGACAGGCCCGATCCGAGGATCACCGCCACCTCCGGCGTCCCCAGCTTGGCGAGCGCTTGCGCGGCCCGCTCGATCCGCTCCATCTCCCCCATCGTCATCCCTCTCATATGTTCTGTCATACTCCCAAACCGTTACTAGAACCCGTCCATCGTCCCCGTGTACCCGTTTTTGAACCGGCTCAGGCTGAACTCGATCGCCCGGGCGCGGGCCTCAGCGATCCCCTTCACCCGATCGAGTTGCCGTCGCGAGGCGCGGTACACCTTGTCCACGGTCCCGATCTCCTCGATCAGCCGCTCGATCACGGAGACCGGGAGGCGCGGGACCTTGGACAGAAGCCGGTACCCCCGCGACGGGATCGGTTCCTCCAGCTCCTGGTCAGTGGTGATCCCCAACGGACGGAGGATCACATCCGGCCGCAGCACGTCCTCCGGAGCCAGGGCGAGGAGCTCGTCCACGATCTCCTCCGCCGGGCGGGGGTCGGACTTGAAGTCCCGCACGAGGAGCTCCATCTCCTCGCGGACCCCGCGCATGAGGACCGTGAGGTGCCGCTCCGGGAGCTCCCGGTGGACCCCCAGCTCGACGAGCGTCCTCTCCACATCGCGCTCCAGCTCCATCATGTACAGGGCGCGCTGGAGGACCGCCGCCACGTGGGACGGGAACACCCGGCGCTCGAACTCCAGGGGGGCCAATGCCGTGAGGAGCTCCCGCAGCTCCCGCCGGTACCGGTCCAGGATCTGCAGCCCTTGTGAGACGCGGACAAACAAGGTCTGGATGTCCTGGAGCTCGTACCTCCACTCGCCGTGGAACAGGGTCACCCGGTGGCGATCCTCAGAGATGGCGATCACGAGCCGCTCGATCTCCCGCGCCACTTGTTCCGCCACCCGATGACGGGTCCCCGTCTCCTGGGACGGGATCGTCGGGCTCGGCACGAGGTGGGCGTTGGCATAGAGGATCGTCTCCAGTTCCTCATTCACAACCACCGCGCGGTCCATCTTCGCCAGCTCGACGATCGCTTGGGGCGTGAACGGAGCATTGAGCTCGAACCCGGCGGCGATGAGGGGCCCCGCGACCTCCCGGTTGGCGACGAGGAGGAGCCCGCCCCGGCCGAGCTGCAGGATGCGATCGATCGCGTCCCGCAACGGCGTCCCCGGCGCGGTGAGCCGCAGGAACTCCAGCCGCGGATCCTTCTTCCCCTCCATATCAGGTCAGTTCAAGCGCCTCCATCGCTTCCTGAAGCGTACGCGCCTGGACCACGGTCAAGGGTAGCCGCTTGGGGAGGGACCCCGGCGGCGCCACCGCCCGGGCGAACCCGAGCTTCGCCACCTCCTGGAGGCGCTCCGGTCCCTTCCGCACCGGACGGATCTCCCCGGCCAGGCCGACCTCGCCCAGGACGACGGTGTCAGGGGGAATGGCACGGCCCCGCAGGCTCCCCAGGATCGCGGCACAGACCCCGAGGTCGGCCGCTGGCTCCCGCACCTCAAGCCCTCCCGCCACGGCGAGGTACACGTCCATCGCCCGCACGTGGACGCCGAGGTACTTCTCGATCACGGCCAGGAGGACGGAGGTCCGGTTGACATCGAGCCCGGCGGTGCGCCGCTGGGGCGGGCCGAACCCGCTCCCCGGGGCGATGAGGGCCTGGATCTCGACGAGCAGGGTCCGCGACCCCTCGAGCACGGGGACGATCGCCGCCCCCGGCTTGGGAGCGCGATCTTGGGACACGAAGAAGAGGGAAGGGTTGGCGACCTCACTGAGCCCGGTCGGGTCCATCTGGAGGACGGCGACCTCGGCCGTGGATCCGAACCGGTTCTTCAGGCAGCGGAGGAGGCGGAGGTCCCCCTCCCGCACCCCCTCGAGCTGCAGCGCCACGTCCACGAGGTGCTCGACTGTCTTCGGGCCGGCGAACTCACCCCCCTTCGTGATGTGGGAGACGAGGAACGTGACCATCCCCAGCCCCTTGGCCAACCGCGCGAGGTGGGCGGCGGCCTCCCTTACCTGGGTGAGGCTCCCAATCTCACCGCCATCGGGCCGGGCGAGCACGGTCTGGAGCGAGTCCACCACGAGCACCGTCGGCTCGATCTCCTCCACCGCGCGCACGATCGCGAGTAGCTCCTGCTCGGACTGGAGGTAGAGGGAGGGTTCGGAGATCCCCAGCCGTTCTGCCCGCAGCTTGACCTGGGCCACGGCTTCCTCACCGGAGACGTAGAGGACCTTCCCGTGCCGCGCCGCGAGCCGGGCGGCGAGCTGAAGGAGGAGGGTGGACTTCCCCACCCCTGGCTCCCCCCCGAACAGGACCACCGTTCCCGGGAGGAGGCCCCCCAGGACCCGATCCACCTCCGGAAGCCCCGTCGCGAGGCGCTCGGGGGACAGGGCGGGGACCTCCGAGAGGGAGCGCGGGGGCTCCCCGCTCCCCCCTCCCCCAGCCGGCGCGCCGACCTCGTCGAACGACTCCCACCGCCCGCACTGGGGACAACGGCCCAGCCACTTTGGGGACTGGTAGCCGCACTCCCGGCAGCGGTAGGCCACTAGTCCTTCCGCACCACGATCTCCCCGTCCTGACCCTCGGCCACGACCCGGCACCCCGGGGGGAACTCCTTGGTGAGGATCCGTTCGGCGATCGGGTCCTCGAGCAGGCGCTCGATCGCCCGTCCCATCGGACGGGCCCCGTACTTCTCGTCGTAACCCCGCTCGGTGATGACCTCCCACGCCGAAGCGCCCAGGACGAGCTCGATCCCGTGTTCCTCCTTGAGCCGTCGGCTCAACCGGTCGATGAACAGGTCAGCGATCTCCTTCACCTGTTCCCGGGTGAGGGAGTGGAACACGATCACGTCGTCAAGCCGGTTCAGGAACTCGGGCGAAAACTCCTTGCGCACCTCGCCCATCACCCGCGCCTTCATGTCTCGGTACGCCTGCTCCGACTCGACGTCCGCCGTGCTGAACCCGACCCCTGTCCGGTCCACGATCAACTTGCTCCCCACGTTGGAGGTCATGATGAGGACCGTGCTGCGGAAGTCCACCTTCCGCCCTTGGGAGTCGGTGAGGATCCCGTCGTCCATCACCTGGAGGAGGATGTTGAACACGTCGCGGTGGGCCTTTTCGATCTCGTCGAACAGGACGACAGAGTAAGGACGGCGGCGCACCGCCTCGGTGAGCTGGCCCGCCTCTTCGTACCCCACGTACCCCGGAGGCGCGCCCACAAGGCGGGACACGGCGAACCTCTCCACGTACTCCGACATGTCGATGCGGATCAGAGCATCCTCGTCCCCGAACAGGAACCCAGCGAGGGTCCGCGCCAGCTCCGTCTTCCCAACGCCGGTCGGCCCGAGGAAGAGGAACGATCCAATCGGGCGGCGGGGATCCTTGACCCCGGCGTAGGCACGGCGGATGGCGCGAGCCACGGACTTCACCGCCTCGTCCTGGCCCACGTACCGCTCATGGATCTTCTCCTCGAGGTGCACGAGCCGCGCCGTGTCCTCCTCCTGGAGGTGGCGGATCGGGATCCCGGTCCACGCGGACACGGTCGCCGCGATCTTCTCCCCTCCCACCACGGGGACGAGGGGCTCCCGGCCGGCCTCCTCGTATTTCTTTAGCTCCTCAACCTTCGCCGTCCGCTGGTCGCGGATCCTCGCGGCAAGTTCGTAGTTCTGATCCGCTACCGCTGCCTCCTCCTCGTCCTCGAGCTTCGTGATCTCCTCGAGGAGCTCCCGCGCCTCGGGGGGGAGCTCGGTCGCCGCCAGCCGCACCTTGGCCGCGGTCTCGTCGATGAGATCGATCGCCTTGTCGGGGAGGAACTGGTCGGTGATGTAGCGGTCGGCCAGCCGCGCCGCCTGCCACAGGGCATCGTCGGTGATCTGGACCCCGTGGTGCTCCTCGTAGCAGTGCCGCAGCCCGTGGAGGATCTTCACCGTGTCCTCCACGGACGGCTCGTCCACGTACACCGTCTTGAACCGCCGCTTGAGGGCGGGATCCTTCTCGATCGACTTTCGGTAGTCGTCGGGGGTCGCCGTGCCGATGCACTGAAGGGCGCCCGAGGCGAGGGGAGGCTTGAGGATCGCCGAGGCGTCGATCGCGCCCTCCGCCCCGCCGGCCCCGACCACGGTCTGCAGCTCATCGATGAACAGGATGATGTTGTCCACGCTCATGACCTGGTTGAGGATCGTCTTCAGCCGCTGCTCGAACTCGCCGCGGTACTTCGTGCCGGCGACGATCCCCGCCATGTCGAGCTCGATGATTTCCTTCTGGGCGAGAGCAGACGGCACGTCCCCCGCGGCGATCTTCTGAGCGAGGCCCTCCACGATTGCCGTCTTCCCCACGCCGGACTCGCCGATGAGGGCCGGGTTGTTCTTCTTCCGCCGGCACAGGATCTCCACCACCCGCTCCAGCTCCCGCTCCCGGCCGATGACGGGATCGAGGGCGCCGCTCGCTGCCTCCTCGACCAAGTTCCGGCCGAACTCGCCGAGCTCGCCGGGCAGGCGGGCATGGCTCGTGCGAACCCGCACCCCGCCCCGCCGACTGGGAGCGAAATACTCCCGCGCGGCACGGAGGTCAACCCCTTGGGAGCGCAGGATCTCCGCCGCCGTGCACTCCCCCTCGCGGAGGATCCCCAACACGAGGTGCTCCGGCTCGATCGTCTCCGCCCCGTCCCGCCGCGCCTCCTCGTAGGCGAGCTTCATCACCCGCCGCAGGCGCTGGGTGGGCTCGAGCTCGTCGGGGGACACGTGGACCTTCCCCCTCCCCTTCTGCCGCTCAACGAACCGCGCGATCCGCTCGTAGTTAAGGCCCTTGGCATCGAGGAACCGCGCCACGCGCGATCCCTCCATACGCGCTGCGGCCAGCAGCAGGTGCTCTGTCCCCACGTAGCGGTGGCGCCAATCCCCCGCCTCTTCCTGGGACGCAGCCAAGAGCTTCATGGAATCCTTGGAGAACTTCTCGTACATCAGCGACCTCCGGTCAGATTATACGGTCCGTCGTTCCCCGCTCACGGGAGAAGCGGTCCAGGGCCGCGGCGAGCCCCCCGGTGAGGAAGGCCCAGGCCAGCTCGCCGGCGAGGTCCACGGCGCGAGCGAGGGCATCCGCTTCGGCGGGGGGAGGGGGAGAGAGGACGTGCTCCACCCAATCCCCTCCATCCGCCGGCCGGCCGATCCCCACCCGGAGGCGGGGCACATCGTCCGTCCCCAAGGCAGCGAGGACGGACTCCATCCCACGGTGCGTCCCCGGCCCTCCCCGGGCCCGCAGCCGGAGGGCCCCCACCGGTAGATCGGCCTCGTCGTAGACGACGAGAAGGTCCTGGGGAGTGAGGGGAAACCTGGCGAGAAGCTCGCGCACGGCTTCCCCGGACCGGTTCATGTACGTGAATGGACGAAGCAGGTACCCTGAGGAGCTGCGATGAACCTCCCCCCACGGGTGGGTCTCGCCCCGCCAGCGACCACGTGCGAGGAGGCGCTCCACGACCCAGAACCCGACGTTGTGGCGGCTGGCCGCGTACTCCGGTCCGACGTTCCCCAGCCCGACGACGGCCCTCAAGCCGCGGGTTGCTCGCCTCCCGTCGGCTTCTCCTCTTCAACCGCAGCGCCCTCAGCCGGGACGGCCTCCGCCGCTTCCGCCGCCACCGGGGCCTCCACCTCGAGCGCTCGCCGCGCGGCCACGGTTACGACCGCGTCCTCGGGGGGGAGCTGGGGCTCGACGCCCTCCGGCCACGGGAGGTCCTTGACGAGGATCGAATCCCCGATGCCGAGGTCGGACACGTCCACCTCGATCCGGGGCGGCATCTTCGCCGGCAGGGCCTGGACCGGGATGTAGCTGTGCACTGCTTCGAACACCCCGCCGTCCTTGATCCCGCGCGGCGTGCCGATGAACCGCACCGGGACGTTCATCTCCAGGGGTCGCTCCGGATCCGCGACGTACAGGTCGAGGTGGAGGAACTTCTCCGTGATCGGATGGACCTGGATCTCTTTGAGGAAGACGTGATAAGTCTTCTTCCCATCCACCTTCACCTCGACCGGCGTGGAGCGGGTCACGTGGTCGAGCATGTTCAGAAGCTCCTTCTCCGGGATCGAAACGTGAAGCGAAGCCACATGGGCACCGTACAGGACGGCCGGGACGAACCCCTGCCGGCGGAGGGCCCCCGCCTTCACGGTAAGAGGCCGTCGTGTCGCATTGACCAGCATCCAGATCCTCCTCCACTCACATCGGGATGTACGCCAGGAGATCGGTCATCGACTCGTGGCGGTGAATGCGGCGAATCGCGTCCGCGAAGAACTCGGCCACCGAAACGATCTCAATCTGGGGGGCCCTGCGGACCTCGTCGCGGGGGGCAATGGTATCGGTCACCAACACCCGCTGCAACTGGGGCGTGTCGAGGACCCGCAGCGCATCGCCGGCGAACACCCCGTGGGTGCAGGCGGCGAACACCTCCTTCGCCCCGCTCCTTGTGAGTTCCTCCGCCGCCGTCACGAGCGTCCGCCCGCTGGCGAGGATATCGTCCACGAGGAGCACGTTGCGGCCCCGTACCTTCCCGATCACGTCCTTCACCACCACGCCCTTCCCCTCTTCGTCGCGCTGCATCACGACCACGGCCAGAGGAAGCTCCCCATCGCCCTGAAGCTCCCCCAACCGCTTCGCCATCCGCCGCGCCCGCCATACCCCGCCGAGGTCGGGGGAGGCGACCGTGAGCTTGTTCAGCCAGTCGTGATGGTGATCGTAGATGTACTTGGCGAGCATCCGGTCCGACCGCAGGTGATCGAGGGGCACGGAGAAGAAACCTTGGATTTGTCCAGCATGGAGGTCCATCGTCAGCACCCGGTCCACCCCCGCCACCTCGAGGAGGTCGGCCACGAGTCGGGCCGAGATCGGGACCCTCCCCGTCATCTTCCGGTCCTGACGAGCATAGCCGAGGTAGGGGATCACGGCACAGATCTCGCGGCAGGAAGCCCGCCGCAGCGCGTCCACCAGGATGAGGAGCTCCATCAGGTGGTCGTTCACCGGGGGCGAGGTCGGCTGGACGACGAACACATCCTTCCCCCGGACCGTCTGCCGGATCTGCACGCTGACCTCTCCATCGGGGAACCGGCCCGGAGCGTAGCTCGGGCCGTCCTGGCCCGGGGCATCGGCCTCGCACAGCTCGACCCCGAGGATCTCCGCGATGCGGCGGGCGAGCGGCAGGTTCGCCCTCCCGGAAAGGATCCGAACATCTTCCACTCCCTTCTTCCTAGGCATGGCCTCCCTCTTCGGCGGGGCGCGCCCACCCCGGCGTCACGGCCTCGCGGGCCCGCCCGAGGGCGAGGGCGTAGGGGGGGACATCGTGCGTGATCACTGAACCCGCCCCCACCACCGCTCCCTCCCCGATCCGGACCGGCGCGACGAGGGATACGTTGCTGCCGATGAATGCCCGCGGGCCGACCTCGGTGCGGAACTTCTCCCTGCGCCCGGGCTGGAAGTTGCAGGTGATGGCCCCGGCCCCGATGTTCGCCCCCGCCCCGACCTCGGCATCCCCGATGTACGCGAGGTGCCCGGCCTTGACCCCGTCCCCAAGCGTGGCTGCCTTGACCTCGACGAAGTTCCCAACCTTGGCCCCCCTCCCGATCCGCGACCCCGGCCGGAGGTGGGCATAGGGGCCGATCCTTGCCTCCGGCCCCACCTCCGCCCCCTCAACCACGGAGTACCACACCTGCGCCTCCTCCCCGACGCGGGAATCGATGAGGTAAGCATTCGGACCAACGGTGCACCCCGGTCCGATCACGGTGCGCCCGAGGAGGTGGGTGCCGGGGTGGAGGACCGTGTCCTCCCCCACCGCCGCATCGAGGGACGGATAGACCGCAGAGGGGTCCGTCACCGTAACCCCATCCCGCATCCACGCCGTGAGGATCCTCTCCCGGACGAGGCGTTCGAGCAGGGCAAGATCAGCCCGATCGTTCACCCCCAAGAGGTCGTCCGCGTCCGGCCAGGGAAGGGCAGCGGCCGTCCCCTCTTCGGCAAAACGGGCTACGAGGTCGGTGAGGTAAAGCTCTCCCTTCACATTGGCGGTGGAGAGCCCCCCGAGCGCTTCCCACACCGCGGGGGCGTTCTCCAGGCACCAGATCCCGGAGTTGAGCTCACGAACCGCCCGTTCTTCTGGGGTCGCATCCCCCGCCTCCACGATCCGCAGCGGTTTTCCATCTTCGCCCCGCACCACCCGGCCGTAGGGGCCGGGCGCGGCGGGCTCCATCGTGAGGAAGGAGACCGTGGCGTTGCGTTCCCGATGGAACCGGACGAGCGCGCGCAGGGCCTCCGGGGGGACGAGCGGGACATCGCCGGGGAGGACGAGGAACGTGCCCGCGGCCACCGCCTCCCGCGCCGCGAGGACGGCGTGGCCCGTGCCGCGGGGCTCCCCTTGGTCCACAAACATAACCCCTCGCTCCGCGAACGCGGCCCGCACCGCGTCGCCGCCGTGGCCCACCACGACCACGACCCGCTGTGGGGAAAGGGAGAACGCCGTGCGGAGGACGTGTTCGAGGAGGGGGAGGCCAGCGAGAGAATGGAGGACCTTCGGGCGGTGGGAACGCATGCGCATCCCCTTGCCCGCCGCCAGGACCACGACATCGAGCGAGTCGTCCATCAACCGCTTCGACTATAGCCTCCGCGCGCTCATCCCGCAAAAGCCAAGAGGATCAACCCGGCGGCGCGCCGCGCTCGAGGTCGATCACGGTGTCGCAGCGGTCGCACACCAGGGGGTCGTGGGAGAACGCGACTACCGTAACCCCGGGGAAGTTCGTGCGGATGTGGTCGAGAACCGTAGCTGCGGTGCGCTCGTCGAGGAACGCGGTCGGCTCGTCGAGGAGGAGCAGGGGGGCCTCCCGGAGGAACCCCCGCAGGACCCCGAGCCGCTTCCGCTCCCCTCCCGAGAGCTCGGAGAGCTTGGCCGAAGCGAGGTCGCGGGCGAAAAGGTCCTGAACGAAGTCGTCCAGGCCCAGCTTCCGCGCCACCTCGCGGATCCTCTCCTCCGGCGCTCCGAGGACATCCGCCAGGCTCCCGCCCGCGCTCACGAACTTCGGCTCCTGCTCTACCACCGCTACCATCCCCACCCGCTCGGGGAGGGGGATCTCCGTCACGTCCCGCCCGAACAGAAACACCTTCTCCGGCGGAACAGGGTACAGGCCGAGGATCAGGTTGAGGAGGGTACTCTTCCCGAGTCCGCTCCGCCCAACGACGGCCGTCATCCGGCCCCGCTCCACCCGAAGCGAGAGCCCGCGGAAGACGGACATCCCGCCCACGGAGAAGTCAAGGTCCCGCACCTCGACCGCGTACGGATGATCGGGCACCGTCGTCGGGACCTGAGGTTCTTCCACCGTCCATTGTTCAGGCCAGGAGAGGACCTCCTGCACCCGCCCGAGCGAGACGAGGGCCGGCTCGATCTCGGCGGCGAACCCGGACATGAAGCCCACGAACACGTACAGCCAGTTTATGTACTGGCTGAAGGCGACCAGGGTCCCCACCGTGGCCTCCCCGCGGAAGATGAGCCAGGCCCCGGTGAGTATCACCGCCACCTCCGAGCCGACAGTGATCAGGGTTGTGAACCCGCCCTGAAAGAGGAGGGTCAGCTTGTACAGGGCGAACCCCTCCCGCAGGTAGGCCCCGAGGGCCCGGGAGAAGCGGTCCATCACCCCGCGCAGGCCGGCCTGAACGCGCACCGAGTAGAGGGCGCCCAAGCCCTCCTCGGCCGTAGCGACGTACCGCGCCTCGGCCTCCTGGCGCCGGATGGCGAGAGCGGGGGCTCGCTTCCCGTAGAGGCGGAACCCCACCGTGTACACGGCGACGAACGCGACAGCGATCGCCGCGAGCAGCGGGGCCATGGCGAACATGAGGGAAAGCACGATCACCACGAGCACGATGTGCCCGACGAGCTCGGCCACGTTTTTCACGATGAGGGGCGAGGCGCGCGGCACGTCGCTCGTCAGCCTCTGCAGCGCCTCGCCGGCCTTCGTCTTCAACGCCTGTTCGTAGGGCGCAGTGTGGAACCTACGGTACATCGCCAGCTGCACGTCCTGTTCCACCTTGAGCTCGAGGCGCCGCGTGGCGTAGCCCCGAGTGTAGAGGAGGACCACCTGGGCGATCTCCGTGCCCAGGAACACCGCGATCCAGAGGGCAAACAGCCGCGGGTCGAGGACGGTCACGGCGTCGATCACCCGCTTAAAGAAGAAGGGAAGGATCCCGCTCAACGCGAAGAAGAGGAGGTGCAACGTGAACGCGAGACCCCACAGCGCGCGGTACCGGAACACGTGTTCCCGCCAGAACTCAAGAACACGACGCAGCCGTTCTCTCATGGTTCTTCGCTCCGGTACCGCCCAGGATGGGACAGCACCACGTCCCGGACCTCCTTGGCCCGCCGCAGGCGCATCCCGAGGATGTACCCGAGGCCTCGTTCCTCCAGCCCCCGGATCACGGCGTCGCTCACCATCCCCCGGTCGGCGACGAAGCACACCTCCTGGAGAGCGAACCGCTCCCGCGCTCGGTCCACCACCGGCAAGAGCGCCCGCACATCCGTCTGGTTCCCCCGGTACACCTCGCAGCTGATCGGGCGCCCGTCACCGGACAGAAGTGCTCCCACCACCACCTGGTTGAGCTCCGGCCGGTGATCCCGAGAGTGCCCCCGCGCTCCCAGCTCGCCCCCCTCCCCGTGGAAGTAGAGGCTCGTCGTGTCAAAGAACACGATCCTGAGGTCCGTGAACAAGTCGCGGTTCCTCGCGAAGAGCTTCTCCTCGATCCGGTCTTTGCCCTCCCCCAGGAACCGCATCGCCCGGTACAGGTGGTAGAGCGCCAGGGAGTCCGATCCGGGACGGCCACGTCCCGCAGGAACCGTACCGCCTGACGGTCGGACCCGGACTCAAACAGGCGGTGCACGACGCTGGCAAACACCGCCCGAGCGACCGCAGAAGGACCTCAAGCTGCCCGCTCTCCTGCAACCGATCCAACCTCCCCAAGCTCGCCACGGTCCGCTGGCGGGTAGCTCCCTCCTCCCAGCAGTTCTCCACGAGCTGGAGGTAGACGTGCGGCCTAACCTTCTTCTGGCGGATGAACATCCTCGATCACCTACCACCTCCACAGTAGTGAGAACAACAGACGATGCCAAGACCTACGGCACATACCCTGGCACCAGGTTCTGGCATCTCGTCACCCTGCGGTGCGATCCCGTCTGCGTTCTAGCCCCTGACAGCGCCGGGAACTGTAGAAGATGGGTCATACGCCACCGCCGTGTCTCGCAGGGCTTCTTCGTTGCCTACCAAGGCGACTCTCCGCCCCGGCGTGATTGTCCACTCTGCCCAGCGTGGTATCTCATTGCCAGGGTCGGCAAGAAAGTCAACATGAGGATCGCCCCGGCAGCGATGAAAGTCAGTTCTGACCGAAACCCATACAATGCCCCCCCTGCAAGGGGTCCTACTATGAACATCGCATTCCACAACGTTTCCAGGCTTCCGAATAGAGTGGCTCGCATACGATCGTTCGATAGCCTAGCCACCGCTGTCTCATACCCTATCCCGTGGAACGCACCTAGCGATCCCGAGACTACTACTGCCGCAACGGCAAGATCCGCGCACTTTGTCACGCCCGCAAGCATTACCCACCCGCCGGCGACCACATTCCCAGTTATCAGAGCAAGGAAGGGACCGCGTCTGTCCACCAACCACCCAGCGGGGAGCACTAGGGTAGCTTGGAGAAGGGGGATCGCTGAGAAGACACCGCCGAGAACTGCTAGCGAAACCCCGTGACCTTCCTCGAGCAGGGGCGCGAAGTAGTTGCCACCAATTCCATGGCCAAGGCCGTTCCCCACAACAAGAAGAAGCAGCGGAGCCAGACCGAGTAGGCCAAGCTGACCGACGGAGCGGAACGTGTTCACGAAGTGTCCGACTAACCGCTCTCCGTCTCGAGCAGATTGTGAAGGCAGCGTCTCGCGCACACAGAACAGCAGCAGCGTGCTGCTCAGGGCGAAAAGGATGAGCATGAAGGCGCCCGCCACCACGCTCCGTTGATAGATGACGCCTAGGGCCGCTGATCCAAGACTGCGGAACAGCAGAGAAGAGCTGCTGAGCAACGAAAAGGCTCGCCCCACATGGCGGGGCTCTACCGACTCCACAAGCAGGGCGGAAGAAGCGCCGGGAGAGATCCCACTCATCCCGTAAGCGAACAACACTGCAATGAAAAGAGCAGCCCGGCTCAAGGCCCCCCCCACGAACATCGAGGCCAGCAGGAGACACGCCCCGCATACGTACATCAGCCGAGAGAAGAGAAGGATCGGTCTTCTTCCCCATCTGTCAGCCATCGCGCCACCGACGAACGACATC
Organism: Candidatus Bipolaricaulis anaerobius; assembly: GCF_900465355.1. Classification (NCBI taxonomy): domain Bacteria; phylum Candidatus Bipolaricaulota; class Bipolaricaulia (SeqCode); order Bipolaricaulales (SeqCode); family Candidatus Bipolaricaulaceae; genus Bipolaricaulis (SeqCode); species Bipolaricaulis sanaerobius (SeqCode). Next base: position 228,242 of record NZ_LS483254.1, on the reverse strand, counting down.
ACTGTGTCATCAACATTCGCGACTGCGAACGCTACCCCTAGAAACAGCGGGCCCCCAGCACGCAGCAAGAGGATGGGGAACAGCCATGTCAGCGGTCCACGCATGAAGGACAATAGGCACGAGGAGACAACCAGAGTGCGCACATTCTTCGAGCGCAGGATGAGGGAATAATCCCCAAGGGCTCTACGCACGGGGTTGCCTCGCACCGCCTTGGCTCGCATCCAGAAGCAATGCACTCTTTCGCAGCATCTCCTCGAATCTGGTGCTCACAAGGCAGAATGCACTCTCGATGCCGTGATCAAGGAATGTTCGGAAGATCAAGTTCACGCTCCCCTTGAGGAACTCGCAGTAGGGCGATCTGCCGTCCAGGTTGCCTGACAGACTCTGAACAGCAGCTGGGCAGTTCGCCCCGCAGATCATCCGGTACTCGCAGGATATGCATCCTTTTACTCGTTCAACATACCTGGCGCGAAGCCGCTTACAGGGAGGAGCATCGAGCACTTCGGCCATAGGGTCAGAGAAGATGTTGCCACAGCGGAACTCCTCATGCCCCACAAACTCAGAACACGGGTAGACGTAGCCTGCAGGGTCAATGACGTACATGAATCTTCCTGCGCCGCAAGGCGTCATATGGCAGTAGAGCACCCGCATGTTCGATGTGACGAGCGCAACGACAAGCGATTCGATGTTATCGACAACGAAACGGCGAGCTCCCGGTACAGTATTGAGCCGTACTAGCTCATTGATCAACCCTCTGTAGCCTGCAAGGAGATCTTCGGTCTTTGGCATGAGCAGAGCGGCTGCGGGATTCGCTGGTGAAACAGGGTTAAACAGAGCCGACCGGATGCCCATTCCATACAGAAAGCGCAGCATCTCGGCCAGATAGCCAACATTGTGTCTGGTGATCGTAACGATCACGCCATTCCATTCGAAATCCCTGAACAGGCTGATGTTACGCACTACATCATCAAACGTGCTGCCCCCATTGGAGTACTGACGACACCTATCGTTCACTTCCGCTGTGTGACCGTCGAGCGAAAGACTAACATGAACATTCCTCTCCTTGATGAAGTCTGCATCCCCTTGAGTCAGGAGCGTGGCGTTCGTCTGAATCCCGAACTCAACATCACGCCAGTACCTGTCGATCACCGGGAAGATTGAATCCCTGGCCAAGAGAGGTTCACCACCATGAAAGATGATCCTCTTCATGCCTCCCTTCTCCTCTACCCATGAGAGTACCTTACGCACAACCCGATCAACGTCGTCACGGCTCATAACCAAGGGTCGCTTGCGGTACGCTTCCGGTATGTAGCAGTACGCACACCGCATATTGCATACTGCTGTCGGATGGAGCTCTATCATGTCAACGAGATGGGAGGTCCTCATTCGCTCAGTGTCTTGCTTTAGATCATCTTGAAGCTCGCTATAGGTATCGCTCAACAGCCTGTGAGCCTGTTTGAGCTGCTTCGACTCTGCAATCACCCAAAGCAAGGTCTCTGGCTCCAACACCACAGAAGCACCCTCGCCTAGAGAGATCGTCCGAAAGTCTGTCATGCCCATGGCAGACACCCACCCTTTCAGTGCAGAGCCCAACCTGGGGTCCTTTGGCGGCGCACTGAGGCCCCAGGCTGGGCATCCCAGACAACTCAGTCTGGACTGGCGTGACAATGGTGCCCGTGGCCGTGTCCGGTCATGGCTACGGGCTGCCCCGGATCTTGCCGTTCAGGGGTTGTCACTCTCAGCTTGAGTGCCACCATTCCGATCACCCCCTTACTTGCAGCTGGCACTAGCGTATGGCGGTGTGCTCCTCAGCGGGAATCAGCTGGCTGAACGATTCCGTTCGTCTAGGCGAACGACGGCGTTCGCCGAGGCGAATGTAGAGGGCGAAGAGCAGTCTGGAACAAGAGTTCTTCCGCGAGCAGGACATTCGTCAGCTGAGCTGGCGCAGGTGCTCCAGGTCCGAGAGGAAGACCCTCGGCCACACAACTTCGATCAACCCCTTGGCACGCAGCAGCTGGAGTTCCTTGCAGGTCGCTTGTCGGCTTGCTCCGATCATCTCCGCCAGGTCCCGAAGCGAAAGAGGAATATCGATCCGCACCCCACCTCCCTCCGCTGCCCCGTGCTCCTCCCCGAGTTCTAGGAGCACCCGCACCAGGCGTTGCCGGGTGCCGGCGTAGGCGAGATCCACCAGCCGCCGCACGAGACGGCCCTGCTCATGGGCAAGTCGGTGGTGGGCGGCAAGCAGCGCTTCAGGGTACCGTCGTCCAACCAGATCATTCCTCGAACAAGTCCCGACTCGGCTCCGTCCCGCTGGTTGCCGAGGAGAGTCTCTTGTGGGCAGGCGCGAAGCTCCCTATACTGCCGCCGATCATCCATGCGCATCTTCTCAGGCATCCAGCCAACAGGGGAGCTCCACATCGGGAACTACTTCGGGGCGATCGAGCGCTGGGTCGAGCTCCAGCAGGGAAACGAGTGTATCTACTGTATCGCCGACTACCACGCTCTCACCAACGAGGACACGGTGCCCGCCGAGCTCCGCACGGCGCGGCGGGAGCTCGCCCTCGACCTCGTCGCGTGCGGGATCGACCCTGAGCGGTCTGTCCTCTATGTCCAGTCCGCCGTCCCGGAGCACACGGAGCTATGCTGGATCCTGGGCTGTGTCGCCTCGTACGGGGACCTGACGCGGATGACCCAGTTCAAAGAGAAGGCCGCGGAGCAGGAGTTCATCAACGGTGGCCTGTTCTACTATCCGGTCCTCCAGGCAGCGGACATCCTCCTCTACCGCGCCGACCACGTCCCGGTGGGGGAGGACCAGGTCCAGCACCTGGAGGAGGCGCGGCGGATCGCGCGGCGGTTCAACTTCCGGTTCGGGGGAACATTCCCCGAACCGGAGCCGATCCTCGGTGAGGGGGCGCGGATCATGTCCCTCGCCGACCCGGAGCGGAAGATGAGCAAGTCCGCCGGGCCCGACCACTACATCGGCCTCATGGAGCCGGAGGAAAGCATCCGCAAGAAGGTCCGCTCGGCGGTGACTGACGTCGGGCTCACCCCGGGCCAGGGGATGTCCCCCGGTGTCGCCAACCTGTTCTCCCTCCATGCCGATGGAACCACGCGGAATGCAGATGCGATCACTAACTCACCGCGCGGGCCGGTTCGCGAGCCACCCTGCGATCGCGGGGCGTTCCGGGTGCGATGGGGTCCCCGAGGTCTACCGGTCCCTCCAGCGGAGGGCGATGTCCCCGTTGTCGGTCGAGATCTCGATCCGCGCCGTGGCCCCCTCTCCCAGGGTACCGCGAGCCGAGGCCCCTTCGTCGTCGGTCTCCACCACCAGCGGAAGGTCGCAGTCGAGGTCCCCCGAGCTCGCCTCCGCCTCCATCACGCATCGGCTGCCGCGGGGAAGACAGACCGCGACGTCGCCCGAGTCCGTATACACCCTCCACCGTGCCCCGTCGGGCACGGCCGAGGCGAGGCTGACGTCCCCCGAGTCCACGCTCAGTTCCAGCTCAGGGCCGAGATCGGCCAACGCCACGTCCCCCGAGTCGACCACCGCTCGGACAGGTCCCCGGACGTCGCACAGATCGAGGTCACCGCTGTCTATGTCGAACCATGCTCTCCCGCGGAGCTGACCTCCTTCCGCATCCCCGCTGTCCACCTGCACCTCGAGGTCGCCCTCGATCCGCGCCACCTCGACATCGCCCGAACCGAGCTTCGCCACGACCGGCCCCCGTAACCCAACGATCTTCACGTCCCCGGAGTCCACCTCCACCTGAACCTCCGTATCGACAGGCGCCTCGATCCAGTAGTCAGCGGCCACCGAGCAGTTGTCCCGCTCGAGCCGCGAGGGGAGGTCGCCGATCCGGAGGGTGGAACCGATCTGCTCGACCGGTGGATGACGCTCGATCTCCTCCAGCACCTCCCGGACCTCATCGCGAGGTCCTGAGACCCAGATCCGGCCCCGGACGCGAACAACGTCATCAGCTCCTTCCCGCACGGCCACGTCGCCGCTCTCGGTGCGCACCTCCAGCCGCACGTGCCCGGTCACGGGCAGGCTCCGTTCGAACGTCCGCTTCACCCTATGGAGGATCTCCCACATTTCCTCTCCCTCCTCGACGCCTCCGGCGCCTGTCAACAACCCCATGCTGCGTTCCGGTTCGGGGGTGCAGAAGTGCGCGACCGTCTCCGGATCCAGCGCCTTCAGTCCCTATCGACACTTCTCAGGCCAACGGGCGGTCGCCGCGCCAGTCCAGCCCGCGTTGGACAAGGATCACCGTGATGAAGATGAACCCGACAAGGATGACTATGGGTTGGTATATCCGCTCCGTGGGATGCCCGAACGCGGCGCGCAACAGCCGTGCCACGTGCGTGGTGGGAAGGAACGGCGCCGTGTAGCGAAGGAAGGTCGGCAACACATCCTCGGGCATGTACACTGGAGCGAAAAACACAAGGATTGGATCGACAACCTGGGTGAGGATACCCGCGATCTGGCCGCTGCGGCTGTAGAACCCAATCATTGCCCCCACCCCAGCCAGAGAGAACCCCCCGAGCACGAACGTCGCAACGAAGAGAGCTGGGTTCACAATCCGCAACCGGAAGGCCAGCATGGAGATGGTCAGAAGGATAAGGGACGAAGGCACGCACAAAAGCAACGCGTTCAGGTTGAGCCCAAAGATGAACGAGAGTTTCGAGATGGGAAGGGAAGCGTAGTAGTCGAACACTCGGTGGGCCTTCATGCTCCCGATCCTCTGCCCCAACGATAGCCCTGCTTGGAGGGAAACGGCGTTGGTGATGCTACCGGTGACGATGTAGAGGATCCGCTCCGGCGTAGACTCGCCGAACAGGAGTAGGAAGCCCATGATCGAGAGCGGGAAGAAGCTGATCATGACCACAGACCATACCCACATGTGCCGGACCTCGAACATCCGGCTGACGAACACTAGCCAGCTATCCACCACGAGTTTCCTCGTTTTGGTCCACACCCGTTTCATCCCCACTCCTTCCCCACGGTCTGCACATAGACGTCCTCCAAGGTCGGGGGGACGACCCGCAGGTCGCTTACCGCGCCTGAGGGGAAACGGTCGTACACAGCACGGATCACCGCCTCCACGTTCTCCCGGGCCGTCTGGAGCAAGAGGGTGTTCCGCTTCGCGGGGAGCCTCTCGCAGCCTGCGAACGTCGGCAGCTCGTGATTGTTGAGGGGCTCCGCCAGAGCAACCTCCACCCGAACCTGACCTTCCAGCCCCGCCTTGAGCTCGCCGGGCGTACCCGAGGCGACGATGCGCCCTGCATCCACGATCACCACCCGGTGCACCACGTGCTCCGCCTCGTGCACGTTGTGGGTAACGAGGAGCACGGTGGTCCCTTCTCGACTGTTCACCTCCCACAGGTAGTCCCAGAAGGCGCGCCGGTGCAGGGGATCGAGATCGTTCGTCGGCTCGTCCAGGATCAGGATCGGCCGGTTTCCCATGAACACCGATAACAGCGCCACGAACCGCGCCTGCCCGAAGCTGAGGCGGGACAGGGTCTTCCCCGCCAGGTTCCCTAGATTGAACTTACCCAGCAACGAATACGCCTGGCTGTTCGCCTCTCTTGACGTGAGCCCTCGCAATCGGCCCGTAATCGCCAAGAGCTCGCGCGGCTTCAGGTACCAGAAGTACGAGGTCTCCTGAGCAAAGTAGGCCACGTGATTTGTGGCTATCGTGGGCTCACGGACGAGATCGTTGTCGAACAGCCGAATCTGGCCCGCGGTAGGACGGAGGAGGCCCATCAGCTGTCGCACGAGCGTCGTCTTGCCCGCGCCGTTGGGGCCGAAGATCCCCACGATCTCCCCTGTGGCGATGCAAAGGTCGATGCGGTCGTTGGCGAGCACCTCCTTCGGCCCGGGGTACCGCTTTGTCAGCCCTGCCACCTCATACGCCACCGCCATGTCTCACCCCTCCGCTGCTGCGCTCTGCTCGGGAGCAGCCTCCCTCGGACCTGCGCCCCTAAAACGGAACCACTTCGAGGGCCGATTTCGACTAAGACCTTTGGGTGGATCCCCTCGTCTTCCAGGTACGCCATCGGCGCTCGGTAGCCAAGTCCCGAGTGCCGCCGTTCCTGGTTGTAGTACAGCATCTGCCGGTCAATGACCCACTCCAGCTCCTCCAGGGTCGCCGCCTCGGAGAGGAGTGAACCGTTCTCCACCTTGAAGTGGCCCCACAACGACTCGATCCACGGGTTGTCCCGCGCACCCCGCTCAGCGTAGGACACCCGCGCTCGGTCCCGGATGAGGAGCGTCTGCAACCAGTCGTAGCTTGTGTACACCGCGTCGTGGTCGTGGTGCACGATCACCCCCTCCGTTCCCCGGCCGACGTGAGCCAACGCTTCCTTCACCGTTTCCCAGCAGCGCAGGGCCAGGCTGCGGTCTGCCGAGGACCCCACCGCCCACCCCGGCACCCACGCACTCCCCACATCCACCATCGCCATCAGGTGCGCCTTCTTCGTTCCCCCAGCGTACCGGATCTCCGTGAAGTCCGTCGACAGTGCCTCCAGCGGCTCCATCTCCCTTCCCTGTACCAGATCGAGCTTCCCTCGGCCCGTCCTGAGGATCTGCCGCACCCCGCTCGGCCAGGGGCGGGCCACCTTCCGAGGCAGAGCCAGATCCCAGGTGCCAAGCAGCCTCCGCAGCCGCTTGTGGTTCACCCGCTCCCCGGTCCGCTCCCGCAGCTCGACCTGGATCCTCCGGTACCCGTACGCCGGATGCTCCCGCACCACGGATAGCACCTCCGCTTTCAGCTTCTCGTCCGCTGCGGGCACTGCCGGACGGCACTGGTGGCGATGCCAGGTCCCCTTCGATACCCCCAGGGCACGCAGGCATCGGTTGAGCCCGTGCTTCCCACGGTGCACCTCCACCAGCTCGATCTTCTTGTCCACCGTCAGCGCCCCTTCAAGAAATTTGTGAGAAGCGCAATCTCCACTTCCTTCTGGCCGACTACCCGCTCCAGATCCGCAATCCTCTTCTCGTACCCCTTGACCTCCTCTGTGCCCCCGAACACCTCCGGTCCACGCTGGAGGAACTGCCTCTTCCAGTTGGACAGCGTCACTGGGTGGATCCCGTACGCCCGGGCCACCTGAGCCTCCCCGCCTTTTCCTTCAGCCTTCAGGGATTCCAACACCACCTGGAACTTGAACGCCGAACTGTACCTGCCGTTCTGCGTGCTCACCTCACCCCTCCTCTCTTCCCAGGGGAGAATACACCCGAAGGTCGGTCGTCGGTCGTTAGTCGTCCTGGTGGTCCCGCTTCAGGGGCGCACCCCGCTCTCGTGCACGAGCTGCTTCTCAAACAGGGCGCGGTACCCGTGGCAGCGCGCAAGGAGTTCTCCATGCGCGCCCTTACAGACGACGGGTCCCCCTTCCAGGAGGTAGATCCGGTCAGCCATGTAGATCGTAGAAAGGCGGTGAGCGACCACGATCAACGTTGCCCCAAGGCCCCTCCTTACAGAAAAGGACACTCTTCCCCCTCTGCGTTGCTCAGGCTTCGAGCGTCACGGCGGTCTGAACGAGATCATCGCCGCAGCTTTGCCAGAGTCGCGCTCGGTGCTCTTTCAACGACAAGACGACCGCTCCAAACCGCTCCACACCCGTTAGCTCCATGACACAGCGAGCGACTCTTCGTTCTGTCTTGTCATCTAGCTCAGAGAACGCCGCTGTCACGGCTACATGGGTATGAACCATGAACAGAACCGTCCCCGTCTCCTTGGCGTGGCGACACGCCCAGATTAGGCAGAGTGGGTCTGAAGTAATGGCATCACGTGCCTGGCGGAGGAGTCGATTGTCGGGAACCGGTATGAACTCGCAACAGGCGAAACGCCCTGTCTCGCCGAGGGGCCGTACGAACATGAAACCCATCTGCTCCCGGCCCTTGCCTGGCCGGCAGGCGTCAACTGCCCAGTTCAGCACGGGCCGTGCCTTCACCACGACGTAGCAGCAATTTCGAACCGAGTTCTCCAAATCCACGCTCCGATGCCCACCAGAGTCACCAGCAAGCCTGTAGCAAGAAACGTCCCTTCGATCCCCGCCACTCTCACCGCTTGACCAACCAAGGCCAACGAGGCTGGCGTACTAGCACCTGCCAGAGTCATGAAGACGGTCATCGTCCGGGCCCGGCGGTCATCAGGCGTGGACAACTGCAGCGCAGTGAAAACCGGTATGTTGACGATAGGCAGGCATATACCCACGACTGCCCAAAGGATGCACGCCACCCAGAGAGAAGGCGAAAATGATAGAGAAGCGAGCAGCGCTCCGAGAACACCGATGCCCACTCCGAGCCATGCCCCTACTGTCATCCGTCTGCCGAAACGCCCTACAACGAGAGCACCGATAAGGGAGCCCACGGTCATCGCCGCCTTCATGTACCCGTATCCTGAAGCTCCCGCCTCCAACACCGTAGACGCGTAGAACGGCATCAAAACGAAGATTGGTCCAGCAATAAGCAGGTTCGTTACCAAACCTACGAGCATCAACCACCTGACAGCTCTACTGCGCAGCGCCTGCCTTAAGCCGTTCCAGAACTCCACGGCAAAGACCCTCCCAGTAAGCCGCCTACCCTTGCTCCCTCCGCCTCCGTACCGAACATCAGCAATGAGAGCGAACAACCCTGCGCCTGCGAGAAACAGCGTTGAGGTAATCCCAGCAGCTCCAGCAATCCCCGTGGCAGCAATGATGAGCCCGGCCAAGCCCTGCGCAGCGATCGGGGTGCCCGTACGTATGCCCTCAAGCCAGGAGTTAGCTGTCATCACCCTCTCTCTATCCACGAGATTCGGGATCACTGCCGTGCTGGCGGCTCCGCCTAGAACCTGGATAAACGAGTCGAGAACGCCAACTGCCAGCAGGTGCCAGGGTGTTAGCACCCCCAGCCGATAGAAGAGGAAGACGCTGGCCACGACGCTCCCTCGCGCTACCTTCGAGAAGACGATCAGCTTCTTCCGGCTCCAGCGGTCGGCCAACACGCCGGCGAAAGCCGCACTCAGCGCTACAGGTAGCTGAATCGCAGCCGCGACCCCCCCGACTACAGCAGCAGAACCCGTTGCCTCCATAATGTGCCAGATCACAGCCATCTCAAACAAGGAGTCACCGAACAACGTCAAAGAAGAAGCGGCAAGGTAAGTCGCAAACGGAGCCGCCGCAGCCACGGAAGCCGGCAACGCCAATAGCCGATGATAGCCAGCAAGCCGGCTAGGCATAAGTTCGACTGGTGAAGGCCCGTTCCACGATGGTTCGTACCCGCTGCCTTGTCGCTCCATCGGAAAGCAGTATGATCCTATACCCTTTTAGTGTTTCTTCCGCTCCTTGCCTGATCAGCTTACAGAAGTTCTCATCGCGGGGGTTCAGCGTGCCTCGACTGGCCAGCGCCACTGCAATGCAGCCGCGGCATGCCCATCTTACTTCGCACGCTCGGCATACGTGATCCGCTGTCTTGGTGTTTCCACGAAGCCGCTCCACAACTCCGCTATCCCAGGTTCCATGGCGGACGTTTCCGATTCTGAACTCGGGCCGTTCGAGGAACAGCTGACATGGGTAGATGTCCCCGGCGGGAGTCACCGTCAGCGTGGCAAGCCCGGCCCCGCACCAGTATGGGGAGTTCTTCTTCGAGGCGAGGGGGAGCATGTCGAACAACCCTGATGGGTCCACCGTCTCTCGGCATGTGATCCCAGGCGCAAGACAGGTCACTCGATCCCGAACGAAAGGCGCCAGCTCATGGGCAAGACCCGGCTGGTTGGGGTCCCACGCAGGTGCGACGAGGACTACGCTGATGTCAAACGTATCCTGAAAAAACGCACGCAACGTGTCGCCAGTCCAACCCTGTGCCCGATGGGCCATGGTGAACGTCGCTTCAACTGCACGGGGTTGCGATGTTGCAGATTGCAGCCTTCGAATATTCTCAGCAACCACGCGGTAGCTACCTCCTCCATCCAGCAGAAGCCGGTGTTGATCGTTTACTTGCGCAGGTCCGTCCAGGCTTACTGTCACATGAAGCTGGAAGTGGTTCACTATCTTGTCGAATTGGTCTGGTAGGTAGGCTAGGTTGGTAACCACGCCGAGGCGGGGCTGCACAGGCAGATCCCGCCAGTTAGCATCTATGTATTCACACACGGCGAGTATCGCTGGCCAGTTGAGAAGGGGCTCCCCCCCAAAGAACTGAATCGTCCGACAGCCTCCAAACCTCTCCCGTACTACTTCCAAAGCCGCGACAGCCGTCTGCGCTGACATCAAGCTGGGGCCGTGTCCGTAGTCCCCTCCTCTCGCATAACAGTATGAACACCGCATATTGCAGATATGCGAGACATTGAGGGAAAGCTTGCCGAGAGGCGCTGGCACGCGCCCCGCCGGCTCCTCGTTCGTTGGCGCTGAATCGCCCTGAAGGCGCAGCAGCAATGCCGAGATGTCGTTTTCCGAGCAGCGGGCCTCAGCCGCCAGCTTTGCATACGGCGCACCTTCCATTACCCCCTCGAGTATCTCGGCAACCCTGCTCTCGACCTCAAGGAAGCGCAGACTTTCGGTGTCGAAGACGATGAACCGCCCCTCACCCGGCGCTGGCCAGATCCGCCACCTCTCTGCCACTTGATTCCCCCCCTGCAACAGCCGAGCCACCGCTTCCTTACGGTGGCCTCGGCTCGTCCTGTGGCTACTGCGGCTTCTCGCAAGCCCCACAGAGGATGTAGCCGCAGCCAAGTGCCAGTTCCCCGATTAAGTCCGGCAGCGCTTTCAATTCCTCCACTGTCAGCTCTTGCACATCAAACACCATACTTCACCTCCTTCACACATTGGAGTTAAGAATGATATAGTATCCGAAAGCCTGAACCCGCGATCAACCACCAAGTTGAACGATTCCGTTCGTCTTGGCGAACGACGGCGTTCGCCGAGGCGAATGTAGGTAGAGGGCGAAGAGCAGTCTGGAACAAGGGTCCTTCCGCGAGCAGGACATTCGTCAGCTGAGCTGGCGCAGGTGCTCCAGGTCCGAGAGGAAGACCCTCGGCCACACAACTTCGATCAACCCCTTGGCACGCAGCAGCTGGAGTTCCTTGCAGGTCGCTTGTCGGCTTGCTCCGATCATCTCCGCCAGGTCGCGGAGCGAAAGCGGGATGTCGATCCGCACCCCACCTCCCTCCGCTGCCCCGTGCTCCTCCCCGAGTTCCAGGAGCACCCGCACCAGGCGTTGCCGGGTGCCGGCGTAGGCGAGATCCACCAGCCTCGTTGCCAGATGACGCTGTGTCTCTTCGAACCGCTGGTGGACCTGGAAGAGCAACTCAGGATACCGCCGACCAAGATCCAGGACGTGCTCTCTTGCGACAAACCCGATGGTGCAATGGGCTACGGCCGTCACAGAGAAACCGTGAGGTTCAGATAGCGACGCCTCAAGGAGCTCGCCCGAGCCGTAGAAACGCAGGTGCAGCCTCTTCCCTTTCTCTGTGCTCACGGTGAGCCTGGCTCGCCCGTGGCACAGGATCGCCCACCCCGTGGAGAGAGTCCCCTCGTGGATGATCGTCCCTCCCCTCTCGAAACGGACCCACTGGACGCGTGACGCTGAGCTCGCGAGGACTTCGGGTTCCACTGCCGATAGGACACACCTGGAGCGGGACACACAGGAGGTGCAAGTGAAGGGCTTCGCGTTCGGATCGGTCATCCTGCGCGGTCACCTCCTATGGCCGACCTATCGTTCGGTCTATTATTTAGTAAGATCATAATAGTCAAGTCAGAACAAGAGTCAACTCAGAACAAGGAACCTCGTCCAACCAGATCATTCCTCGAACAAGTCCCGACTCGGCTCCGTCCCGCTGGTTGCCGAGGAGAGTCTCTTGTGGGCAGGCGCGAAGCTCCCTATACTGCCGCCGATCATCCATGCGCATCTTCTCAGGCATCCAGCCAACAGGGGAGCTCCACATCGGGAACTACTTCGGGGCGATCGAGCGCTGGGTCGAGCTCCAGCAGGGGAACGACTGCATCTACTGCATCGTGGATTACCACGCCCTCACCAACGAGGACACGGTGCCCGCCGAGCTCCGCACGGCGCGACGGGAGCTCGCCCTCGACCTCGTCGCGTGCGGGATCGACCCTGAGCGGTCTGTCCTCTATGTCCAGTCCGCCGTCCCAGAGCACACGGAGCTGTGCTGGATCCTGGGCTGTGTCGCCTCCTACGGGGACCTGACCCGGATGACCCAGTTCAAAGAGAAGGCCGCGGAGCAGGAGTTCATCAACGGTGGCCTGTTCTACTATCCGGTCCTCCAGGCAGCGGACATCCTCCTCTACCGCGCCGACCACGTCCCGGTGGGGGAGGACCAGGTCCAGCACCTGGAGGAGGCGCGGCGGATCGCGCGGCGGTTCAACTTCCGGTTCGGGGGAACATTCCCCGAGCCGGAGCCGATCCTCGGTGAGGGGGCGCGGATCATGTCCCTCGCCGATCCGGAGCGGAAGATGAGCAAGTCCGCCGGGCCCGACCACTACATCGGCCTCATGGAGCCGGAGGAAAGCATCCGCAAGAAGGTCCGCTCGGCGGTGACTGACGTCGGGCTCACCCCGGGCCAGGGGATGTCCCCCGGTGTCGCCAACCTGTTCTCCCTGCTTGAACTCGTGGCCCCACAGGAGGTGGTGGAGGCGTTCCGCCGCGACCACAAGGTGGGGAAGCTCCTCTACCGCGACCTCAAGGAGGCCCTCTTCACCCACCTCATGGCCGCCTTGCGCCCGGTCCGGGAGCGCCGCCGCGAGCTCGCCGCCCGCGGAGATGTGGACGAAATCCTCGCCCACGGCGCCCAGCGGGCGCAGGCGATCGCTCGGGAGACGATGCGCGAGGTGCGAGCCCGGGTGGGACTCGACTAGCCGCGGAGCTCGGTCGGCACGCTCTTCTGAAGTTCGGGGAGGAGCGCCCGCAACGTGTCTGAAGAGAGAGCTGGTCGGCCCCGCCACTCCTCGTCCACAAGCCGCTTCCCATCTGGAACGAAGAACGGTTGCAGCACGTAGCGCCGGGCACCCCTGATCCCGTGAGCGATGGAGAACAGGTCGTCTGGAGCGAGCCCGGGAGCGACCGTGGTGCGGAACTCGTAGTCCGGGGCGCGCTCCCGAACGAGAGCGACCGACTCCCGAACCAGCGTGACGACGTCGGGGACAGGCTCCGACGCTACATGGGGCAGGGGGAGAAGGCCCGTGAACTCGGGGTACCGCGCGAACGGCGCCTTGACGTCGAGGGCCACGTAGTCCACGAGCCCGTCTCCGAGCAAGGAGCGAAGGACGGCGGGACGGGTCCCGTTCGTGTCGAGCTTGACGCGGAGGCCGAGCTCCTTCACCTCCCTGAGGAGGAGGGGAAGGTCGCGGTGGAGGGCCGGTTCGCCCCCGGTGACGACGAGCCCGTCGAGGAACCGCGCCCTCTCGGTCAGGGCTGCGACCACCTCCTCCAGGGGAAGGCGGGGGAGGCCGTGCGCCAACCCAGGCAGGACGAGCTCAGCGTTGTAGCAGAACGGGCAGCGGAGGTTGCAGCCCACCGTCCACACCACCGCGCTCACCTTCCCCGGGTAGTCGAGGAGGGAGAGGGGTTGGAGATGGGCGATCTCCACAGCTAGCCGGTTCGGTCGTCCGCGGGGGCGAGCCGGAACACTTTCCGATCCGCAAATTCGGCCTGCTTGCCGATGTTCCATTGCTCGACCGGCCGCAGGTACCCCACCACGCGCGAGTAGACCTCCGCCTTCACCCGTTCCGCCTCCGGGATGACGGTCCCATCGTCTAGGATCAGGTTCCCCTGTTCATCTTCACGGTACGTGGACACAGACGCCTCCTTGGGCCTTCTGATGGCGCACGATGAGCTCCTCGTCGCACTGGGGGCAATAGCGCTTCTCACCGGGGAGGTACCCGTGGTGGGGGCACACGGAGAAGGTGGGGGTGAGGGTGAGGTAGGGGATGCGGAAGTTCGTGAGCACCTTCACCACGAACGACTTCACCGACTCGGGCGAGGGGAGCCGCTCCCCGAGCCAGGCGTGGAACACGGTCCCCCCCGTGTACAGGGCCTGCAGCTCTTCCTGGAGCTGCAGGGCGCGGAACAGGTCATCGGTGAAGTCCACCGGGAGCTGGGACGAGTTCGTGTAGTAGGGGGCCGCTCCCTTCTCCCGCACAGCGCGGTCGTTGGCGACCCGGATCCCGGGGTGCCTCCTCTGATCGAGCATCGCCAACCGGTACGCTGTCCCCTCGGCGGGGGTCGCCTCAAGGTTCCACAGGTGCCCGGTCGCCTCTTGGAACTGAACGAGGGTCTCGCGCACAAACTCGAGGGTGCAGCGCGCGAACCGGATCCCTTCCTCGTGGGCGAGGTTGACCCCGAGGAGGTTGAGGGCCGCCTCGTTCATCCCGATCACGCCGATCGTGGAGAAATGGTTCGCCCAGTACTCGCCTGTCTCCTGTTTGATCGAGGACAGGTAGAACTTGGAGTACGGGTACAGCCCCTGGTCCGTGAGCCGCTCCAGGAGCTTGCGCTTGATGATGAGCGAGCGGCCGGCGGCCTGCAGCAACCCGCGCAGCCGATCGAAGAACTCGCCCTCGTTCCGCGCGAGGAATGCCAGCCGCGGCAGGTTCAAGGTCACAACCCCGATCGAGCCGGTGAGGGGGTTCGACCCGAACAACCCTCCCCCCCGCCGGCGCAGCTCGCGCACGTCGAGCCTGAGCCGACAGCACATGCTGCGCGCGTCCTCCGGCTTCATGTCCGAGGAGAGGAAGTTCGCGAAGTAGGGGATCCCGTACTTGGCTGTCATCTCCCACAACGGGACGAGGTCCGGGTCGTCCCACGGGAAGTCACCCGTTACGTTGTAGGTGGGGATGGGGAACGTAAACACCCGGCCCCGGGCATCGCCGGCCGCCATCACTTCGGCCAGGGCGCGGTTGAACATCCCCATCTCCCGCCCGAACTCGGCGTAGGTCCCGAACTCCTTGCCCTCAACGAGGGCGGGGAGGCCCGCCAGGTGCGGCGGCGGCCGGAGGTCGAGGGTCACGTTGGTGAACGGGGTCTGGAACCCGACACGGGTGGGAACGTTCAGGTTGTACACGAACTCCTGAACGGCCTGCTTCACCTCCGAATAGGATAGGCCATCGGCGGCGATGAACGGGGCGAGGAGGGTATCCACGCCGGAGAACGCCTGCGCCCCCGCTGCCTCGCCCTGCAGGGTGTAGAGGAAGTTCACCGCCTGCATCAACGCCACCCGGAAGTGCTTGGGGGGCCGCGACTCCACCTTGCCCCGCGCCCCGCGGAACCCAAGCCGGAGGAGATCCGCGAGGTCCCACCCCACACAATACGGACCGAGCGTGCCGAGGTCGTGGATATGGAAGTCCCCCTCGACATGCGCCCTCCGGATCGGCTCCGGGTAGACCTTCGTGAGCCAGTACTGGCCAATGATCTTCTCGGTGAGGAACACGTTCAGGCCCTGGAGGGAGAACGCCATGTTCGAATTCTCCCGTACCCGCCAGTCCTGGCCGTTGAGGTAGCTCCCCACGAGCTCGGGATCTACGAGCTCCTTGATCTCCCGGAGCTGCTTGTGCTGGTGACGGTAGACGATGTACGCCCGCGCCGCGTCGGGGAGCCCGGCCGCCATGAGGACCTCTTCCACCGCGTCTTGGATCTCCTCAACGTGGGGGGGACCGAACAGGGGGCCGAACCGACCGGAGAGCATCTGCTCGACGCGGGCTGCGAGTTGGGCCGCGAGGTCCGCGTCGCCGCGCCCCACCTCGCCGAGGGCACGCCCGATGGCGGACGCGATCTTCTCTCGCTCGAATGGGACAACGCTCCCATCGCGCTTCCGTACCTGTTCGATCACCCGAGGTCCTCCTCGCGAACGTAACCGGCGTTACCTTAGCCACGATCCCCCGGGGCGGCAAGAGGACCTTCGTCCTGCCCTTGCACCGCGGGGAGGGAAGGGCTACCATGCGCCCTGGCATTCGCTAGCTAAGGAGGAGATCCACCATTCCAGTCAAACGCTCGGCCAAACGTGAGGAGCGCAAGAGCGCGACCCGGCGTCGGCGCAACGATGCGCGCCGAAGTGCGGTTCGGTACTGGCGAAGAAAGGTCCAGAAGCTCACGGAGGCGGGACAGGTGGATGAAGCCCGTGCGTCCCTCCCCCAGCTCCAGAAGGCGGTGGACAAGGCGGCCGCACGCGGCGTGATCCACCCCAACCGGGCAGCGCGGATGAAGGCCCGGCTCGCCAAGTCCCTCGACCAGTCGTGACCGAGGGATCTCCATGACCCACTTCGACTTCCTCGGCAAATCGAAGTACTTCCTCGCGCTGTCTACGCTCCTTGTGGTGGCAAGCATCGTGGCTCTGGTCACCGTGGGGCTTCGTCTCGGGATGGACTTCACAGGCGGCCTCCAACTGACCGTGTTCTACCCGACGGACACGACCCTCTCCGATCAGGCGGTGCGGGCCTATCTGGAGCCTCTTCTTGCCGACGTCACCCCTGCCCCCAACCTTAGTGTCCAGTCCGTGACCGGAGCGCGCACCTCGCCGGGCGAGGGCACGGTGTCGGTCCCCGGCAAGGTTATATCCCTACCGAGCGTATCGGAGGAAATATGGCAACGGGTGCGGTCCGCTCTCACAGAGCCGCCTGCTGACTCGGGGCTCCCCCAGCCGATCGAATTCAGCATCACCGAGATCGGCCCCCAAGTTTCAGGAGAGACCGTCACCCGCGCTTGGCAGGCCGTCCTCATCTCCCTGGCGGCGATGCTCCTCTACATCGCATTCCGGTTCCGACTCAAGTACGGTGTAGCGGCAGTGGTCTCCCTGATACACGACGTAATTCTCATGGTCGGGCTCTTCGCAGTGACCCAGCTCGAGTTCGACCTGACGGCAATCGCCGCCATCCTCACCGTGATCGGCTACACGCTCAACGACAAGATCGTCATCTACGATCGGGTGCGGGAGAACACGCGGATCGCGAAAAAGGCCCCCCTCATCGAGACGATGAACAAGGCGATCAACCAAACGCTCAGCCGAACGCTCACCACGGGAAGCGCAACCCTCATCGCGATCATCGTCCTCTTCATCTTTGGAGGCAGATCCCTGCAACCGTTCGCCCTCGCGATGTTGGTAGGCGTTGTGGTGGGAACCTACTCCTCTATCTTCATCGCCAACCCCGTCATCGCCTGGTGGACCTTGACCGCGGAGCGCATTCACGCGAGACGGCGCTAACGCAACCGGGCCCTCCACGCGCTTACCGACACGGAGGCGCGCGCTGACCCAGACGGGCCCACGAGGCTGGGGAGGAGGTAGGCAGTGGATGTGAAGTGGGTAACCCTCGCGATCTTCGTCGTGTGCTACGGCCTGATCCTGTGGCGCAAGGTCAAGATCTCCTACGTATCCGTCGCGTCCGCCATCTTACTCGTGGCGATCGGGGCGCTCTCCCCCCAGACCGCGCTTTTCGAAGCGATCGACTGGAACGTGATTGCCATCTACTGGGGTTTCCTCATGGTCTCGATCGTGTTCTCCGAGAGCGGCGTCCCGGCGCGGCTGGCGAACTACCTCGCGCGACGCTCGCAC
Source organism: Candidatus Bipolaricaulis anaerobius (assembly GCF_900465355.1). Taxonomy (NCBI): domain Bacteria; phylum Candidatus Bipolaricaulota; class Bipolaricaulia (SeqCode); order Bipolaricaulales (SeqCode); family Candidatus Bipolaricaulaceae; genus Bipolaricaulis (SeqCode); species Bipolaricaulis sanaerobius (SeqCode). Next base: position 210,708 of record NZ_LS483254.1, on the reverse strand, counting down.
ACGGAAGGGATGGCCCTCTTCGCCCTGTGCGTCCTAACAGCGTTCCTGTCCGCGTTCATGGAGAACGTGGGGGTCACGCTGATGATGGTCCCGATCGGGTTCGCGCTCGCCAAGGCAGCCGGGTCATCTCCCACCACGTACCTCATCGCGATCTCCTGCTCCTCAAACATCGTGACCACGGTGACGATGATCGCCGATCCGCCAGCCCTCATCCTCGCGCGGCAGACGGGGATGACGTTCTTCGACTTCTACTGGTTCCAGGGGAGGATCGGGCTGGGGCTGATCTCGATCGTGGCGGTGGCGGTGGGGTTCGTCGTCCTTTACCTGACCACGATGCGGAAGATGAAGAAGACCGTCCACGTCGAGGTGGAGAAGGTGGAGATGAGGATCCTTCCCGCCGTCCTGTTCGTGGGCGGCATCGCTGCCCTCGCGATCGCTCCCTACCTCGGGGTCCCGATCGGCTACATCGGGCTCGCGGTGGGGGTCATCGCCCTGTTGATCGAGGCGAAGGGGGCGAAGAAGGTCATCACCGAGTTCGACTGGCACTCGCTCGCCTACATCATCGGGATCTTCGTGGTCGTGGGCGCCGTGAACAATGTCGGCTTGCTGACGGACCTCGCGAACGGGATCGTGAAGCTCGGGGTCAACAGCCCGACCCTCGCCCTGGTCTTCCTCACCTGGATCTCGGTGGCCCTGTCGTCGTTCGTGGATAACGTCCCGTTTACGATGCTCATGATCCCCGTCTGCACGCACATGGCGACCGCGATCGGGATGGCCAACCCGTTCCCCCTCCTGTTCGGGATGCTCGTCGGGACCGGGCTGGGTGGGAACCTAACCCCGGTCGGGGCGACGGCGAACGTGTTCGCGTGCGGGGCCCTGGAGAAGGCGGGGCACAAGGTGCGCCTGGGGGAGTTCATGAAGATCGGCGCTCTGTTCAGCATCAGCGCGGTCGCCACCGCCCACATCCTCCTCCAGCTCCTTTGGCTGTGACCGGGCGCGGAGCGGAGGACGGGCGAGCCCCCTGAGGCCAGCTCCCGGCCGGTAGGGCAAGTGGACGAGAAGACATGAGAACGAACGATCTCCCGATCGTCCTCCGGGACGTGGGGCTCCTGGCGCTGGTGGTCGGGGCGATGGCGGTGGGGTCGTTCCCCGTGGCGGTCGTGTTCGGGGAAGGCTACGCCCTGGGGCCGCTGGGGGCGACCGCCCTCGCTTCCCTCGGGGTCTGGGCGCTCCTCTACCTCCCGTTCCGCCGGGCGCCCGAGGCACAGCTCAAGCACGGGCTCGTCGCCGCTGCGGTGGGGTGGCTCGTCGTGGCCACGCTGGGTGCGCTTCCGTTGTGGCTCGTGTCCATCGGCCCCGGTAGCGGAGTCCTCCCCTACACCGACCCAGCGAGCGCGTTCTTCGAGAGCGTATCCGGATTCACTGGCACCGGCCTCACGATGGCCCTGCGGCCGGACCTCCTCCCCCGGACCCTCCAATGGTGGCGGTCGTTCACAGAATGGGTGGGGGGGATGGGGGTGATCGTCCTCATGATCACCCTCATCGCGGGCCCCGGGATGACCGCCGCCAACCTGTACTTCGCCGAAGCCCACGGAGAGAAGATCCATCCCTCGGTGATCTCCACCGTGCGCACGATGTGGTGGATCTTCCTCCTCTACACGTTCCTCGCCATCGCGGGCCTGTGGGGGGCAGGGATGCCCCTCTGGGACGCGGTGAACCACGGCATGACCGGCATCGCTACCGGCGGGTTCTCGATCTGGCCAGACGGAATCGGGCACTACCACTCCGTGGCGATCGAGATCGTCGTGATCCTCGCCATGCTCCTGGGGGCGATCAGCTTCGTCGTCCACTACCACGTGTTGCAGCACGGCCCGCGGGTCCTCTCCTCCGACGTCCAGACGCGGGCGCTCTTGCTCCTGACCGCGGGGGGAGCGCTTCTGGTGGGGGGGATGCAGCTAGGGCGCGCCCCCATGGGCACAGCATTCCGCGAGGGGACGTTCCAGTTCGCCTCTGCCTTGACCTGCACCGGCTTCCAAACCGTCCCCCTCGACGGGTGGTCGGACATCGCAAAGCTTGTTCTGACCGTGGGAATGGTGATCGGCGGGGCAGCGGGCTCCACCGCGGGCGGGATCAAGGTGATGCGGTTCCTGTTCCTCGTGCGCGGGGCAAGCTGGCAACTCAAACGTTTGGCGCGCTCCCCCGACGCACTGATCCCGCTGCGGATAGGGCATCAAGCCCTGCCTGAGCTCACCGCGTACCGCCGCATCAGCGAAGCGGGGGTGCTGGCCATGCTGTGGATGGCGTTCCTCTTCATGGGGGTGCTCCTCGTGGGATGGTTCGTCCCCGGGTTCCGACTCGCTGACCTCCTGTTCGAGGTCGCCTCGGCCCAAGGGAACGTCGGCCTGTCGGTGGGGATCACCAACCCTGGGATGCCACTTCTGGCCAAACTCGTCCTCTGCTTCAACATGTGGGTGGGGCGGTTGGAGATCATCCCCGTCTTGATGCTCTTCCGGAGCCTCGTGTCGCGTCGGATCTGACGGTGTCGCGCTCCCTTACTCGGTAGCGGGCTCGACCACCACACGGCGGTTGGGCTCGCGGCCGACGGAGGACGTCCGTACCCCGGGGACGTCCGCGAGGGCCATGTGGACCACCCGCCGGTCGTCGGCGGGCATCGGGGCGAGCTCGATCCGGCGGCCCTCCATAACCACCTGGCCCGCCACATCCCGCGCCTTCCTCGCCAGCTCCTCGCGGTGGACGAGGAGCTCCCCGTTGACGTCTACAACGACGGGGACGTCCTGCCCGTAGTGGGATTTGAGGTACAGGCGCGCAACGCGGGAGAGGGCAGCGCGGAACGCAGCGTCGGTGGGAAGGCGTCGCACCCCACGCAGATCCACGTACACCCCCTCGCCCTCCGCCGTAGCCTCGACGTGGCCCTCTTCTCCCATCACCTGCAAGAGCCCCACGCCGAACTCCCGCGCCGCATCAAGGAGCTGGGGGGGCATCCGGTTTCGCGGTTCGCGCCGTCTCCCGAGCCATCTCGAGGTCGAAGATCATCTGCTGCCCGATCTGGAGGAGCGTGGACGCGAACCAATACAACCACAACCCGGCCGGGAAGCTCAGGAAGAGGAGGGCCATCACGATCGGCAACACCCACCCGACCATCTGGGCCCCACCCTTTGGCTGCTCCGGCATCCGCCGCTGGGTCAGCCACTGCTGGACGAGCTGGGCTCCGGTAGCGAGGACGATCATGATGTAGTAGGGATCAGGTTGGGAGAGATCGGAAAGCCAGAGGAACGCCGGCGAGAGGTGGATCTGCTCCGCCGAGTACATGATCGCCTGCCAGAGAAGGATCAGGATCGGGAACTGCAGGAGGAGGGGGAGGCACCCTCCCAGAGGGTTCACCTTCTCCTGGCGGTAGAGCTCCATCATCTGCTGCTGAAGGGTCTGGCGGTCATCCTTGTACTTCTCCTGGAGCTTTTGAAGCTTCGGTGCCAGGCGCTGCATCTTCGCCATCGAGCGGTACTGGTTGCGCATGAGGGGATAGATGATGATGCGCGTGATGAGGGTGAAGAGGAGGATCGCCCACCCGTAGTTCCCGGTCAAATGGTAGAGCCACTCGAAGAACTTCATCACCCACACCAGGAACTGGGAGAAGAAGCCCACCGGAGCGACGGCGGCGAGGCCCGCCTTCTCGAGGAGCACGTACCGGTTGCGGCCCGTGTAGAGGGTGCCCCGGAGGAGGATCTCGCCCGTTCCTTCGACGCCGAACACGGGATGGCCGGACTCGTTCACCGCAAAGAACGGGACCGCATCTCCCTCAGCGAGGCGGAGGAAGTACACCCGATCCTTGCCCACAAGGCCCAGGCCCTGGAACTGGGCATAGCTCCCGGGGGCGAGCGGGGCATTGGAGGTCTTTCCATCGTAGAGGAAGACGAGGTCGGGGACTCCGCTCCCAGTCGGGCGGTGACCGACGATGACGCGGATCTTCTCCCCGGGCGCGCGGATGTGGAGGTCCACGTCCATCGTGTACAGGTCATCCCACCCCACCCGAAAGGCCTTCTCCGCACGCAAGCCCTCTCCCTCGTAGGCGATGCGAACCACCGCCTCCTCCGGCGTGGGCTGGGTCGTTTCAATCGTGTAGGCCCGAAGATCGGCGTCCTCCTCACCGAGCCAGACCTCGAACGGGAGGCTGACCCCATACGCCAACGTCGGCTGGGCACCGCTTCCCCAACCGGGAACAGCGTCGAGGGGGGTCGAGCCGTAGGACGCGAAGTGAACGAACGCGCTCTTCATGGTCCCGCCCGCCGCGGAAAACGTGTAGCGGAGGAGGCTCGTCGTGACCTGGACGATCTCCGTCCCCTCCTCGACCGAACGCCGGATCTCCACCGGCTCAGAGGCAGCGAAGACGGGACACGCGATCGTCGCCAGGATGCTGAGGACAAGGATGCACACGCGCATAACCTTGCGACTTTACCGGGGAGAGCTTCCCGCCACAACATGCCTTGGGACAACCCCCTGCCGGACGTACACTCCCCCCGCGATGTTCACCGGCATCGTGCGTTCCGTGGGCCGGGTGGGGGAGCGCTCCCCTCACCACCTCGTCGTCCAGGCCGGGGAGCTCGCCCTCCCTCGCGGGGCGAGCCTCGCCGTGAACGGGGTCTGCCTGACCGTAACCGAGGCGAACGCCGGGCGGGCGGTGATGGACCTGTCGGCAGAGACGGTCCGCCGCACCACGCTCGGCGACCTCCGCCCAGGGGATCCGGTGAACCTCGAACCGGCCCTCCGTGTGGGAGAAGAGCTCGGGGGGCACCTCCTCCTCGGCCACGTGGACACGGTGGGGAAGGTCGCCTGGATCGAGCGGCGGGGGGAAGAAGTCGTGGTGGAAATCGCGTTCGACCCCCGGTTCGACCTCCTCCTCGCCGACAAGGGATCGGTGGGGGTAGACGGGATCAGCCTGACCCCGTTCGCTGTGGGGGAGGGCACGTTCCGGTGCGCGATCGTCCCCTACACGTGGCACCAGACAAACCTCTCCCACCGCCGGGGGGGGGAGCGGGTGAACCTGGAGTTCGACGTCCTGGCGAAATACGTGCGGACGTGGAGGGAGAGGTGAAACTGGCGACAGTCGAAGAAGCAGTGGAAGCGCTCCGTGCGGGGCGGATGATCATCGTCGTGGACGACGAGGACCGGGAGAACGAGGGCGACCTCGTGCTGGCGGCGGAGAAGGCGACCCCGGACGCGATCAACTTCATGCTCCGCGAGGGGCGGGGACTCCTGTGTGTGCCCCTGCCCCGGGAGCGGGCAAAACGGCTTGAGCTCAGGCCGATGATCGAGCCCCCCGAGGACAGCCACGAGACGACGTTCACGATCTCCGTAGACGCACGGCGGGGCGTCTCCACCGGGATCTCCGCCGCCGACCGGGCGCGGACGGTCCTCACCCTCGCCGACCCCACCACCGGGCCCGAGGACCTGACCCGCCCCGGGCACGTGTTCCCCCTCATCGCCCGGGAAGGGGGCGTCCTGCGCCGGGCCGGGCACACCGAGGCCACCGTGGACCTGTGTCGCCTGGCCGGCCTCCAGCCGGTGGGGGTGATCTGCGAGATCATGAACGAGGACGGGACGATGGCGCGCCTGCCCGATCTCCTGGCGTTCGCCGAGCGGCACGGCCTCCCCATCCTCACCATCGCCGACCTCATCTCCCACCGCAAACAGCGGGAGAAGCTCGTGGAAAGGGTTTGCGAGGCAGAGCTGCCGACGCGATACGGGCATTTCAGGATCGTCACGTTCCGCGATATCCTCACCGGCCAGGAGCACGTCGCCCTCACCAAGGGCGACCTGAGCGGGGACGAGCCTCCCCTCGTGCGGGTCCACTCGGAGTGCCTGACCGGGGACGCGCTGGGGTCGCTCCGCTGCGATTGCGGTGACCAGCTCCGCACCGCGCTGCAGATGGTCGAGGGTGAGGGGCGCGGGGTCGTCCTCTACATGCGCCAGGAGGGGCGGGGGATCGGCCTCCTGGGCAAGCTGTGCGCCTACCAGCTCCAGGACCAGGGCCTGGACACGGTGGAGGCGAACCTGCGGCTGGGGTACCCGGCGGACCTGCGCGAGTACGGGATCGGGGCCCAGATCCTCGTGGACCTTGGACTGAAGCGGATCCGGCTGCTCACCAACAACCCGCGCAAGGTGGCCGGCCTGTCCGGGTACGGGCTCACGATCGTGGACACCGTGCCGATCGAGATCGAACCCAACCCGTACAACCTGCGCTACCTCAAGGCGAAGAAAGAGAAACTCGGGCACAAGCTCGATAAGGTGTAGCGCGAAGGAGGAACCGATGGCTGCGTACGAAGGGAAGCTCGATGGAAAGGGGATCAAGGTCGGGATCGCCGTATCCCGGTTCAACGACCTCGTGACGAAGGAGCTCCTCGACGGGGCGCTCGACCGGTTGCGCCGGCTGGGGGTGGCAGAGAAGGACATCACGGTGGCGTGGGTGCCGGGGGCATTCGAGCTCCCTCGGGCGGCTCAGGTGCTCGGGGCATCGGGGCAGTTCCACGGCGTCATCGCCCTCGCCGCGGTGGTGCGGGGGGCGACCCCCCACTTCGAGTACGTGGCGGCCGAGGCGGCAAAGGGGATCGCCAAACTCAACCTCGACCTCCCCATCCCGGTGGCGTTCGGGGTCCTCACCGCCGACACAATGGACCAGGCCCTGGAGCGGGCGGGGGGAAAGGTGGGGAACAAGGGCGCCCAGGCCGCGGAGGCCCTCGTCGAGATGATCAACCTGGAGCGGGCGATCGGAAGATGAAGGTGGAGAGCGTGCGCGGAATGCGGGACATCCTCCCCGAGGAAGCCCCGCGGTGGCAGAAGCTGGAACAGGAGATCCGCGCCGCGTTCGCCCTCTACGGGTACGGCGAGATCCGCGTCCCCCTCGTGGAGCGGGCCGAGCTCTTCTCGCGGGGGGTCGGGGAGGAGACTGAGGTCGTGGAGAAGCAGATGTACGTGTTCCCCGACCGGAAGGGGCTGCCGCTCGCCCTGCGGCCCGAGGCGACGGCATCCGTGGTGAGAGCCTACATCGAGCACGGGCTGCACGCCACGGGCGACCTCGCCAAGCTCTACTACCTTGGGCCGATGTTCCGCTATGAGAAGCCCCAGCTCGGGCGCCAGCGCCAGTTCCACCAGTACGGGGTTGAGGCGATCGGGTCGCTCGATCCCGCCCTCGACGCCGAGGTGATGGATGTCGCTGCGTATTTAATGGAGAAGCTGGGGCTCGATCGGAAGAGGCTGACCCTTCGCCTCAACACGATCGGCTGCCGCAAGGATCGGGAGCCGTATCGGGAGGCGCTGCGGCGCCACTTCCTCCCGCAGCAAGCGGACCTCTGTCCGGACTGTCGGCGGCGATTAGAGGAGAACCCACTGCGGATCCTCGACTGTAAGCAGCCGCAGTGCCAATCCGCGATCGCCGCTGCCCCCAAAAGCCTAGACCACGTCTGCGAAGCCTGTCGGGAGCACTTCACCCAAGTCCAGGAGTTCGTGCAGGCGCTCGGCATTCGCTACACCCTGGATCCCACCCTGGTCCGGGGGCTCGACTACTACACGCGGACGGTATTCGAGCTCTGCGCGGAGGATTTGGGGGCCCAGGATGCCCTCCTCGGCGGGGGGCGCTATGACGACCTCGTGGAACTCCTCGGCGGCCCTCCCGCCCCGGCGGTGGGGTTCGCCGGCGGGATGGAGCGCCTGGTGCTCGTCCTCTCCGGCCAAGGAGCCCCTCCCGGCGCGGCGGAGCCTGCCCTCGAGGTGTACCTCGTCCCGATCGGCAGCGACGCGAAGCGCGAGGGAGCGAAGCTCCTCGCAAGCCTGCGCCGACATGGGATCTCAGCGGACACTGACTACATGGGGCGATCCCTGCGCAAGACGATGCAGATCGCTGGCCGCAGCGCGCGCTATGCGGCGATCCTAGGGCCCGACGAACTCGCCCGGGGAGAGATCAAGCTCAAGGATCTCGCTTCCGGAGAAGAGAAGGCGATCGGCCTCGCCCAGTTCACCGCCGACCCGCACACCTTCATCGGCTGACTTGCTGAAGCAAGCTCAGGCAGAAGACCCTAGCCACACTGCTGAGCACGCAGAGGACGCCGAGATCGCGAGCTTCCTTCCCGCGTCCTCGATCCGCGCCGCCCAGGAGAGGACGTCCGGGTAGACGTCCACGCCGGAGAGGCTCGTCCGCCCGTCCTCATCGTCCGTCATCCGCTCGGGAGGTGGGCGAAGCGGCGGGCCGGGTATACTTCTCCCATGACCAAGAAGCTGCCCCGATGGGATCTTTCGCCCCTCTTCCCGAGCCTCGACTCCCGTGAGTTCCAGGCAGCGTGGAACGACGTCGAGGCCCGCCTCCACACCCTGGAGCCCCTCTTCGACCGCCACGAGGTTGGCCCGCGGCCGATGCGCGACGGCGACCGCGCCGCGTTCCAGGAGATCACAGCCGCGATTAACGGGATGATGGAAGCGTTCCTCCCCGTGCGGGCGTTCGTGTCCGCCCACGTGGATACGGACAGCACAAACCAGGCTGCCCAGGCAAAGCTCTCGGAGCTCCAGAAGATGTTCCTCGCCTACGAGCGCCTCCGGCCCCGCCTCACGGCGTGGCTGGCGCGGCTCGACCCGGAGGCGATCGGCGCTGGCCCGTACAAGCTCATGCTCGACGAGGCCCGCGTCCAGGCCGAGCATATGATGAGCGAGCGTGAGGAGATCCTCGCTTCCGAGCTCCGCCTCTCCGGGGGGAGCGCGTGGACGAAGCTCCACGGGAACGTCTCCAGCCTCATCACGGCCACCGTGGGGGGGAAGGAACTCCCCATCACCGCGGTCCGCAACCTCGCCCACAGCCTAGACCCCCGGGTCCGCAAGGAGGCGTACGATGCAGAGATCGCGGCCTGGAAGGCGCACGAGGTGCCGCTCTCTGCAGCGTTGAACGGGGTCAAGGGCGAGGCCTCCACCCTCAACCGGAAGCGCCGGTGGCGCGATGACTTGGAACCAGCTCTCGTCCGGAACCGGATCTCCCCCCAGGCCCTCGGGGCGATGCAGGATGCGGTCGTGGCGAGCTTCCCCATCTGGAAGCGCTACTTCCGCGCCAAGGCCCGCCTCCTCGGGAAGGCGGTGCTCGACTGGTGGGACCTCGCCGCCCCGGTGGGGAAGGGCGAGAAACGCTGGACGTGGGACGAGGGAGCGTCGTTCATCGTGGGCCAGCTCCGCACCTTCTCGGCGTCGGATGCCACGGTGGCCGAGATCGCGTTCCGCGAGAACTGGATCGATGCCGAGCCTCGGGTGGGAAAGCGCGGTGGGGCGTACTGCATGTCCATCGGGGGAGGGAAGAGCCGCATCCTCGCCAATTTCGAAGAGAGCTTCGACTCCGTGTCCACGATCGCCCACGAACTCGGGCACGCCTACCACAACCACTGCCTGCGAGAGAGGCCGCCGCTCCTCAGGACGTACCCGATGACCTTGGCCGAGACAGCGAGCATCATGAACGAGACGATCGTCGTCCAGGCTGCGCTGCTTGCCCTGTCGGAAAAAGAACAGCTCCCGATCCTCGAGACCGACCTCCAGGGGGCAGCCCAGGTGGTGGTGGACATCCACTCCCGGTTCCTGTTCGAGAAGGCGGTGTTCGAGAATCGGGCGAGCCGCGAACTCTCCGCGGCGGAATTCTGCTCGCTCATGGTGGAGGCGCAGAAGGTGACGTACGGCGATGCGTTGGCCACCTACCACCCCTACATGTGGGCCGTGAAGCCGCACTACTACGGGACCGACTTCTACAACTTCCCGTACACGTTCGGGCTCCTGTTCGGGCTCGCCCTGTACCAGAAGTACCTCGCGGAGGGAGAAGCGTTCGTGGCCCGCTACGACGACCTCCTCGCCTCGGTCGGGATCTACCCCGCCGCGGAGCTCGCCGGTCGGTTCGGGTTCGATCTCGAAGCGCGATCGTTCTGGGAGGGGGGGCTCGCCATCCTCGGGGAGCGCGTGGCGCGGTTCGAGCAGCTCGCCTCTAGTCCACAGTGAGGGTCTTGCTCAGGTTGCGGGGGTAATCGGGGTCGAGCCCGCGGGCCACGCTCAGCCGGTAGGCAAGGAGTTGCAGGGGGACCACGGCGAGGAGAGGGTTGAAAAGCGGCCCCGCCGGGGGAAGAACGACGAGGTCGTGGGCGTTGGCCCGCAGCCGCGGGTCCTCTTCCCCGATCGCGATCGCCCACCCGCCGCGGCACGTGACCTCGTTCACCCCGCTCACGATCCGCGCCACGTCCTCCGGCCCCGCCACGAAGATCACCGGGTACCCGTCGGTCACCGCCGACAGGGGGCCGTGCTTGAATTCGGTGGAGAGCATCCCCTCACAGTGGGCGTAGGTGACCTCCTTCATCTTCAGCGCCCCCTCGAGGGCAATGGGGTAGGTCAGCCCGTACCCGAGGCAGTACAGGTCATCGTGCCGCGCGAGGGACTCGGCGAGGCCCGCTACAGCTACCTCCGCCGCGCCGATCGTCTCCTCGATCAGGCCCGGGAGCGTGTGGAGCATCGCGGTGGAATGGCCGCCCATCCTCAGGGCGAGGTACAGGAACGCGAGCGCCTGGTTGAGGAACGTCTTCGTCGCCGGGACACTGATCTCGTAGCCGCAGGCCAAGGGGAGGTAGGCACGGCTCTCCCGCATCAGGGTCGAGCCGATGACGTTGATGAGGGCGAGGGGCTCCAGTCCACGCCCGCGTGCTGCCTCCAGGGCGAGGAGGACATCCTTCGTCTCCCCACTTTGGCTCACGAACACCCCCACGTCGTCTCGCCCCACTGCCGGCACGTACTGGGGGACGAACTGGGGGGCGAGGACGGGGATCGCCGGCCGGCCCGCCAGGCGCGCGATGTACGTCGCCCCAAGCAGGCACGCGTGGTAGCTCGTCCCACACCCGACCAGGTACAGGTTCCGTGCCGCCTTCATCCGCTCCACCAGCGGCGCCACATGGGGGGAAGCGTCGTAGAGGTGGAGCATCTCCCCCGCCCGCCGCGGCTGCTCGTGGATCTCCTTGAGCATGAAGTGCGCGAACCCGCCCTTCTGCGCTTCCTCCATCGTCTCCGTGATCGCCTCCACCTCCCGCTCGATCCGGCGCCCATCCTCGACCCGCCGCAGCTCGATCCGCCCCGGCTCGAGGATCACGATCTCCCCATCCTCGACCCTCACGATGCGCCGGGTGAGGGGGAGGAGCGAGGGGAGGTCGGAGGACACCACGGAGATCCCATCAGTGACCCCGGCGACGAGCCCGGATCCCTTCTTGAACGCGTAGAGCCGGTTCTCCCCCACCCGCCCAATCACGAACGCGTAATCCCCCGCGAGGTCGTGGTACGCGTGGCGGATCGCATCGAGCATCGAGAAGCCCTGGTCCACGTACCGCTCGACGGCGTGGACGCATGTCTCGCCATCGTTCGTGGAGCGAACGACCATCCCTTGGCCGATGAACGCCTCTCGCAGCTCAACGTTGTTCACGACGTTCCCGTTGTGAGCGCCAACGAGGTCGCCGTCCGAGTCGAGGTGGGGCTGGGCATTGGCCTGAGACGGAGCCCCGAACGTGGCCCAGCGGAGCTGGACGATCCCCCGCGTCCCGCGCATCTCGTGGAAAGCGAGGCGGCGGGCGACGTCCTCGATCCTCCCCACATCCTTGCGCAGGTCAACCTGGCCGTCGGAGGTCAGGGTGGCGCACCCGACGGAGTCGTACCCGCGGTAGGAGAGGCGCTTCCCCGCCTCGACGAGGAGCGGACCCAAGGCCTCGTCCTTGCCCGTCACGATGCCGAAGATGCCGCACACCCTACACCCCTGGCCGCCCGCAGCGGGGAGGATTGGGTTCGTGGTTCACAGCTCACATTCTACTGCCCGTGATCCGCAGCCGCATCCGGCACGTCCCGGGGCACGTGCCCCCCACTCCCGGTTGTGCGGCGCGGGGGTGGGGCTATCCTTGTGAGCGGCAGAAGCCCACTGAACGAGGGAGGTTTCGATGAACCAGAGGATCCGAGTGCGTAGCGCTGTGGTGCTATTCTCGTGTCTTTTGTGTGCAGTTGGGCCGTCCATCGCCTTCGCCCAGGGAACGGGCGAGGTCGCGGTAGGGGCGACGTTGGCCGGCTCGCCGGTGGATGTGCGGGTGGTGGCCCGCACGGATGGCGAAGTGGCAGGGATCTTCTACAGCTCTGTCGTCGCCCCGGGGAGCGCCCGGTTCTCCCTCCCCGCCGGGGCCTACACCCTGGTCGTCGAGCACGGGGCTGGCTTCGCGCGGGGGGCGGAGGTGCGGGAGATCACCGTCCAGGCCGGGGAAGAAGTCCGGGTGGAGGTCGAGTTCCCGCAGGGGTTCTCTCCTTCCCAGGCGTGGGGCTACTACGGGGTGGACCTCCACGCTCACTCCAACGCGAGCTTCGATGCCTCCACCCCCCCCGACGAGCTCATCGCCGTGCAGCTGGCCGCGGGCCTCGACATCGGGTTCCTGAGCGACCACAACACCGGCGACGGGCACGCCCCGTTCGCCTCCGCCGCCAAGAAGCGCGGGTTCCCGGTGATCCTCGGAGTCGAGATCACCGCCTTCCGCTGGCACTGGACAGCGTACCCGGTCGATCCCTACGTTCCACAGATCCCGCCAATGGTGTGGATGGGCGTGGGATCCCCTGCCCCCACCTTCGCCGAGGCCCGCCTCCACGGGGCCCAGTTCATCCAGGTCGCTCACCCCTACTGGTCGGGGGCGCCCTACTTCGAGGCCCTGGGACGGGACTTCTTCGACCCGAACTTCGACCTCATCGAGATCGCCAACAGCGAGTTCGATGAAGAGGATCAGCGCGCCGTCGAACAGCTGTTCGCGTTCTGGAACGAAGGGAAGCGCTACGTGGCCGTGGCAGGGAGCGATGCCCACCATTGGCAGGATCCCACCCACATCTACGGCCGCCCCCGCACCTACGTGTACGTGGAGGGCGAGCTCACCGTGGAGAAGTGGCTCGCGGCGCTGGGGAAGGGACGGGCGTTCGCCACCTACGGCCCCCTCGTGGACTTCACCGCCCAGGGCGGGGCCGCCCGACCGGGGGACACCGTCGTCCTCGCCAGGGGGGAGGAGATCCGGCTCCAAGCCGAGCTGTTCGTCGCCCCGCGCGAGGCACCGCGGGGCCTCGCGCTCGCTCAGGTGATCAAGAACGGTGAAGTGGTGCGCGATTTCCCGCTCGACGGGAGGGCGGAGGCCACGGTCACCTTCGCCGATGCCCCCACCCCGGGGAGCTGGTACGTGGTGCGGGTCGTGGCCACGGATGGAGACCAGGCGTACACGAACCCGATCTGGGTCGAGGTCCGCTAGCAGCTACCCCAGCTCGACGATCGTGACCCCATCGCCGCCCTCGGCGGGGGGGGCGAGGTGAAACCGCTTCACGTACGGGGCGCGGCGGAGGTAGCCGTGGAGGGCCTCCCGCAGCGCGCCCGTCCCCTTGCCGTGGACGATGCGGCCCGTGGACACCCCGGCCCGCAACAGGCGATCGAGCCAGGCCTCGACCTCGCGTTCGGCCTCGGATACGGAGAGCCCGCGCACGGAGAGCTCCAGGCTCACCTCCCTCACCGGCCCGAGGGTGGGCACGGGTGCCCGCGGTACGGGCACGCTTTCGGCGGGTTCGAGCGCCTCGGGGGGGAGCTCGACCCTCCGCCCGCGCACCTCGACCCCGACCCGGTCCCCGTCCACCCACAGCACGGTGCCCACCTTCCCCGTCGCGCGCACGCGCACGACCATCCCCTCCCTCACCGCGAGGGGGCGGTGGACGGGGCCAGGAGCCGCCGGGACCTCAGCCGCGATCTCCTCCACCCGCTTGAGAACAGCCCTCCGCTCCTCGGCCGAACCGGCGGCGCGGGCCTGGGCGATGAGCGCCGAGAGTTCCTTGCGCGCAGCGCGGATCTCCCCCTCCAGCCGCGCCAGTTCCTGGCCAATGGCCTCCGTCTTCTTCTCCTGGAGGGCGAGGAGCCTCTTCTCATAGTCCGCCCGCAGCTTTCTCAGAGTTTCCCGCTCCAGCTCAAGGTTCGCCCGCAGTCGGCGGGCCGCCCCCCGCTCCCGCTCGAGCTCGGCGATGATCTCCTCGGCGCGGATCTCGCCTGACGTGAACACGCCGCGCGCCCGCTCGATGAGCTCTCGGGGGAGCCCGAGGCGATCCGCGATCTCGAGGGCACACGACCGCCCCGGCACCCCCTCCTGGACGCGGTAGGTGGGGGAGAGGGTCTCCAGGTCGAACTCCATCGAGCAAGAGAGGACGCCGGGATGGGACACGGAGAAGTGCTTGAGGGGGGTGAGGTGGGTCGCCACCGCTGCGGTGGCCCCGATCTCGAGGATCCGCTCCAGGATCGCCAGGCCGAGCGCAGCCCCCTCCTGAGGATCGGTCCCTGCCCCCAGCTCGTCGAGGAGGACGAGGGACCGTTCATCGACGTCGCAGAGGATCCCCACGATGTTCGTCATGTGGGAGGAGAAGGTGGACAGGCTCTGTTCGATCGACTGCTCCTCCCCGATGTCCGACCGCACCTTGGGGAACACGGAGAGCACGGTCCGCGACGAGGCGGGGATCGGGATCCCGCTCTGGGCCATCACCGTAAGGAGGCCGATCGTCTTCAGGAGGACGGTCTTCCCGCCCGTGTTGGGGCCGGTGATCACCGCCACCCGCTTCGTCCCCCCGAACGCGATCGAGACCGGCACCGCCCGGTCCCCGAGGAGGGGGTGGCGGGCCTCCACGAGCTCGATCCGCCCATCCTCGACGAGGGTCGGCAGCGCTCCCCGCACCGCCTGGCCGTACCGCGCCCGGGCGTACAGGCCATCCAGCCGGGCCACGGTCGCCAGGTCGCGCCGCAGGTGGCCCTCCTCCTCGAGGAGCATCCCCGTGAGCTCGGCCAGGATTCGGTGCACCTCGCGCTCGATCTCGTCATCGGCCTCCCGCAGCCGGTTGTTGAGCTCAACCGCCGCCGCCGGCTCGGCGAACAGGGTCTGGCCGCTCGCCGACATCTCGTGGACCACCACCGATGCCCCCCGCGCCCCGGCCTTGAGCGGGACCACGAACCTCCCGCCGCGCTGGGTCACCACCGGCTCCTGGACGAGGTCGCGGTTATGGTCCAGGTATCGGCGGAGGAGGTCGGTGATCCGGTCCACAAGCCCCCGCCGCTCCCGATAGAGGTCCCGCAGCTTAGGCGTCGCGTCCTGTCGCACCTCCCCCCGCTCATCCACGGCTCGCCAGACCGCGCGGAGGAGATCGGTCTGGTCGGAGATCCTCTCTCCCAAAGCCTTGAGCCCGAGGAGCCGCGATCCGGCCAGGGCCTGCCGCACCTCACCGCACGCGGTCAAGGTGGCGGCGACGGTCAGGAACCGGTCCGGGGGCAGGGCCCCGTGATCGCGGGCCGCGGCGAGGAGCGGGGAGAGATCGTGGATTCCCCCGAGAGAGAACCCCGCGCGGATGGCCTCCTCCATCTCCCCGACGAGGGCGAACTCCCGCTCCAGGGCGGCCCGGTCGGACCGCGGGGAGAGGGCGCGCACCGCCTCGGCCCCGAGCGTGGAAGCGGCGAACGCCGCCACCCCGTCGAGGACCTTCCCCAGCTCGAGGTCCCGCCCGGTGCGGGGGTTCACGACCTCGGAGATCACATCATCCGACGCAGAGGAGACCATCATCGGTACTATATCCGGTCCGTCCCGAGCTCCGCTAGAAGGGGACTCAGCCGGTCACTACAATCAGAGGACATGCCCGCCAACCTGAGCCCCGCCTTCCTCGCTGCCCGGGACCGCCTCAACCGGTCCAAGACGGATGAGGAGCGACTGGACGCGCTCCAGGAGATGCTCGCCACCATCCCCAAGCACAAGGGGACGGAGAAGATGCAGGCTGACATCCGGCGGCGGATCGCTAAGCTGAAGGAGAAGGCAGAACAACAGCGGCGATCCGGCAAGGGAGGTGCGGTCGGCTACCACGTGCCGCGGGAGGGGGCGGCTCAGGTGGCCCTCGTTGGCGTCCCCAACGCCGGGAAGTCGTCCCTCCTCGCCGCCCTGACCCGGGCCACCCCGGACATCGCCCCCTACCCGCTGACCACCGTCCGGCCGCAGCCGGGGATGATGGAGTTTGAGGACATCCAGATCCAGCTCGTGGACCTCCCACCGATCACCCGGGACTACACCGAGGGATGGGTGTACGGGCTGATCCGCCTCGCAGACACGGTGGCGCTGTGCGTGGACCTGGGGAGCCCTGGCTGGCAGCGCGAGACGGAGGAAGCGATCGCCCTCCTCGCCGCGCACCACACCCTGCTCACGAAGGGCGCGAGCCGGCAGGTGGACTGGCGGGTCGTGGAGCGGCAGACGGTCGCCCTCGGGCTCAAGGCCGACCTCGGACGCGATCGCATCCCAGCGTTCCTCGCCTGGGCCGACGGCCGGTACCCAGCCGCGGTCGCCTCCACCGCGACCGGAGAGGGGCTGGAGGAAGTGCGGGTCCTCATCTTTCGCCATTCGGGGGTGGTGCGGGTGTACACGAAGAAGCCGGGCCACCCCCCCGACCTATCGAAACCGTACACGATCAGGGAGGGAGCAACGGTGCTGAACGTCGTCGAGCAGATTCACAAGGACTTCGTGAGCCGGCTGCGCTACGTGCGCCTGTGGGGCTCGGGCCGGTTCGAGGGCCAGCATGCCCCGCAGGATCACGTGGTTCAGGACAAGGACATCGTGGAGATCCACCTCTCATGACTGACCCCGTGCGCCTGGCCCAAGAACTGGTACGTATCCCAAGCCCATCGGGGATGGAAGGAGAGGTGGCCGAGCGACTGATCCAGGTCCTGAAAGGGTTCTGCGAGGTCGAGCGCGGGCCGTTGGGATCGGTCGTGGCGAGGATCTCCCGTGGGGAGGGCCCGACGGTGATGGTGGAGGGGCACCTCGACACGGTGCCGGGGGGGGAGAGCGGAGGATGGACCAGGGGGCCGTTCTCCGGGGAGATCGCGGACGGGAGGCTGTGGGGACGAGGGGCCGCGGACATGAAGGGGGCGATCGCAGCCCAGGTCGCGGCCGCAGCCACCCTCTCCCAGGAGATCGAGGGAACTCTCCTCCTCGTCTACGTGCCCCACGAGGAAACCGCGGAAGGGGTCGTCCTGGCGCGGGTCCTCGACCAGGTCGAACGGCCGGACCTCGTGGTGCTGAGCGAGCCGACCGACCTCCGCCTGGGGATCGGCCACCGCGGCCGGGCGGTGATCCGGCTGGAGGCCCACGGCCGCGCGTCCCACGCCGCGATGCCGCACCTCGGGGACAACGCGATCGTGCGGATGGTGGAAACGCTTCCCCTCACGTTCGACGCCCTGTTCCCCGACGACCCCCTCCTCGGCGAGGAGACAGCAACACCGGTGGCGATCGGGACGCCGTCCGATGGCCCGGTCGTCCCCGACCGGTGCTGGGTTCTCATCGACCGCCGCATCTCCCGCGACGAGACGCCGGCGTCCGTCCTCGCCGCGTACGAAGGGCTCGAGGTCGAGGCGAAGATCGAGCGCCTGGAGCTCGTCGCCTACACGGGGGAGAAATTCGGGGCGGAGTGCTTCTTCCCCGCGTGGTGGATGAACCCCGAGCAGCCGTGGGCCCGCCGGGCCTGGGAGGGACTGGGTTCGCCGCCGATGCGCGTGTGGCGGTTCTCGACCGATGGCGTGGAGTCGTGCGCCCGGCGGGGGATCCCCACCGTCGGCTACGGCCCGGGGGACGAATCCCTCGCCCACCAGACCGACGAGCACGTTCCCGTGGCCGACCTGGAACGAGCAGCCAATGCCTACCGCCGGCTCCTGCGATCGCTCCTTGTCCCGGGGAGCCAGGAGAGGAAGCCCCTCCAGGCCGCACGTCGGGAGGAACGACGGGGTCGCAGCAGGCATCGCCGGTAGCTCGGGCCCAGCGGCTCACCGCACGTCGGGAGCGGCGATGACCGACGAGCTCCCCCTCGAGCCCGAGGGGGAACCGCAGCCCCTCCCCCCGCGGCGGTGGTGGGTTCCTTTCCTCTCTCTCCTCCTCGCGGGCGCCCTCCTCGCCACGTTCATCCCCGGCCTCCTCCCCCGCGAGAGGACGGGATCCGGAACCGGATTTGGCATCGCCGCGGGCGGGTACGTCCTCACCGCCGCCCACGTCGTGCGGGGGGCAAGCGAGATCGCCGTGTACTGGGAAGGGCAGAGGCACCGCGCGACCGCGATCGCCCTCAGTCCGGACCACGACCTCGCCCTCCTCGTGATGGACAACGCCCCGCCGCTCCCCGTGGCTTCGCTGGCGCTGGATCGGCCGAAGGTTGGGGACGCCGTTGTGGCGGTGGGGCACCCCACCGGGGCGGCCCAGCCGCTTCCCCTGCCCACCCACGTCGTCGGCGTCGGGTGGTGGGCGGTGGGGCCGGAGACGACGGTCCTCCGCGACCTCATCGCCACCCAGGACCCGTTCCGGCCTGGCTACAGCGGGGCCCCGCTCGTGAACGAGGCCGGGCAGGTGGTGGGGATCGTCACGGGCAGCGCGGCGGCGGAGGGCGGGCCGGAGGTCGGGTTCGCCGTGTCCATCCACCGGGCAGTGGACTGGCTCGCCGGGCGGGGGATGGCCCTGCCCCTCGCCTCAGGAGGCAGTTCCCTCCCGGTCCGCGAGGGGGAGGCCCTCGACCTCATCGGCCCCGCCGTGGTCCGGGTCGAGGCCCGGCTTCCCCCGGGGAGCCGGTAGGAGCCCTACCCGAGGGCGGCGAGGATCGCCCGCAGGAATGCGGGCAGGTCGCTCGGGACGCGTGACGTGATGAGGTTCCCGTCGCGCACGACCTCCTCGTCAACCCACGTCGCCCCGGCGTTCTCGAGGTCGTCCCGGATCGCGGCCACGCTCGTGACCCGCTTCCCCTTCACCACCCGCGCCGAGCAGAGCATCCACCCCCCATGGCAGATCGCCGCCACCGGCTTGCCCACCTGCGCCATCTCGCGCACGAACGAGACGAGGGCCGGGCTCCGGCGCATGTAGTCCGGGGCGTACCCGCCGGGGATGACCACTGCCTCGAAGTCCGCCGTGCGAACCTGGGCCGCGGCGAGCTCAGCCGGGACCGGGTAGCCAAGTCGGCTCTTGTACTCCCGCTTCTCCGGCCCCACCGCCACGACCGAGGCCCCTTCCTCCTTCAGTCGCAGGTAGGGGTACCAGAACTCCAATTCCTGGTACATGTCCGCCACCAGCACTGCAACCCGTTTGTCCTTCGCGCTCATCGGCCCCTCCTTCGGTCTTCAGTTACGCGCCATCCACACCTGCCCCTCGCCCAGGTAGGCCCGCCCCGCCGCGGCCCGCCGCAGCCGGTCCATCATCGCCACCCCGAGGCCCTCCTCGCGGATCGGCTCGGCGATGATCGCCGCGAGCCCCGCCCGATCGAGCCGATGGAGGGTGGAGAAGAACCGGGCCCCTGCCTCGACGAGGTCCCCCCCCGGGGAGAGGACCTCCACCCGCCCGAACCCGCTCCACTCCTCGCGGAACGCGAGGAACCCACACGCTAGCCGGTCCACCTGTTCGCTCCTTTCCGGGACAGGACCGTGATCGAGGAGGAAGAGGGGGGTAGCGGGGAGGTAGTGGCGGGGGAGCGTCCCCGGCGAGGCCGATGGGCCAAGGGGCGGGGCAGTGCGCAGCTCGGGGATCACCTCCCGCAGCGCCTCGAGCGGGGTCCCCCCCGGGCGGAGCACCACCGGCACCTCCTCCGCGAGCGAGACCACGGTGGACTCGATCCCAACCGGGGTCGGCCCACCGGCGATGACTGCGTCCACCTGCCCCGCGAGCTGGGAGAGGACGTCGTCGTGGTGGGTGGGGGAGAGGCGTCCGAACCGGTTCGCGCTCGGAGCGGCGATCGGCCTCCCCGCCGCCCGGATGAGGGCGAGGGCCACGGGATGGTCCGGCATCCGCACCGCCACCGTGGGCAGGCCGGCGGTGACGATCGCCGGGACCCGCCGCCGGCGGGGGAGGACGAGGGTCAGGGGACCCGGCCAGAACGTCTCCATGAGCCTCCGCGCGAGCGGCGGGACCTCCGTCCACAGGGTCCCAACATCTTCGGGGGAGGCGACGTGGACGATCACGGGGTCGAACCGGGGCCGCTCCTTGGCCGCGAACACGCGCGCCACGGCCCGCGCCACCATGGCGTCCGCCCCGAGGCCGTACACCGTCTCCGTCGGGAACGCCACGATCCCCTGCCGGCGGATGACGGCCGCGGCGGCGACGATCCCTTCCTCATCCGGAGCGAGGAGCTGCGTCTCCATCGTCCTCAATCGTACAGCACGTCCCTGGCGAGGGAAGCCCCCCGGTCCCGACCGGCTCCCCGATGGGAGATAATGGCGCGGCGATGGGAGCGGATCTGATCCTCTATGGGGGGCCACTGTTCGGGGCCGACGGAGCGGATGCCCTTGCCGTCCGGTGCGGGCGGATCGCCGCCGTGGGAGCTTCCCCCGAGCTCCTCCGCCTGACGGGGCCGGAGACGGCCCTGATCTCCCTCCGCGGGCGGGCCGTCCTCCCCGGGTTCTTCGACGCTCACACCCATTTCATCCGCGTGGGCCTGGAGCACACGTTCTACGTTGGGCTGGGGGCAGCGCGGTCGCTCGGGGAAGCCCTGGACCGGCTGCGGGAAACAGCGCGGGCCCGCCCCGGGGGGTGGATCGTCGGCCGGGGGTGGGACGAGTCGCGGTGGCCGGAGAAGCGGTACCTGGAACGGGCCGATCTCGACCGGGCCGTTCCCCACCAGCCATGCTGCGCGGTGCGGGTGGACGGGCACCTCGTGGCCGCCAACACCCTCGCCCTCGCCCACTGCTCCTACCCCAACGGGGAGTTCGTGGACCGCAACCGGGGCCACCTCCGCGAGGACGCGGCCTCCGACCTCATCCGCGCCGCACAGCCCGATCCGGAGGCGCTCGCCGAGGCCGTGTCCGTCGCCTCGCGCCACGCCGCCTCGCTCGGGGTGACAGCAGTTGGTGACATGGCCGGCCCTGGCGATCTCGCCGCCTACCAGGTCGCCCTGCGGCGAGGCACCCTCCAGACCCGGGTCTTCCTCTACCTCCCGGCGGACAACCTTTCGGCAGCGAAAGAGCTCCAAGTGAGCCATGGGTTCGGCTCCCCCCTCCTCACCATCCAGGGAGTGAAGGCGTTCGCCGACGGCTCAATCGGGGCCCGTACCGCGGCGCTCAACACGCCGTACAGGGACGGAAAGGGCCTGGGACAGCTCCTCACCGAGCGGGCTGAGCTTGCCCGCCTGGGGCGGGAGGCGAGCGAAGCGGGGCT
Source organism: Candidatus Bipolaricaulis anaerobius (assembly GCF_900465355.1). Classification (NCBI taxonomy): domain Bacteria; phylum Candidatus Bipolaricaulota; class Bipolaricaulia (SeqCode); order Bipolaricaulales (SeqCode); family Candidatus Bipolaricaulaceae; genus Bipolaricaulis (SeqCode); species Bipolaricaulis sanaerobius (SeqCode). Next base: position 189,454 of record NZ_LS483254.1, on the reverse strand, counting down.
CCAGCTCGCCGTCCACGCCATCGGCGACCGGGCGATCGAGGAGGCCCTCGCCGCAGCCCACGCCGCGGGGGTGGGCCGCCTGGACCGGCATCGGATCGAGCACCTCGAACTCCCCACCCCTGAGCAGCTGGACCGGGTGGCCTCCCTCGGGCTCGTGGCCTCGATGCAGCCGAACTTCCTCCAGTGGTCGGGACGGGGAAGGATGTACGAGGACCGCCTGGGCCCGGAGCGGGAGGCGCGGATGGACCCCCATGCCTGGGTCAGCGAGCGGGGGATCCCCCTTGCGTTCGGGTCGGATGGGATGCCGATGGACCCCCTGTACGGGATCGGCCTCGCCCTCGATCCTCCCCACCCGCCCCAGAAGCTCACCCTCGCCGCGGCGATCCGCGCCTACACGGAAGGGGCAGCCTACGCTGCGTTCGCCGAACCGGACCTCGGGACGCTCTCCCCGGGGAAGAGGGCGGACCTCGTCGTCCTGTCTCGGGACCCGGCTCAGGCCCCGTGGGGGGAGCTCGCGGTGGATCTGACGTTCCTCGCCGGGAAACCGATCTACACCCGCACCGGGACGGGCTAGCTTGCCCGAGCTCCCCGAGGTGGAGACGATGGTCCGCGGGCTACGGCCCCACGTGGTGGGGAAGGAGATCCTTTCCGTCCAAGTGCGGGATCCGAAACTCGCCCCTATCGTCCCCACGCTCGCCCTCCCCGCGACCGTGGCATCCCTCTCCCGGCGGGGGAAGCACATCCTGTTCGACCTCGGGGACCGAACCCTCGTCCTCCACCTGCGGATGAGCGGCCGCCTCGCGTGGGGAACAAGGGAGCCCACCGGGAAGGTCCGTCTGTCCCTCCGCTTTCCCGACGGGGGAGCCCACCTCGTGGATCCGCGCCGCCTGGGGACCACCGCGGTCGTGGAACGGTTCGTGGACGAGCTCGGCCCGGAGCCGTTCGGGGACCTCGCCTGGCTCCCCGCAGCCCTCGCGCGGAGCCGGATGCCGGTCAAGCTGTGGCTCATGGACCAGAAAAAGATCGCGGGGATCGGGAACATCTACGCGGCGGAGATCCTGTTCCGGGCGGGCATCGCCCCCACCCGACCCGCGGGCTCCCTGTCCCGGAAGGAGGTCGCCCGGCTCGAGGACGCGATCCCGTCCGTCCTCGAACGGGCGATCGCCGCCGGTGGAACGACCCTCGCGGACGGCCTCTACCGGGGGCCGACCGGGGAGAACGGCGAGTTCCGGTACGAGCTCTCCGTCTACGGCCGGGAGGGGGAACCATGCCCGCGGTGCGGGGCCCGGATCGAGCGCTCGCTGCTCGGCGGACGGGGCACCTACTCCTGCCCCCGCTGCCAGAGCTAGGGGGCTCCGGCGTACCGGGGAGCGCGAGTCTCCATCTCATGGTCTCCTCCTTGCGACGGAGGATAGGGGGGACCAAGCGAGCGCCGGCCGTCACGGGCCGAGGACCTGCGGGGGGGAGGAGACGTAGAGCTTGAGCTCGTCCACCGCGAACACGAGCTCAGCGAAGAACGCGAGGTACCCCGCGTCGGGAGGGGTAACCACCGTTTCCCACGCCCGCCCCTCCCCCCTAAGCTCCCGTTCCTCCCAGCGGGCGAACCGGAAATCCCGGGTCGCGCTCGCGGCGACCCACAGCCGCGCCTCATCCGGTTCGCGATCGGTCTCCACCCCAACCCGTGCCCCGTCCGAGGTGAACCGGACCGTCGGGATGATCTCCCCCCGCGCCACGAGCCGCACGAACGCTCCGACCGAGCTCACCACCCGGAACACGTCGAGGAGCCCATGCCCGGCGTTGGGGACGACGAGGAGGAGCTTCGGGTCGGGGAGGCCTGGCCAGTAGAGGCTCGTCGCGTCCACGGTCCAGTAAGGATCGTTCGACCCCGCGATGATGAGCTTGGGCATCGTGAGGGCATGCCGGTACGTGTACGGGTCCACGATCTGCGCCAGCCGCAGCCCACGCTCCGAGGTCGCAAACGCCCGGGTGAGCCCGCGCGACGTGTAGGCGTCGAGCATCGGCGACGGGCCACCGAGCACCTCCTCCTGGTGCTGAAGCTGGGCCGGGATATTAAGGAAATCGAACACGATCGGGGCCAGCCCCACCACCCGCGCGGGCGCGGTGGCCGCGGTGAGGTAGGCCGTCCAGCCGCGCTTGGACGCCCCGGCGACCACGACCCCCCGCAGCTCCGTGCCCCACAGGCCGGGGGCGAGCGCATCCAGGGCCTCCAGCGCCGCGTGGGCGCTGCGCACCATTGGGAGGAGAAGGGGCCAGTCCGGGTCCCCCTCGACCAGGTACCGCTCGAACGTATGGGCGATGAGGGCGTCCTCGCGTAGGCCGAACAGGGGCTGGTTGGGCACCCCGCTGAGGATGGCGAACCGGAGGCCGGAGAGGGCCGCCCCCGTCCTCCCGAGGAGGACGTCCCCGGGCCCGGGATCCCCGGAGATGAAGAGCACGAGAACGTCCTCCACCAGGACCTCTCCCGGCTCGTACACGGTCAGCACGTGATCCCACGGGATCCCGCGCCAGGTTTGGGACCGGAGGCCGATCTCCGTCACCCGCCCCGTACCCACCGGTTGGATGGACCGGACCTCCCACGTCCCCTCCCCCGCCGTAGCGGCGAGGTAGGTGTAGAGCTCAGCCGGTGGCTCCCCCACGCCCACCACCGATACTGCCGCTACCAGGGCTCCGACGAGCAGTCTCTCCACAGGGCCTCCTCGTGGGGAGTGTACCCTGGACGGGAGCCGATCCCGCGAGGCTCCCCTAGCTAGATCGCACCAGCGGAGTTCGGCTACACTCGTCTTGGGAGAAGACGGAGATGCGCAGGTTCATGGTGCGGGCCCACGACGGCGAGATCGAGGCGGAGGCGCGGCGGCTCCTCACTGCCCTGGACGTGGACGACGTCGAGGTGATCCGCGACGAGACGGTGGCCGAGGCGTGGCTCGATGACCTGGAGGCCCGGCGCACGATCTACGGCCTGGCGGAGATCCGCGAGTACCTGGAGCGGCTGATCCAAGGCTGACCCCATACGCTCTCACCGCGGAGGACGTTCCCCCCTCTCCGTGCCTCTCCCCCCATCGGGGGGAGAGGGACCCAAGGTAACGGGAGACCGGGAACTTCCCTCCATGGCTAGAGGCACTGCAGCAATCCGCGCGCAAGCCAGTCCAGGGTTCTACGCCGCCGCATGCCCTGACCTCGGCGCATATCGGTCGGGCCTGAACGGAGGGGTGGAGCTATACTCGGCTCTGGTGCGGCTTCGCCGCGGAACGCTTGCTGGCGGGCACGGTGGCCGGCAGAGCACAGCCGAGCGCCAGACCACAGACACGAAGGGGGGAGACATGAACGGTGTGACGGGGAAGATGCTGGTCGCGGACCTTTCGCAGAGGAAGACAGCGGTGGAGACGCTGCCGGACCAGGCGTACCGCCTGTTCCTCGGCGGGTTCGGGTTGGGGGCGCACCTCGCCTGGACCCGGATCCCCAAGGGCGCCGATCCCCTCGGGGAGAAGAACGTGGTGGCGATGGTCCCCGGCCTCCTCACCGGGGATGGGATCTCCACCGCGTCGAAGACGACGTTCACCTTTCGCTCCCCCCTCACGGGCACGCTCGCCCGCTCCGTCGCCGGGGCCTGGGCGGGGATCGCGCTCCGCAAGGCGGGGTGGGATGCCCTCCTCCTGACCGGGGCGAGCAAGGCGCCCGTCGTCCTGATCATCGAGGACGGCCAGGCGCGGTTCGAGGACGCGAGCGACCTGTGGGGGCTCGACCTCCGCGCGACGGCGAAGGCCCTCCGCACCCGGTTCGGCGAGGGGTACCGCACGGTGGCCATCGGCCCCGCGGGGGAAAACCTGTCCCTCATCTCCACGATCGAATGCGACGGCCGCCAGGCAGGCCGCGGCGGGGGCGGGGCGGTGCTCGGGGCGAAGAAGCTGAAGGCGATCCTCGTCAAGGGGACGGGCCCGGTCCCTGTCCACGACCGCGGCCGGATGAAGGAGATCGTCTCCCACTGGCAGGGGATCATCCGCGACCACCCGGTGACGAAGGCGGACATGAGCTACGGGAGCGGGGAGTTCCTCGACTGGATGAACCGGGAGTCCGGCACGTTCCCGTCCAAGAACTGGCAATGGGGGTACTTCAAGAGCGCCTACGCCCGCGCCGCGGACGGGAAGATCGAGCTCGACCCGTACTACTGGGCCCCCAAGTACGTGGCACGGAATGTCGCCTGCCCAACCTGCACCAAGCCCTGCGGGCAGCTGTTCCAGGTCAAGGAGGGGAAGTACGCCGGGACGGAGGTGGACGGGCCGGAGTACGAGACCCTCTACTCGCTCGGGGGAGCCCCGGAGGTGGCCTCGATCGAGGCCGTGGCCAAGGCGAACGAGATCTGCGACGTCCTGGGGCTGGACACGATCTCGGCCGGGGTGACCGTGGCGTGGGCGATGGAAGCCGTCGAGCGGGGGCTCCTCTCGAAGGTGGACCTCGACGGGATCGACCTCAAGTTCGGCGACGCCGACGCGATGCTCGCCGTGCTGGAAAAGATGGGGCGCCGGGAAGGGAAGACAGGGGCGCTCCTCGCCGATGGGACGAAGGCCGCCTGTGACCGGCTCGGCAAGGGCGCCTCGTTCGCGATCCACATCAAGGGGATGGAGCTCCCCGCCTACGATATCCGCGGGTCGAAGGGGGTGGCGCTCGCGTTCGCCGTCTCCTTCCGGGGAGGAGACCACCTCACCGGCGGCGTGTACGGGCTGGAGTACGGGGGTTCGTGGTGGAAGCTCACCGCGGACCGGCACTCCCTTCGCGGGAAGGGATTCGAGGTCCGACTCCTCGAGGACCTGATGGCGGTGTACGACACCCTCGGTGTGTGCAAGTTCACACGCCACATCTACTTCCTCGAGGGCCTGCCGGAGATGGTCGCGGCCCAGACGGGCCTCGCACTGACGGCGGCGGAGCTCCTCACGGTCGGGGAGAGGGCGTACAACCTCGCCCGGGCGTTCAACGTCCGGGAGGGGTTCTCACGCAAGGACGACCACCTCCCGCCGCGGGTGATGGAGCTCCCCATCCCGGACGGGCCATCGGCGGGGGATCGGGTGAGTGCGGAAGAACTCCAGGCCCTCCTCGACGACTACTACGAGGCCCGCGGGTGGAGCCGGGACGGCGTGCCCCTCAAGGGGCTCCTGGCCGCCCTCGACCTCCCCGACGTCGCGGACGCGATCGGAGCTAGCGGCCCCTAACCCACCGCGCGGGCCCTCTCACCCGAGGTCGCGGAACCTCCCCTCGAGCTCGGTGAGGGATCGGCGGAACGCGCTGTACTCGAGCTCGGTCATGGGGAGCATCGCTGCCCCCACGAACCCCTGCTGCCGCATCCACTCCCCCTTCTCCTGCGCCTTGAGGCGCACGTGATCCCACACTGGGTTCCCGAACACGTCCACCCCTGGAGAGAGCTTCCCCTCGTGGCTCACGGAATAGGCGACGCACGCGACGAGCGGCAGGCAGTACGGCCCGGTGACGGGGGTATTGATGGGAACTGGCATCAAGGGCATGGTGTGGCTCCCCCGCGCCCCACCGGCCACGTACGGGGCGACCACGAACGGGCTCACCGCCTCCTCCGGCGCCGGAAAGACGCCCTGGGTGCGCACGATCGCCACGGGATCGTCCTTCCCCTTGTACTCGCCGGCGATCGTGTGCAGGCGGTCCGTGGACACGGCCACCACCTGCTGGCCGGGGTGGAGGCGGGAGTGGATGGACTGGATCCCAAAACGGTTCTCATCGCGCAAGAGGATCGCCAGGTCCACGTGTTCCTCCGGGGAGACGAGGTCCACCACCCGATCACCGTGGGCATGTTCCATGTCGATGATGCGGAACTTGAACCCCTTCTTCATCGCTGGAAGCATGAGCCCCCCGTTGTAGAGCGGGCTTGTAAATACAGCCCACAGAGAAAAGTTGAACGCGCCGGGTCCGCATTTGTCGGCGGTGAACACGAGGAACGCCTCTGCCCTGCGCTCGGGGGCACGCTCGTCGAACGTGATCTCCGCTGAGCCCGGTCCAGCTCCCCGCACGTTCCCCGATGGAGCGTCCTTAAGGAGGTCCTGGCCGGCGGCGTACAGCCCCTCGGACCGGGCGATCTCCGTGCACCGCTTGAACACGTCCCACGCCAGGTTGTGGACGTCGGGATGCCCGCTCCCGTTCCGATGCGTCATGAGGAGACAGACGTCATCCCCGGTGTAGGTGACGGCAAAGTCCACAAGCAGCCCTCGCGCGACGGCATCCCGCAGCGCGGCCCGCGCCTCCTCCACCATCCGCGGCGACGGGCACGTATGCCCGCCCACGCTCCCGATGTCCGCCTTGATGGCGCTGATCGTGAGCACGATCCCCTCCCCTACAGCGTCGTCCCCCGCGAGCTCACCGCCTCGCGGATCCGGCTCACCACGGCCGACACCGGCTGGGGACCGAGGTCCTCCCCGGTGCGGAGCCGCACTGCCACCACCCCTCCCGCCGCCTCCCGCGCCCCGCACACGAGCATGTACGGGACCTTCTGCACCTGGGCCTCGCGGATGAGCCAGCGCAGGGTCTTCCGCTCCTTCGTCCACGCCTCGGCCCGGATCCCCGCCGCCCGCAGCTCGTCCGTCACCCCCTCCGCGTAGGGGACCTCGGCCTCCGTCACCGGCAGGACGACCGCCTGGACGGGCGCGAGCCAGGCCGGGAACGCCCCTCCGTAGTGCTCGATCAGGATCCCGAAGAACCGTTCGAGCGACCCGAGGAGCGCCCGGTGGACCATGTACGGCCGGTGGGCCTGGCCATCGTCGCCGATGTAGGCCATGTCGAACCGCTCCGGCTCGTTGAAGTCGAACTGGATCGTCGTGAGCTGCCAGGAACGTTTGAGGGAGTCGAGGATATGGAGGTCGATCTTCGGCCCGTAGAACACGGCCTCCCCTTCCATCCGGGTGTGAGGGAGCCCCCTCCGCTCCAGGGCCCGCACGAGGGACATCTCCGCCTCGTCCCACATCGCGTCGCTCCCGATGTAGTGCTCCCTGTGCTCCGGATCGCGCACCGACAGGGCAACCTTGTAGTCACGGAACCCGAACGCCCCCAGGATGCGAAGGGTCAGGTCCAGGCACCCCAGGACCTCGTCCTCGATCTGGTCGGGGCGGCAGATGATGTGGGCATCGTCCTGGGTGAACCCCCGCACCCGCAGAAGCCCGTGCAGCACGCCCGACCGCTCGAACCGGTACACCGTCCCGAGCTCGGCGTAGCGGATGGGCAGGTCGCGGTAGGAGCGGGTACGGGTCTTGTAGATCGCGATGTGGAACGGGCAGTTCATCGGTTTCAGGTAGAACTCCTGGCCCTCGATATCCATCGGCGCGTACATCCCGTCCTTGTAGAAATCGAGGTGGCCGGAGGTCTCCCACAGTCGGGCCCGTCCGATGTGCGGGCTCACCACGAGCTGGTAGCCAGCGTTGTAGTGCTCCCCCTGCCAAAAGGTCTCGATCTCGTGGCGGACCCGCGCCCCTTTCGGGTGCCACAGGACGAGCCCCGCCCCGATCGTTTCATTCTGGATCGAGAAGAGATCGAGCTCGGGGCCGAGGATGCGGTGGTCCCGCTTCCGCGCCTCCTCCCGCCACTTCAGGTGCTCGGCGAGCGCCTCGGCGGTGGGAAACGCGGTCCCGTAGATGCGGGTCAGCATGTCGCGACGGGAGTCGCCCCGCCAGTAGGCGCCGGCCACGTCGAGGAGCGTCAGATGCTTGGCGAGCCCCGTTGCGGGGAGGTGGGGGCCGCGGCAGAGGTCGAGGAACTCCCCCTGGCGGTAGAACGAGATCCGCTCGTCGGGGATCTCCGCGAGGAGTTCGAGCTTGTACACCTCGCCCTTCTCGGCGAGGAACGCTTCCGCCTCCGCGCGCGAGAGCCACACCCGTTCGATGGGGAGGTTCTCGGCGACGATCTTCCTCATCTCCGCCTCGATCCGGGGGAGATCGTCGCGGTTCACCGGCTCCGGGAACCGGATGTCGTAGTAGAACCCGTCGTCAATGGCTGGGCCGATGGCGAGCTTCGCCCCGGGGTAGAGCCGGGTCACGGCGTGGGCGAGGATGTGGGAGGCCGTGTGCCGCAGCACCTCGAGCGCTGCCGGGTGGTCCAAGCCGACCGCGCGGGCCTCGCCTGCCGGGGGCAGAGGGTCCCGCAGGTCCTGGAGCTGCCCGTCCACGAGGACCGCGACGGCCGTCTCCCCCCGCTCCTTGAGGACCGCGAGGAGATCGCCTCCCCGGACTTCGACCAGCTCGCCGCTCGGCAAAACCACGGTGGCCATCCCACACCTCCTGTTAGGAAAAGGATGTCCCGAACCTTACCCCGTCCGCCCTTCGCCGACAACGCCTGCCCCGACTACCAAGTCACCGTCTCCAGGGTCACACAGTCGTTCGTGTAGATGTCGATCTCGGAGGCGATCCGCAGCGCCTCCTCCGCGACCTCGCGCAGGGGGAGGTGGGCGTGCCGCAGGAGCGCCCGCGCCGCGCTCACCGCGTACCCGCCGCCGGAGCCGATCCCCACCAGGCCATCGTCCGGCTCGATCACGTCCCCTTCCCCGGTGAGGAGGAACAGGCCCTCCTCCGATACGGCCACCACCACCGCCTCCAGCCGGCGCAGGGTGCGATCGGTCCGCCAGTCCCGCGATAGCTCCACCGCTGCCCGGCGCAGGGTCCCGTGGGAGGCGAGCTCCGCCTCCAGCCGCTCGAGGAGCGTCATCCCATCCGCAGTGCCGCCGGAGAACCCGACCAGGACGCGGCCCTCGTGGATGCGGTGCACCTTGCGCGCCCCGGTCTTCACGACCCGGCTCCCCATCGTCGCCTGGCCGTCGCAGGCCATGACCGCGGTCCGCCCCTCCGCAGAGCGAACGGCGAGAACGGTGCTCGACACGATCCTCATCGCTTGAGTCTAGCGACGGGCTGCGAACCGCTCAATGCCGCACACCGGGCAAACATCCTTCTCCTTCACGAGGACGAGCCCACACCCCGTACACCGCCACCCGCCGGCGACGAGGATCGCCCGATCCCGCGCCGTAGCCCACGCCACTGCCTCCGCAAGCACGCGCTGTAGCTCCGGCGGGAGCCGCGGAGGGAGCTCCCGTCGCGCCTCGCGGAGGTCGGCCGCGGTGGGAGGTGGAACGACGATCGGGTGGAACGACGCCTCCCCGCTCCGTATCTGGAACCGGAGGTCCACCACCCCGCACTGCGGGGCGACCTCCTTCAGCCGGGCGAGGAGCTTCCCCTTGAGGAGGTTGAGCTCCGCTGCCACGACGTGGCTCGCCACCGCGAGGTGCAGTACGCCGCGGTCTACGTACAGGGGCCGGGCGAGCGCGGTGAGGCCTGTGGCGGGCCAGAGGAGCACCGCGGATTGGGCCCGGAGCGCGTCTTCCGCTCCCCAGCCTCGGGCGAGGGGACCCAACCACTGCCAGATGTCTTGTTTATTCATAACCCTTGTTATTGTAGTAGGGACACCCTCGTCTCTGGGGATAACTGCGGGGCGTTCCACGGGAAGGCTGCCCGCCCGTGGGGAGAGGGCTGGGGAAAACCTGGGGAAAGGACGTTTGTCCGGGGGAGCCTTGTTGGGGAAAGGGTTCTTGTTGGGTCATCCGCAGGTTTTTTCCCGTGCCGGGACGGGGTTATCCCCAGGCGGGTAAGGCTTTTTCCACAGGGTAATCCCCGGTTGGATGGGGACAACCTCATGGGCCGTACTTTTTCAGGATCGTCGCGCGGAGGGACTCGATCTCGCTGCGGAGGAGGGGTATTTGGCGGAGGAGCTCCTGCATCTTTTGGTAGGAGTGCATGATCGTGGTGTGATCGCGCCCTCCGAATGACCTCCCCAGGGCGGGGAACGAAGTCTCGGTGAGTTCGCGGGCGAGGTAGATCGCAATTTGGCGAGCCTGGACGAGCTCCTTCTTCCGTGACGGGCTCTCGATATCGCTCACCGGAATCCGGTACGCGGCCGCCACCTCAGCCTTGATCGCCTCCACGGTGAGCTTTCGGGAGAGGTCCTCCTTGGGGAGGATTTCCTCGAGCATGGCCGGGGTGACGGGTCCCTGGCACAGCTCAGCGTAGGCCAGGGCACGGATGAGCGCGCCCTCGAGGTCGCGGACGTTCGTCGTGATCCGCGACGCGATCAGGTCGACCACCTCATCGGGCACCTCCAGCCCTCGCCGCCGCGCCTTTTCGCGTAGGATCGCAGACCGGGTCTCGAAGTCGGGGGCCTGGATATCGGCAACGAGGCCCCACCGGAAGCGGGACACGAGGCGGTCCTGGAGCCCCTGGAGCTCATCGGGGGACCGATCCGAGGAGAGCACGATCTGCTTCCCGTTCCCGTAGAGTTCGTTGAACGTGTGGAACAGCTCCTCCTGGGTGCCCTCCTTGTTCTTGAGGAAGTGCACGTCGTCAATGAGGAGCACATCCACCGTCCGGTACTTGGCGCGGAACCCTTCCGTCGTGTTGGCGCCGATGGATTGGATCAGTTCGATCGCGAACCGCTCCGAGGTCGTGTACACGACTGAGGCATCGGTGGGCGCGGTGAGGACATGGGCCCCGATGGCGTGGAGGAGGTGGGTCTTCCCCAGGCCGACGCTGCCGTAGATGAAGAGGGGGTTGTAGGCGCGGGCCGGGGCCTCAGCCACTGCCTGGGCTGCGGCGAACGCGAGCTGGGAGTTCTTCCCCTGGACGAACGTGGCGAGCGTGTACTCCGGGTTGAGGGGGAGCGACCCGTGGTAGCGGCGGGCGAGGTGGGGGTCGAGCGCAGGGGCGGCCGGCGGCGACTCCGCGACCAGGACCCGGAGCTGCAGCGGCTGGCCGGCGACGTCCTCCACCACCCGCTCCACGAGCGATCGGTAGCGCCGCTCGATGCCTCCCTTGGCGAGGACGGACGGCACTTCCAGGACAAGCGTTCCCTCATCGGCGGTCTTGGCGCGGGCGTCGGCGATCCACGCCGCGAAGTTCACAGGGGGGATCTCCTTGACGAGCAGGGTTTTCGCCTTCTGCCAGATCTCCTCCGCGGTATGCGCCATGGACTCCGTCACCCTACCTTGCCCGCCACGGGAGTTCAACGGGCCGATGTGGTGGCGAGGCCCAGAGTCGAACTGGGGACACCACGGTTTTCAGCCGTGTGCTCTACCACCTGAGCTACCTCGCCCGCACCCTGTCGCACGTGTCAACTCCGACCGTGGCCTTGGGACTTACTGACGTGCGACCGTACTGCTGGCGGGGACGACGGGATTTGAACCCGCGGTCTCCGGAGTGACAATCCGGTGTCCTAGTCCAGCCTAGACCACGTCCCCGAACCTACGAACTGGGCGAGAGAGGGATCGAACCTCTGGCCTTCCGGATGTAAGCCGGATGCTCTTCCACTGAGCTACTCGCCCTGGAGTGTACCCCGGTTCGACCGGGCGCGGCAAGTGCGCCTCGCGACCCCGAGTCGTTAGTATGCGCCTGTCCTCGCCCCCGGTCCACACGGGGGTCGGCGCGGGTCCCCTTCCTTGTCGATCGGGTGGTCCTCCGCGGCCAACCGTACAGCACCTTCTCCCCAGCGGTGGATACGGACGCCTGGGAGCGCTGTGACCAGGAACCCGAAGCAGGGGAATCCGCCCGGCAGTGTGTCGGGCATGCTTTGCAGCCCCAACCATTCGGTGTTTCCTGGTGGATCACCATCGCTTGGCGCATCTGCCCTGTCTCCTCTTGACAGCGCTTTCCACCTAGGATATCATGCATTTCATACATGTATACAATACAGGATGGTGCACCATGAACAAGGCGTTACAAGGCCCGGAAGGCAGGAAGTTCTACGGCTCGGTAACGGTTGGGCAGCGGGGACAGATAGTCATACCGGCGGAGGCGAGGAAAGACTTCGCCATTGCGCCGGGCGACAAGCTGCTCGTCCTCGGCGACCTGGCGCAGGGCATTGCCATCACCACGATCCCCCTCCTCCAGAAAAACCTGAAAGGTACCGTTGAACTGTTCAATAGCATACAGCCTGACAGGAACAGTGATAACAAATGCTGATGCAGCAAGATCCTCGATGTGACGGAATGACATCAGCTATTCACATTGAAGACGTGAGGAAGACGCTAGGGTACCGGGAGGTACTCAAGGACATCAGCTTTGACGTCCAGGTCGGCGACATCTTCGGGTATCTGGGGCCCAATGGCGCCGGCAAGACGACTACCATCCGTATCCTGTTGGGGTTGCTCCGCGCTGACAGCGGCAGCGTCTCGATCTTTGGTCAGGACATTGACGATGCCGCGACGCGGATGAAGATAGGCTTCGCCCTGGACCCGGACGGCCTGTACGACACGATGACCGCCGCAGAGAACCTGGAATACTACGCGCAAATCTATGACGTCCAGGACGCAGCTACCAGTATCAAGAGGGTGCTCGGGCTGGTGGGGATGGCGGAACGGGCCGGGGATAGCGTGGGGACGTTTTCCAGGGGGATGCGGCAGCGGCTTTCGCTGGCTCGTGCCATGGTGCACAACCCCGAGGTGCTCATCCTCGACGAACCTACGGCCGGAGTCGACCCTTCCGGGCAGATAGAGATACGGAACATCCTGCTGGACATCGCTCGGCGGGAGAAGAAAACGGTGCTGTTCAGTTCCCACAACCTGGACGAGGTGCAGCGCATCTGCAACCGCATCGCGCTCATCGACCGGGGCGTGATCAAGCTTTACGGAGAACTGGAAGGGCTGCGTCGGAAGATGGGGAAAAGCGACATCACCATCGAGATCGCTGGAGCGGTACCGGAGAACATCTTTGGGGAATTGAGAGAGAGGCCGCAATTTGGGTTCCGCGAGATGAGCGGGAAGAGCCTCATCTTCGAACCCGATGAGGGCGGTGCTACGGTGGGAGACATCGTCAATTTTCTGGCGACGCGTGGCGTCATGATTGAGAAAGCCGGGAAGAAAGAGGCCTCCCTGGAAGAAATGTACGCGACCATCCTGAAAGAGGTGGAGCAAGGATGAGTTACACTAGGCTTATCATGCGGGCCAGCATACGTAGCAATCTGAGACTTAAAATAGCTCTCGGCATTGTACTATCCATCACCTTCATCTGCGTCGCTGGCGTCACTATCCTGTTCTGCATCCTCTTGCTGGAGCCGGAAATGGGATCGGTTGTGCCGGACCGTTCCCGGCTGGAAGCGTACCTGGGCATCATCGTCTATGCGGCTAGCTTCCTCGGTGTAGGCATTACACTTAACTCCTTCGCGTTTCAGTCGCTGGTGCGCGAGAAGACACGTGGCAACCTGCAGTCACTGCTGGCGACCCCCGTCCGGCCAAAGGATATCTGGATGGGCAAGAGCTTATCCATTTTGGTCCCGGGCACGCTATTTGGGAGTGCGCTGGCGGTGCTGGTGCTCGTCATCGTCAACGGCGTATATTTCCTGCCTGGTATCGGATTCGTTCTCAATCCATGGATAGCTCTCTCCAGTTTTGTGGGCGTGCCGCTCGTCTACCTGGCGCTGGGGTTGCTGGTGCACCTGGTGGGGCTCACATCCCGGGCAGCCAACGGCAACGTGATCGCCCAGTTGTTCCTGCCGGTGATGGTCAACGTGATGATACAGCTTGCCGTCCATGACGTCATTGATGCCAGTTCATGGCTGTTCCTGGCGATAAACCTCGGGCTGGCGGCGGTAATTGGGACCATCGTCATCGGGCTGCGATCGAGGCTGACGGCGGAGAACATCATTCTTTCCAATTAGGAATGGCCGGTGAAACACACCACCATCGTCTTGAGGACGGAATGCAGGGAAGTAAGGCGGACAACAGCTTTCCGGATCATCCTCATCGCCGCGGCAGCAGTGGTAGTGGTGGCGTCGGCGGGGATTACCACCGCTCTCAACCTGCAGCCGTGGTTCGGGGACGAACTGGCGGCGCCGCTGATATCCCTATTCGTCAGCCTAGTGCTATATTTCCTGCCGCTGGTTATCCTGCTCGCGTTCATCGGCACCTTTGGCAATTTGCCGGTTGTCAAGGAAAAAGCTAACGGCAACTTGGCCTGTCTCATGGCCACCCCCCTTACCCCGCGAGCGCTCTGGCTGGGCAAGTCTCTCGCCATTTTCCTACCGGCATATATCCCTGCGATTGCTGGTACGGCCACAGTGGTGCTGGTGATGAACCTGGGAGCCTGTATCCCCGCCGGCTACGGATTCGTGCTGCCGGTGCCGGCGGTGGTGCTCGGACTGATGATCAACCCGCTGCTGTTCTTTGGGCTGCTGCTTTTCATGATACTCTATGCGTTGGCCGGTGATCCAGACGCCGCCCTCGCGCCGATGTTCCTGCTCTCCTTCGGGTTGATGATTGGGATACCGCTGGGGCTGGCCACCGGCGTGTTCGATTTGACCTCGTGGTCGTTCGCGCTCTGGTACCTGGCGATCACGGTGATTGCCATAGGCGTGGTGGGGTTCCTTTCCCGGATGCTGACACGGCAGAATATCGTCCTTTCCAGCAAGGGCGCCTGAACTACCGGCAGCCGTAGCGGGGCCACGTCGCTAGTTTTGGGGTCGAGTGCCCCACGAACGTGGCTGCTACCCACTATTGCCCTACCCAAGAAACCTCATCGCGTTGGGGGTCGGGTCCTGCAGTCCACCATCGCGGGTCCTCAGGCAATACAGGCCCGTGCCGGAGCGGATCATCCTGGGTGAGCGCCCGATCCCGCTCCGGCTACTCGACGATGAGGGCGGGGGAGCTACGGTCGGTAGCGGAGAGGAGGAAGTCCGGGCTCGCGGCGAGGGCGTCCATCGTGACCTTCAGATCCAGACATTCATCCCCAGGCTCACAAGTTGGCCATCCTTTGTCCACAAGACCCTAAGAATGAAGGTCTGACCCTGCCATACAGATGTTCGGCGTTCAGGGACAAGGAAGGGACGACGCGGAGCGACCAGCGTCCCCCTTACTTCCCTCATCGGCTAAGATACACTAGAGCGCCAAGCTTGGACACAGTGGTGGTTGATCATGGGAAACCCCCGTGAGGTTTTCGAGGTCGCGAAACGTCTGATGAACCGTCTGGCCAGGATGGTCAGCAAGGCGCTCGGTTGTCTGGGTAGGGGCTTCGCACTTCTATGGAAAGCCCTTCGGTGGTTGCGTTCGCCCACGGGCCTGGGACTCATCACGGTGCTGGGCGTTGTTGTCACTGCAGTTGGAGTTTGGTACACATACCAATCGTTCCTGAAGCACGATGTCGACGTCACCGTCTACGACCCGGCTGACTCCCAGTACGTCGCCGGGAGGATCATAGTCAGAGGTTCGGTTTTCGGTTGGCCGTACGATCGGGTAACGGTTGAACTCGCCGGTACCGGAATGGCGTGGCAGGGCTTCCCCTTCGTACTCGACACGACCCAACTCTCTGAGGGTGAGCACCAGCTCCTATGCAGAGTGCTTCGCGGGAATGTGGTAGTTAGGGAAAGGACCGTTCGTTTCTTCGTTCGAAACACTCCGCCTGCGGTCTCGATCCTTCATCCGCAAGATGGCGATGTCGTGAGTGGTGAGGTTGAAGTCATTGTGGAAGCTGAAGAGACGACAATGGGCGTTACGATACTGCTCAACGGCGAGAGATCGCTTACCCGGCCCGTCCTCAACACTTGGGGACTCGCCGATGGCCACTACACACTCACCGCGATTGCGGTGGGCCCATCGGAGCGCTCTGGGACTGCCACTGTTGGTTTCGTCGTTGACAACACTCCGCCTCGTATCACGTCTCTGGGGTTGGAGAGAAGCACTCCGGTCAGCGGAACGTTGCGGCTCCGTCCTGAGATCGAGGAGGAGAACATCTCGTCAATGGCGTGGTATGTGGATGGAGTCTACGTAGGCGGCGATCGTTCTCTGTCTCTGGACACGAAGAACTGGCCAGATGGTGAGCACAGTATCAGGCTTGAAGTACGAGATAAGGTCGGCCAAGAAGCCATTTTGGAACACACGTTCTACACCGACAATACCCCACCGGTCGTTGTGTTGTGGAGTCTTGCAGCTTCCCCTGGAAGAATCCCGCGCAGTGCTCCTCTGTTCATCGACGTGATCGCGCAAGACGAGTCCGGCATCGCAGAGATCACACACTATGCGAACGGCCGAGTCATAGAGCCTGGCTGGCTCTCGCTCTCACAGTTCGAGTCAGGAGCCACCATTACTATCAGGACTTTAGTACGTGACGGCGCGGAGAACGCGACCGAGCTTCGGAGAGTCATAGAGGTGCAGCAGACGGGGAAGGCTGTGCTCTGGGATGTCGTCTCATCCTGGCTGGAAGGGCTTGGGTTTCAGCGTCAAAAGCACGGGACTGGGCCACAGTTCGGAACAAGGCTGCTCCAGGGCTGGCTCGTCTGCTCGGACTTAGATGCTACGCAGAAGAACTGCGTCAACACTCCAATTCTCTGGGTGGAATGTGATCTCAGTCCAGTTCTCCCGCTGGTCTTCTCGGGACCCCTCACGCTAACGGGGGCAGGCATTGGCGTCTACCTAAACCCCCACTTTCTTGAGAGTAGTCTGCTGCCAACGCGGCTGATCTTTGATGTGGGAGGGGTGACGGACATCTCAGTGCTAGACCGGTCTGACAAACAGAGAACAGTTCTCTGGTATAGCTTTGGCTGGATAGGTGCATCTGTTGAGGTTCAGCTCGATTATGCTAGCTGGATCACAGGGCAGTTTCGATTCGGGGTAGCTCTCCTGCTGCTCAAGTCCATCGAGGGCTATATCGCGGATTCAGACCCTGATCGTCGTGGCGGTCCTGGCCTACCTCAACCGCCGGGAGACCGCATCTCCGAGCGCTGGGAAGCATGGCCCTACCTGTCCTGGTGGAGTCTCTCCCTTAGATTCCCGTTGTTCTAGGGTTGATCCTATGCGCATCGTGAGGGGCGGGTCTTGCGGTCGGACAGACCGGCGGGCAGTCCAACATCGGGGACCCTGAGGATTGCGCGCAGACAGGGGCGTGGCTCGAGGTCGCGCCGCGCTGAAGCGGCCTCCCGCGCCTACTCCACAGTCAGGGCAGCGGAGCTACGGTCGGTAGCGGAGAGGAGGAAGTCCGGGCTCGCGGCGAGGGCGTCCACCGGGCAAGCGTCCACGCACTGGGCGCAGAACGTGCACCGCGCCACGTGCATCCGGATCTTCTTCTCCTCGGGGAGGAACTCGATCACCTTCGCCGGGCACACCCGGATGCAGAGCTGGCACCCGATGCACTTCTCCCGGTCGTAGGCGATCTTCCCCCGGAACTTGGGCGGCACGGGCACGGGCGGGACGAGGGTCGCCTTCCCCTCCTTCACCCGCCCCAGGAACCCGACCACGGACTTCGGCATGTATTTCGCCGGGAACCGGTTCGTCGCCGGCCTGGTGAAGAGCTGGGAGAACAGGGTTTTGAGGATCATCCCATCACCATCCGGTCAAGAACGAGCAGCACCAGTCCCGCCACGGCCACAGCCGTGATCTGGAGCCAGAACCCGCGCGCCACCTGGTCCACCTTGAGGCGGGCCATCGCCACCCGCACCGTGGTCACGGCGGTGAACATCACGGCGAAGATCTTCACGAGGTGGAACGCGAGGTCCACCGCCTGCGCCCCGGCCCCACTGAGGCCGAGGAGGCCAGCGATCCCGTACGGGGCGAACAGGGTCACGACGAGGGCGGCCATGGCGATCGTCTTCGCCGCATCGGCGAGGTAGAAGAGCGCCAGGTACGTCCCCGAGTACTCAACCATCAGCCCACCCGCGATCTCCGTCTCCGCCTCGGGGATGTCGAACGGGATCTTGGAGAGTTCGGCGGGCGTCACGATGAGGAGGCAGAAGGCGAGGATCGCGAGGCCGATCACCCCGAGCGGACCCACCTGGGTCCACAGGGGGGCGGCCGCGATCGCGGCCAAGGAGAACGCGGGCCCCCCGCCCAAGGTCGCCAGCCGCCACACCACGCCGACCACGGCCACGGCGAGGGGGAACTCGTAGGACATGAGCATCACGATCTCGCGCTGGGCGCCCACGGTGGCCAACGGCGACCCGGAGGCGAACCCGCCGAGGGCCATCGCGAGGGCGGGCACAGCGAGGAGGTACAGGACGAGGATCGCATCCCCATGGCCGCTCAGGATCGCCGGGAACGGCCCCCACGGGAGGTAGAGGAGGACCGTGAACGAGGCGACCACGGCCAGGAACGGCATCGCCCGGAACAGCCACCCCACCGCATCCTTGGGGACGACGCTCTCTTTCACGAGGAGCTTCCCCACGTCGAGGAACGGCTGGCGGAGGGGGGGGCCGATCCGCGATTGCATCCGCGCCGCGAGTTTGCGGTCGAATCCCTTGTACACGAGCCCAAGGATCCCCCCACCCACGAGCACCGCCGCTCCCTGCCACAGGAGGTGAAGGGCGCTCATGCTGGGCCTCCGCCACGGCAGATCCGTTCCGTCTTGGCGCGGGAGAGGCGGAGGAGCTCCTCCTTCTGCACCATGGACGCGGAGCTGTCGTCCACCATGTGCACGCGGTCCATGCAGCACATGCAGGGGTCGATCGAGGCGGCGATGATCGGGATGTCGGCGATTTCCTGGTCCACGAACATCGGGACCCAGCTCATGAGGTTCGAGTACGTGGGCGCCTTCACCTTCCACACCACCGGTTCTTCGACCCCCGCCTCGAGGCGGATGTAGTGGATGACCTCCCCCCGCGGCGCTTCGTGCCACCCCAGGCCCTCCCCGTCGGCCTTCTTCAGGTAAGCCAACAGAGCGGGGATTTTGGGGAACGACGTGATCTCGCCCTCCGGCATCTCCACGAGGCAGCGCTCGATGAGGTCGAGGGACTGCCCCACCTCAAGGAGGCGGACCACCACCTTGTCGTACACGTCGCCGCGCGGCTCGAGGCCCCACTCGCGGGGGGTGATCGCCTTCACCCCGAGGTCGCCGTAGACGAGGTACGGCCTATCCTGGCGCACATCCTTCGCGAGGCCCGACGCCCGGGCGGTGGGGCCCACCGCGCACAGGGAATCCGCCTCCTCCGGCTCGAGGACCCCCACCCCGCGCGTGCGCGCCGCCACGGACGGGTCGCGGAGGAACGCGTCGAGGAGTTCATCGAGGAGGCCGCGGTAGTAGCGGACCATCGCCTCAACCTGCGGGTACTGCTCGGGGGTGATGTCCCGCCGTACCCCACCGTAGATCGGGATCGCGTAGTCAATGCGGTTTCCGGACAGCTCCTCCAGGAGGTCGAGGACCTTCTCCCGCACCTTCCACGTGAGGTGGAGGAGGGTGTCGAACCCCAGTTCGTGCGCCGCGACTCCGGCCCAGAGGAGGTGGGAATGGATCCGCTCCAGCTCCGCGAAGATGACCCGCAGGTACTGGGCGCGGGGCGGGACCTCGATCCCCGCTGCCCGCTCCACGGCGAGCGTGATCGTGATGGGGTGGGAGATCGAGCAGATGCCGCAGATCCGCTCGGAGAGGTACAGGGTCTGGATGAGGTTCCGCTTCATCCCCATGAACTCGATCCCGCGATGGGCGAACCCGGGCCGGATGTCCACCCCCCGAATCCGCTCCCCCTCGACCTTGAATGTGAACCGGATCGGCTCCTTGAGCGCTGGATGGATGGGGCCAATCGGGATCTCGTACACCTGGTCAGGCATCCTTGCCCTCCCACTCCACGAGCCGCTTCACGAGTTTCTCCGTCTCCGGATCGCCCTTCCGCCACGGGTGGCCTGGGAACCCGTCGGGGAGGAACACGTGGTCGGTGGACGGGATCCCGGTGAAGTGGATCCCGAGAAACTCGATCTTCTCCCGCTCGGTCGTCTCTGCTCCGGGGAGGAGCGCACAGATCGAGGGCACGGTGGGATCGGATGCGGGGACATCTAGCCGCAGGGTAACCATGACCTCCCCCCCGGGCGTCCCGTACCCGACGGCGAAGTGGTAGAGGAGCTCGATCTCGTTTCCCCTGTCCCGACCGGAGATGATCGAGATGTGCAAGGGCCCAGCGGCCTTGAGGGCCGCCACTGCCGGGAGGAGGCCCTCCCGGCCGATCTCGGCCCACACCTCGGCCACGGTCACCGGTTCCCGTACCCCAACCTGGCGCGGCCGCTCCTCGATCGTGAGGCCGGGCACCCCGCGGGTGAGCGCGGACTTCACCTGATCCACCGTCATCTCTTCTCCCCTGCCGCGGCGGCCTCGATCTGCGCCACCGCCGTCACCACGCCGTGGATGATCGCCTCCGGCCGCGGCGGGCACCCTGGGACGTAGGCCGTCACGGGGACGATCGCGTCCACCGGACCGACCACGTTGTAGCTATCGTAGAACACGCCCGATGTCGCACCGCACCCCCCTACCACGACCACCGCCTTCGGGTCCGGCGTCTGCTCGTAGACGCGCTTCAGCCGCTCCGCCATCGGCCGCGTCACCGGGCCGGTGACGAGGAGGACGTCGGCATGGCGCGGGGAGCCGACGAGCTTGATCCCGAACCGCTCCACGTCGTACCGGGGGGTGAGGGCGGCCACGATCTCGATGTCGCAGCCGTTGCACGAGCCGGTTGCGATATGGAATACCCACAGCGCCCGCTTGAACGAGGCTAGGCCCATCTCAGCCCCCCACGAGGACGATCAGGAACACGACAGCGAGCATGACGACGAACCACGCGACGTAGTCGCCGACGAACCCGCTGTGGGAGAGGCGCAGCCGCTCCACGTACGGCCGCAGGCCCTCCACGAACCCCCAGTACAGGTGCCCCCCCCCGACGTGAACCCCCTCCCGCTTTTCCCCGGAGAGGAAGGGCAGGTCCTGCTCCGTGGCGCGGTTGTAGCCCTTCCGACCGCGGGACCAGATGAGGAGGGAGAGGAGGACCACCCCCGCGGCAGCGGCAAGCCAGAGGAGTGGGCTCCAGTACCCTTCGCCCGTGAGGAGCGTCATCTCATCCTCCCAACACCGCCCGCAGGTAGGCCTCCCGCCCTTCCCAGAGTGCCTTCGCCGCGGGTGCCACGAGGTGGCGAACGACGAGCTCCGGGAACAGGCCCAGGGCGAGGACGCCCACCGCCAAGACCCCCATCGCCACGAGCATCGCGGTCGGAACGGGCTTAGGTGGGGCGAGCCGTGGCCCGAGGAACGCCCCCTGAAACGCGCGCACGAACGTGGCCAAGAGGAGGATCGAGGCCAAGATCGCCAGCGCGGCCAGGATCGGGGAGAGGGCGAAGCTCGACTCGTAGATCATGAGTTTTGAGGCGAACCCGTTGAGGGGCGGGATCCCCGCCAGGGCGAGCGAGCCCACCAGGAAGAACCCCGTCGTCCACCCCAGGTCGTGCCCCAGCCCGCCCAGGGTGTCTAGGTTCCGGTTCCCGGCGGCCTTCTCCACCGCCCCTACCGCCAGGAAGAGGAGCCCGATCGCCACCGCATCGTTCAGCATGTGGAAGATCCCGCCCTGGATCGCGACGAGGCCGAACGCGGGCTGGGAGGAGATCACGGTCAGCCCGACCCCGACCCCGAGGAGCATGTACCCGATCTGGGACACCGCCCCGAACGCGACGAGCCGCCCGAGGTCCATCTGCACCACCGCCATCAGGGCCGCCACCACCAGGGTGAGCATCCCCAGCCCCACCACCAGCCACCCGATCGCGGGATCGACCACCCCGCCGTAGAGGGTGAACAGGATCCGGAACAGGGCGTAAAGGGACGTTTGGGTGTTGGCGACGAGGAGGATCACCGCCTGGGCCGGCGCCTCACCGTAGGCATCGGGCGCCCACATGTGCAAGGGCACTGCCCCCACCTTCATGAGGAACCCCCCCAGGAGGAGCCCGAGCGCGATCCGGTCCACCGTCGTTCCCGCGATGAGGCGGGCGAGGTGGGCGAGGTTGAGCGCCCCGTACTCCCCGTACAGGAGGGCAATTGCAAGGAGGACGAACAGCCCCCCCACCGTGTACATGACCATCGTCTTGAACGCCGCCTCCGGCCCGCGGGAGGTCCAGGTGCGGTAGCCGATGAGCCCACAGGCGGCGATCGAGGTCACCTCGAAGAACACGAACAGGTTGAACAGGTCCCCGGTGAACGCCATCCCGATCATCCCCGCCCAGAGGAGCGTGCCCAGGGTGAGGGCGAGGGTCTTCCCCTCTTCTTCCTCGAGGTACCGCCACGCGTAGGTGAACGCCACCACCGCCAGGAGGGTCGCGATCGCGCCCATGAACGCGCTGAGGGCGTCCACGGTGAGCACGATCCGGATCGGGAACCCGCCCGGGGAAAGCGTCTCCCCGGGGGAGGAGGCGCCCAGGGTGTAGACCTGGATCCCAGTCGTGAGGACCTGCACCGCCACGAACCCCATGAGGGCCGCCGTAAGGGACGCGACGAGGGCGAGCCACAGGTCCCGCAGGGACGGATGGATCTTCCCCCACAGCGGGAGCGCGAACCCGCCGAGGAGGGGCACGGCGATGGCGAGGATCGGGGCGTGCGCGGCGAGGTTCATCCGGAGAGCTCCGTCATCTTGCGGCCATCGAGTGTCTTCTTGTGGCGATGGATGACGACGGCGAACGAGAGCATGAGCGCTGTGGTGGCGAGCCCGATCACGATGCTCGTCAGGGTCAGGGCCTGCGGTGTGGGGAGGACCATCGTGGCGTCCGGTGGGGCGTAGGTGTAGATGGGGACGACTCCTTCCTGCACATAGCCCGTGGCGACGAGGAACAGGTTCACCCCGTTCTCGATGAGGGTGAGCCCGATCACGATCTTCACAAGGTTCCTCCGGAAAAGGAGGGCCCACAGCCCAAGGGCGACGAGGATCATGCATACCACAAATGGGGTATTACCGATCATCGTCCCTCCCGACCAGCCCGAACAGGACGAGCACCGTCCCCAGGCCGCCTATCACCTTGAGCCCCACCGCCCAGTTCATGAGGGGGAGCGTCCCTGCGGTGTTGAGGTACCCGGGGTTGGGCCCGGGAGGGACCGGGGTCCCGAACAGGCCCCCCATCCCGGCGAGCGAGTTCGCGAAGAACGTGAACCCCAGGCCGAGGAATCCCAGGACCACGAACGCGACCCCATTCAAGTCCTCGAGGATCGAGAACGGGGCCTTGAGCTTCTTCACCGCCGGCGCCCCGAACGCGACGAGGACGAGGGCCACCGCCGATGCAGCCACCGCCCCACCCTGGAACCCACCGCCCGGGGTGAGGTGCCCGTGGAGGATCACATACCCCCCGAACACGAGGATCACCGGGACGAGGATCCGGGCGATCGTGCGCACGACAACGCTCATTTCTTGATCCTCCGCAGGATGAGGGTGACCCCCACCACGGCCACGAACAAGACGGTCGCCTCGCCCAGGGTGTCGTAGCCTCGGTAATCGAACACGATCGCCGTGACGACGTTGTTCGCCGCCACCTCTTTCTGGGACCAGGCGTTGAAATAGCGGTCCATCAGGTCGGACCGCGGCACCCCGAACGGGCGCATCTCCGCCCCCGCGAGGAGGAGGCACCCCGCGACAACGGCGAACGCAGCCAGCGTCAGCCAGCGCTTCATTCCTCCTCCTTTCGCTGCGTCTTGCGAATGGCGAGGACGAAGATCGCCGTCGTCAAGGCCGCCCCCACCCCGGCCTCAGCGATCGCGACGTCCGGGGCCTGGAGGAGGTAGAACTCGAGGGAGAGGAGGAGGCTGGATCCGCCAAGCGCGATCACGCTCGCCAGGAGGTCCTTCAGCCACACGGCGAGGACCGACCCCACCACGATCAGGACGAGAATCAGGACCTGCAGAACGGCCCAGATCGTCATCGCGCCCCCTCCGATCCGTGACCGTCGGGCGAGGCGTGATGGGCCTCTTCGAGGCGGTCCACCACGGCCCGGAACGGCTTGATCCCCGACCGATGAGCCGCCCGCGCCAGGGCGTGGGACCCGGTGGGGTTCGTGAGGAGGAGGAACATAAGGGCGAGGGCCGCCCGCACTGCCATCGTGCCCCCCGCCCCGCCGCCCTGGACGATCCCGTACACAGCAACGGCGAGGATCGAGAAGATCGAGCCGAAGGTGGTGCACTTCGTTGCCCCGTGGATGCGGGTGTACACGTCGGGGAACCGCAGGAGGGCGACGGACCCCAGGGCATTGAACACGGCCCCGATCGCGAGGAATGTGTAGATGAGCCCGTTCAATCGAGCCCCCCTTCGAGGTACCGCGCGATGAAGAGCGTCCCCACGTAGGAGAGGAGCGCGTAGACGAGGGCAACATCGAGGAGGACCACCTCGTCGAACGCCGCCCCGAGGAGCATCATCGTCGCCACGACGAGGGTGTTGATCGTATCCAACGCCACCGCCCGGTCGGCAGCGGTGGGGCCAATCGAGAGCCGCACCATGCACACGAGGATGGACACGAGGAGGGCCACCCCGCCCACCGCAAACGGAAGGGCCACGATCATTCCGCCACCCTCCGTGCCCACTTCGGGAACGGCCCGCACACGTCGTCGGCCGTCGGCGAGGGATCCTTCACGTTGATCCAGTGCACGTAGAAGTCACCCGTCGTCTCGTCAATGTCCAAGGTCAGGGTGCCCGGGGTGAGGGTGATCGAGTTGGCGAGGAACGTCCGCCCGGCGTCGGTCGTGAGGTTGGGGTTGAACCGGACGATCCCGGGCTTGATCCGGCCGGTGATCACCCGCCACGCCACGTCGAGGTTGGCCTTGACCAGCGCATAGAGGAACGGGCCCCCGAGGTAGATGAGGAAGAGAAACCAGCGATGGGGTTGGAGGAGGCGCCACCCGCCCCGCTTCCACACGTACGCCCCGGTGCAGAGGCCGATGACGAGGGAGATCACCGCCCCCGCGATGAGCTCGTCGGGAGCCCACACGCCCCAGCTCCCCGTGAAGGATGCGAAAAGAAGATAGACGGCGAAAGCGCCCGCCGCCGTCGTCACCCACTCCGCCACCCGGCGCATGCTGGCCGGACTATAGCGTGGGCGAACCCATGGTGCAAACGGATTGCAGGTTACGATCGGATGGGGAGCCGGTTCGGCGTCCTCCCCCGATGGGGGTATCATCGGGTTCGTATGCACGACATCCGAGTGGGGACCCAAGATGTGTTCAAGCACCAGCTCGAGCTCGCGTCCTACAACTACAAGCTCCTCCAGGAGCGTGGGGTGCGGGCGTTCAACGTGATGGGGGCGATCGGGTCGGGGAAGACCCTCCTCATCCTCCGCCTCGCGGAGCGATTGAAGGAGAAAGGGGTGCGGGTGGGGGCGATCGCCGGGGACGTCGCTGGGGATGACGATCACCAGAAGTTCGTCGCGGCCGGGCTCGTTGCCGCCAACCTCAACACCGGGGACGACTGCCACCTCGACGCCCACCGCGTTGGCCATGCCCTGGAAGGGTTCCCGCTGGCGGAGGTGGATGTCCTGTTCATCGAGAACGTGGGGAACCTCGTGTGCCCGGCGGACTTCCCCCTCGGCACCGCGGGCGACCTCGTGGTGATCTCCGTCACGGAGGGCGACGACATGGTGCGCAAGCACCCCAAGATCTTCACCCAGACCGACGTCGTGGCCGTGAACAAGGTGGACCTGGCCGGGTTCGTGGGGGTGGATCCGATGGTCCTGGTGGACGACTATCGCCGCCTCAACCCGCAGGGGAAGGTCGTCCTCACCGACGCCCGGAGCGGCCGGGGGGTGGACGAGCTCCTCGCCTCCCTCGGCCTCTAGTGCACGAGTACTCGCTCGCCGATGCCCTCCTCGCCGGGCTCACGGAGTACCTCCGCGCGCACCCGGTGGCCGGGCGGGTGAGGGAAGTCCACGTGCGGAAAGGGGAGCTCCTCATCCTCTCCGAAGAGGCGTTGGCCGAAGCATGGCGGATCCTTACGGACGGGACAGAAGTCGCCGGGTCGGAGCTCCGCATCGAGGGGATCCCGGTGAAGGTGCGCTGCTTGGGGTGCGGGTACGAGGGGCCGGTGAGGTACGTGAGCGAGGAGGGGTGGCACTTCGCCGTGCCCGTGCTCGCCTGTCCCCGCTGCGCGGGCCGGGCCGAGGTGATCGAGGGGCGCGACCTCGCCATCGTCGGCCTGTCCGTGGACGATGGCAGCGAAGCGTCGAGGGCTAGCCCGTCCAGCGGCGGTGGGAGGAGAGGAGGACGGGGACGAGGACGGGGCAGATCCAGCCCTCATGTCCGCATACGCCCGGGCCGAACAGGAGCGCCCGGTCGCCGCGGCGGATCCGCTCAATCGCCGTTACGTCAGCAGCAACGCTGTCCATCCCCAGCTTCCCGACGAGGCTCGCCGCCTGGTCGCGGATCACGACCCGCCTGAGCTCGGGCCGGAGGCCGTCCCCGTACCCGGCGGCGAGGATCGCCACCCGCGCCGCACCGGGGGTCACGTACCCCCGGCCATACCCCACTGGCCACCCCCGCGGGAGGTCCCGCACCGCCGCGATCTCGGTCCACGCCCGCGCCGCAGGGATGAGCTCCACCGGCGGGGCCACCGGCCCCTCGGGGTAGCCGTAGGCTGCGGTCCCCACCCGGACCATGTTCAGGGGGGAGGCGGTCGCCTCATCGAACGCGAGCACGGCGGCGGAGTTGGCGAGGTGTCGCCACGGGATCTCGATCCCCTGCCGTTCCCACTCCTTGAGGATGTGGCGGAACCACCACACCTGAGCCCGCGTGAACTCGAGGTCCTCCTCAGACCGGCCGTTCGCCGACGAGAGGTGGGAGTACACCCCCGCGACCTCGATCCGACCGGGGTGGATCACGGAAAGGGCCTGATCCACCTCTTCGGGGAGGAGGCCAAACCGCCCCATCCCCGTGTCCACCTCGATGTGGACGAGGGCCCGCCGGCCGGCGCGGGCGGAGGCGGCCTCGAGCTCGGGGATCATCCCGCTGTCGCCAAGCGGCAGGTGGTACCCCTCACGGATCGCCTGGACGAGGCTCGGGCCGACGGGCGGGGTCATGATGAGGATCGGCTGCTTGAATTCGGCGCGACGCAGCGCCCGGGCCTCGTGGAGGGAGGCGACTCCGAACCAGTCAACGATCCCTTGCGCAGCGCGGGCCACGGGGAGGAGGCCATGGCCGTAGGCATCCTCCTTGACCACGAACAGGATGGATACCCGGCGGGGGAGCCATCCCCGCAGCCGCTCCAGGTTCCCCCGCACCACCCCCGTGTCCACCTCGGCCCGCACCATGTGCCCTCTATTCCACCCCTCACCCTCCGCCCGTCCAACCTCCATCGTCCGCCCGCGGGGGGACAGAGGGGGTGGCCACGTCTATACTCGTCCCTCGATGGCCGAGCGCGTGCGGAAGAGGATCCACGTCACGGGTACCGTCCAAGGGGTGGGATTCCGCCCGTTCGTGTACCGCGCCGCGGTCGGCGAGGGCCTGGCCGGGCATGTGCGCAACCTGGGGGACGCGGGGGTGGAGATCGAGGTCGAGGGGGATCCAGCCTCCGTTGCCCGGTTCGCCGCCGCGCTCCGCGGTTCGGCGCCCCCCCTCGCCGTGATCGAACGCCTGGAGGAGGCGGACCTCCCCCCCAACGGGAGCGACGGGTTCCGGATCGTCCCGTCTCGGGATGGAGGAACAGGGAGCGGGACGATCCCGCCCGATGTCGCCACCTGCGTGGCCTGCCTCAAGGACATCGCTGATCCCGGGAGCCGGTTCCACGGGTACTGGGCGACGAGCTGTACCGACTGTGGCCCCCGGTTCACGGTGATCGAAGGCCTCCCCTACGACCGGCCGCGGACGGCGTTCCGCGAGTTCGGGATGTGCCCGGACTGCCAGCGCGCGTACAGCGACCCGCTCGACCGCCGCTACCACGCCCAGACGATCGCGTGTCCGATCTGTGGCCCAGAGCTGCGTTACATTGAAGGCGGCCGCGATGAGGCCGCAGACCCGCTCGGGCGGGCCCAGGCGGCCCTCCAGGCGGGGAAGGTCGTGGCGATCAAGGGTCTCGGCGGAACCCACCTCGCCTGCGATGCGACGCGGGAGGAGGTTGTGGCCGAGCTCCGGCGGCGGCTCGGCCGCCCCGGCCAGCCGTTCGCCCTCATGGCTCGGGAGGACCAGCTGACCACGTTCGCCTCCCCCTCGGACCAGGAATGGGCCCTCCTTCGCTCTCCTCGGCGACCGATCGTCGTCCTCCCCCTCCGCGGGGGCTCCCTCGCCCCCGCGGTCGCCCCGGGACTGGACACAGTGGGGGTGATGCTCCCCTACACCGGGCTCCACCACCTCCTCCTGGGGGGGCTACCGTTCCCGCTCGTGATGACGAGCGCCAACTACCCAGGCCGGCCGATGCTCATCGCGGATGAGCGGATCCTGGCCGACCTCTCGCGGGTCGCCGACGGGTTCCTCCTCCACAACCGGCGGATTGTCGCCCGCTGTGACGACTCGGTGGTGCGCCTCACGGGCGGGGCCCCGACCTTCCTCCGCCGGTCGCGGGGCTGGGTCCCGGAGCCGATCGCCCTCGACCTCGGGGAAGAGCCCCTCCTCGCCCTGGGGGGGGACCTCAACGTGGCCTTCGCCCTCTACGGCCACGGCAAGGCCTACCTCTCCCAGCACATCGGTAGTACGGAATACCTCGATACGCTCGAGTTCCTGCGCAGGGCGCTCGATCACCTCCTCCACCTCACTTCTCTTCCCCTTCCGAAGAAGATCGCGTGCGACCTCCACCCCCGGTTCGCCACGACCCGCCTCGCTTTCGAGTTGGGGGAGGCGATCCCGGTTCAGCACCACGTCGCCCACGTCGCGGGGCTCGCCGCCGAGCACGGGATCGAGGAGCTGGTGGGGATCGCTGCTGATGGGTACGGCTATGGGACGGACGGGGAGGCGTGGGGGGGGGAGGTCATCGCCTGGCGCGGCGGGGAATGGGAACGCATAGGCTCGCTCCGCCCGCTCCCCCTCCCCGGGGGGGACCGGGCGACCCTCCGCCCAGGGCGGATGGCGGCCAGTTACCTCCTCGCCGCGGGGCTCGACCCCGCGGAAGCGGGCCTTTCCCCCGTCGAACTCGATGCGGTGCGGCTCCAAATCGACCGGGGAGTGAACTGCCCCTCCACCACGAGTGCGGGGCGATTCCTAGACGCGGTTGCGGCGTGGCTGGGGATCGTGCGGGAGCGGACGTATGAAGGAGAGCCGGCGATGAGGCTCGAGGCCGCGGCGCGGAGGGGGAATGTCCATCCCGTTCCCCTGGCGGTGCGGGAGCTCGCCGGGCGACGGATCCTCGACACCGTGCACCTGTTCCGAACTCTCTCCGATCTCCGTTCCACGGGGAAAAGCGAGGCCGACCTCGCGGCCACGGCCCAAGCGGCCCTCGCCCGCGGCCTCGCCGAGCTGGCGATCGAGGCCGCCCGGGAGCGGGGGATCGCCACGGTGGGCCTCACCGGCGGGGTGGCGGTGAACGACGCGATTGCGACCACAGTCCGCGGGGAGGTTGAGGGGGCGGGGCTTCGGTTGGTGACCCACCGCCTCGTCCCGCCAGGGGACGGCGGGCTCGCGTTCGGCCAGCTCGTCCACGCCTCCTACCCCAGGTAGACTGAGGCCATGGACCTCCGCCTCGTGGGCCTCGTCCTCGTCATCCTCCTCGGGGCCGGGCTCCTCCTCTCCCCGCCGGGGGGCCGCCCCGGCGAAGGGACCTTCCCCATCGTTGGGCAACAGGCACCGCCATTCTCCCTGTCCGGCCGCGGGGACTTCACCACGGCCGGTGCAGTTGGGAAGCCGATCGTGATCGCATTCTGGACCACCTGGTGCGGGGCATGTAAGCACGACCTCGTCGTGCTGGAGGAGTTCCACCGCCTCTACGGGAGCGAGGTCGCGGTGGTGGGGGTGTGCCCGGAGAGGTGGCCCGAGGTGGCGGCGATCGTCGCCGAACGGGGGATCACGTTCCCGATCGTCTACGATCCCGGCGCCGCCGTCACCCGTCGCTACCAGCTCGCGGACAACCTCCGCTACCCGTTCACCGCGTTCGTGAACGAACAGGGAGAGGTGGCCGGGGTGTGGGCGGTGATGATCCGCGACCTCGACCACCTCCTCGAGGTCCTCCGTCAATCGGGGATCGCGATCCCCGCTCCCGCCGACCTACGGTGACAGAGGATGGTCGCGATGGATGACCTCGGTGTAGATCGTGTGGTGGGGCGCTCCTAGTTCCCTCAGGTGGAGGGCGGTTGTGACCTCGAAGATCTGCTCGGCCCCCGGCGCCAGGTCGCCCAGGATCTTTGACCTCTCCTGGACGACGATCCAGTCCTTGTCCCTGAACTGAACGACCACCCGGCCCTCGTTGATCGTGCGGTCGCCGATGTTCTTGACTCGGCCGACCACCCGTTGGCCGAAGGATTCCTCCTCCGCGCTCCACTCCACGACGTCGAGCGGGTACGACACGCCGGGCTCGACCACGCCGCGCGTGGTCGCCGTCAGCCCCGCTTCGTCGGTCACGGTGAGGGTGGGGTAGAACGTGTCCTCCCGCGTGTACCAGTGGGTGACCGTTGCCCCTCCCTCCTTCACGGACCCATCCCCGAAGTCCCAGTGGTAGCCCACGATCTGGCCATCACCCGGCTGAGATTGGCTCACAAACGTGACGAGGAGCGGCACCTCTCCCCGCCACGGGTTGTACCACAGGCCCGCTACCGGTGGTTTCCCCAGCTGAGGTTCAGAACACCCTCCCGCGAGGAGGCCCACCCCCAACAACACCGTGAACAAAACTCGCTTCATCGTCCACCTCCGCTGCCATTGTCTGCCTGATCACCCGCGGCCGACAAGTGGGATGGGGTTCCCCCCCACTCCGCCGCTTCCACGGTCAGGCCATCGCTCGCGGCGATCACTGGGATCCCCAGGGATTCGGCGAGGCCCGCCGCGAGGAGGCGCGGGTTCGCCCGCAGCATCGTCGTCCCGAAGTGGGTGAGGACGGAAACCTTGGGCCTCACGGCGGCGATGATCTCCCCCGCCTGGGGGAGGGACAGGTGATCGATCTCCGGCTTCCAGTCCTTCAGGACGACGTTGAGGACGAGAAGATGGCACCCCGCGTAGTGCGCGGCGAGGCCGGAGGCGAAGCGGCAATCCGTGACGAAGCCGACCCTCCCCTCCGTTGAGTCGAGCACGAGGCCGTACGCCTCCACGGTCCCGTGGGCGTGGGGCACGGGGCGGATCCTCACCCCGCAGATTTTGTGGTCCTCTTTCCAGGTCTCGATCCGTTCTAGGAACGGGCGGACGTACCGAAGGACCACCGGATCGTTGCCCTCCAACGCATCGGACGGGGCGAGGAGTGCCCCTCGTCGCTTGTAGCCGCCATCGGTCATCGCCTCGACCATGATGTTCACGTCGGTCGAGTGGTCGAGGTGCTTGTGGGAGAGGAGGATTGCGGCGAGATTGGCGGGGTCGAGCGGAGGGCGGGACCGACGGGCCCGGAGGAGGGTCCCCGGGCCGGGGTCGAGGAGGAGCTGCGTCCCCCCGAGCTCGATCCACGTCCCGGCCGAGAACCGGAGCTGGCGGGCCACGACGAACCGCGCCCCCGCCGTGCCGAGGAACTTCACGTACCCCATGGCCTTCGATGCTAACCGGAAAGGGCCAGCCGATGTAACCGCCGGGCCTCCCGCCGTGTAGATCCCCATGCTGGGAGGTGGTTGGCATGCGGAAAATGTTGGGGTTCATTGTCGCGCTGGTGGCGATTTTGGCGCCGCTCGTACCCGGCTTCGCGGATGGGATCATCGTCCCCATCCCGCGACCGGACATCCCCGGTCCCCCCCTGCGCTGGCTCACGATCGTCTACCACCACGTGACGGTGACGATCGAGAACGGTGTGGCCACCACCAAGGTGGACCAGGCGTTCCGCAACGATGGCGAGTTCCCGGTCGAGGGGACCTACGTCTTTCCCCTTCCCTCGGGAGCGGTGATCCAGGAGTTCACCCTGTGGGTAGACGGCGAACCGGTGGTCGGGGGCGTTCTCCCCGCCGATGAGGCACGGGAGATCTACCTCTCCTACCTCCGCCAGGCCCGCGACCCGGCGCTCCTCGAGTACATCGGGCAGGGGGCGTTCCGGGCCCGGATCTTCCCGATCGAGCCTGGGGAGACGCGTCGGATCGCCCTCGAATACGTGGAGCTCCTCTCCCCCGAGGGCGGCCTCTTCCGCTACCGGTATCCCTTGTCCCCCGAGCGGTTCTCGGCCAAGCCGCTTGAGGAAGTGAAGGTCGAGGTCGTCGTGAAAGCGAGCCGGCCCGTGGGGAGCGTGTACTCCCCGACTCACCCCGTGATCGTTGGCCGCGAGGCGCCCACCAGCGCCCGCGCGCTCTACGTGGACAAGGATGTTCTGCCCGATCGTGATTTCATCCTCTACTACTCCCTGACCGGGGAGGGCGTCGGGTTGGACTTCCTCGCCTACAAGCCCGACGACGAAGACGGGTTCTTCCTCGTGCTCGTCACCCCGCCCGCCGTTCGTGACCTCGCTCCCCTCCCTAAGGACCTCGTCCTGGTGATCGACCGGTCGGGGTCCATGGAGGGGGAGAAGATGGTCCAGGCACGGGATGCAGCCGCGTTCATCCTCGAGCGCCTCACTCCCGAGGACCGCTTCGGCGTGGTCGCGTTCGACCACGAGATCCTCGGCCTCACCTCCGGTCTCGTCTCGGCAAGTGCAGCGAACGTGGCTGCGGCCCAGCGCGAGGTGCGCCAGCTCACCGCGCGGGGAATGACGAACATCCACGAGTCCCTCCTCCAGGCGATGGAGTGGCTCCAACCGGCCGATCGGCCGCAGTACGTCCTGTTCCTCACCGACGGCCTTCCCACCGCCGGGAAAACGGTGACAGACACGATCGTTCGCGACGTGACGGCCGCAAACACGTCCCGATCGCGGTTGTTCGCGTTCGGGGTGGGCTACGACGTGAACACCCAGCTCCTCGACCTCCTCGCTGAGCAGAACCGCGGCACAACGACGTACGTGGTGCCGGGGGAGAGCCTGGAACTCGCGCTGTCGTCCTTCTACACGAAGATCGCCGCGCCAGCGCTGGCCGACCTCGCGCTACAGGTGGACGGCGGCGAAGTGTCCGACCTCTACCCGGTGCAGCTCCCCGACCTCTTCTACGGGTCCCAGCTTGCCCTCTTCGGGCGGTACACCGGGAGCGGTCCGGCGACGATCGTCCTCACGGGCGAGCGAGGGCCGGAGGACGTAGTCCTCACCTACAACGTGGAGTTCACCGCCGCAGCCACCGAGGCGAGCTCCCTCCCCCGGCTGTGGGCGGCGCGGAAGATCGGGCACCTCCTCAACCTCATCCGGTTCAAGGAGAAGACAGAGGACGAGCTGAAGCCGATCATCATCGAGCTCGCCACGCAGTACGGGATCGCCACCCCCTACACCTCGTTCCTCGTGCGGGAGGAGGAGCGCACAGCGGCGTACGTGAACCCGTTGGCGATGGCAGTTCCGACCGGGCCTGCAGGAGTCGGCGCCGCCCAGGCCACGAAGTCCCTCGCCGAGGCCGAGGCCGCGCAGAGGGCCGACTACGTCCGCGAGGTCGGGGGCCGGGTGTTCTTGTTTGTGGACGATGTCTGGCAGGAGAGCACTTACGAGGAAGACACGCCGACGGTGAATATCGTCTACCTCAGCGACGCCTACTTTTCCCTTCTGGACAGGTTCCCGGAGATCGGCCCCATCCTGGCGCTGGGGGAGAAAGTGATCTTCAAGCTTGGGACGGCCTGGGTGCGAATCGGGGAGGGGGGCGTCACCGAGCTCACCCCGGAGGTCCGCGCCCAGTTCCAGGGCTAGACCCGATATCGCGCGGTTCTGTGGGGCACAGGTTCCTTCGCTTGCCCCCTCCTGTTGTGTATAATGGAATTCATCTGCGGCGAACCGCAGATGAGGAGGGATCATAGGATGATGAGAATCGCAGTGGCGACCGTGGTGGGTGTGGCGTTCGTTGGGGTGGGTGCCCTCGGGGCCGTGGGGCTGTGCGACTACCGACCCCCGCAGACGGACCTGACGAGCCTCTGGGTCACGGGGACGTACCGCTACTTCGATGATGTGGCCACGCCTGGGGTGGATGTCAACGCGGGCCGGGCCACGATGAGCCTGAGCAAGCTCTTCGACTCCCCTGGCCTTGGGTATAGCCTCACCGGCCTCGGCGAACTGGGGCTCGTGAACCTGGGCCTGGCGAGCGTTGCCGCACAGGGGGCGGGGACAGCCCGGTACTACTTCGTTTCCGGTGAGCCCTTCTTCGGGTTTGCTGGGTTCAACGCGGGCTACGCGACCGGCCAGCCCCAGCCGGGGGTGACGTTGACCCTCGGCGCGGGCTACGGCCGGTTCGCCGACGTGACGCCGCTCGCGAAGGCGTTCCGCATCCAGAAGCTCCTCCTGGACCGGAAGGTGATCGCGCGGACCCTCCCCGACCAGACGCTCCTCGACGTCGCCCACGAGATCGGCCGCTGGGCCGAGTACGCTGAGGGGAAGGACGCCCTCCAGGCGGCGAAGGACCTTGCCGCGGCCGTGGTGGTGCTGATCGAGGGTGCGGCCGGGGCCTCCGTTGACCCGCGGGCGGTCCTCGCGATCGAGGACGAGATCCTCTCCACCGCGGCGCAGCGCTACTGTGGGTGGGCCCTTCAGGCTGGGTTCGGCTACGAGCTCGTTGACCCCTACGGGGGGCAGCAGGACCTGGTTGTCACCGTCTCCGCCGACGCCGCGCACGCTCCCACTCCCGATGCCCAAATCCTGCTCCGCGCTGTGGCCACCGGGCCGTTTGACATCGTGAACGAGCACACGCTGAGCGCCACCGCGTCCTACGAGCAGGCGCTGAGCGCGACGTCCTCCCTCCAGGCGGGCCTCGCGCTCCAGCGGGTGCAACCCCGCGATCGCGACTCGGCGGACTCGGTGTCGGCCCACGTCCAGCTCGCGTTCACCCTCGGACAGGCGAACCTCGGGGTTGGCCTCTCGGTGAGCAGGGCCCCTGGGCAGACCGGGTGGTCGGTGGACTTCAACCTGTCCGCGTCGATGAAGATCCTCTAGCTGTGGGTCATCCGCCCGCCAGGTCGGCGGGCCCGAACCCCTTGGGGAGGAGAGAGGAGAGCGGCAGCGCCTCCCATCTCCTCCCCTCTCCATCGGCGAGGATCACCTTCAAGTTGGGGGCGAACTCGTACAGGGCCTGGCGGCACGCCCCGCAGGGGGAGCAGGGGGAGTCCCCGCAGGCGACGGCGATCGCCGCGAACTCCCGCACCCCCTCGGACACGGCCTTGAACAGGGCCACCCGCTCCGCGCACACGGTGAGCCCGTAGGACGCGTTCTCCACGTTGCACCCCGTGAAGAGCTTCCCCCCCGTGGAGAGGAGGGCTGCCCCTACCGCGAACCCGGAGTAGGGGGCATAGGCCCTCCTCCGCGCCTCCACCGCCGCCGCGACAAGCCGTGCCTCGTCCACTTCTCCCTCCTCGTCAGTCCCCCATCCTGCGCTCAGCATCGCGCCGCCGCAGCTCGGCGCGCTTGATTTTTCCGCTCGTCGTCTTGGGGAGCTCGGCCACGAACTCGATCTCCCGCGGGTACTTGTAGGGGGCGGTGACCTTCTTCACGTGATCCTGGAGCTCAGCCACGAGCGCCTCCGATGGCTGGTACCCCGTGGCGAGGACCACGAATGCCTTCACGATCTGGCCCCGCACGGGGTGGTTCGCTCCGATCACCGCCGCCTCGACGACGGCGGGGTGGGAGACGAGGGCGTCCTCGACCTCGAACGGCCCGATCCGGTAGCCGGAGGCCTTGATCACGTCGTCAGCCCGGCCCTCGAAGAAGAAGTACCCATCTTCGTCCAAGCGCACGAGATCCCCGGTGCGGTACCACTTTCCGGACAGGACCTGGGAGGTGAGCTGAGGGTTCTTCCAGTACCCGTCGAAGATCCCCGGGTTCCCCACTGGGACGGCGATCTCCCCGATCTCGCCCGGCTTGATGGGTTCCCCCTGTTCGTTGATGGGGGTTGCGTTGGGGCCTGGGGTGGGGAGGCCCATCGAACCAGGCTTCACCGGCAGGCCCGGCGGGTTGCAGGCCAAGCACACGGACTCCGTCTGGCCGTACCCATCGCGGATCGTGATCCCGAATGCGTCGCGGAACACCCCGATCGCCTCCGCGTTGAGGGGTTCCCCCGCGGACACGGCGTCCACGAGCGCTACCTGGCGCTTCCTGAGGTCCGGGACCTGGATGAGGAGCCGGTACTCGGTGGGGGTGGCGCAGAGCTTGGTGACCGGGTAGCGGGCGAGGAGGTCGAGGTAGCGCTCGGCGTCGAACCTTCCGTGGTACATGAGCTGGGTGCAGCCGATGGTGAGGCCGACCCCCATCGGCGCCCAGTACCACTTCGCCCAGCCCGGGGCGGTGGTGGCCCAGATGAGGTCGTCGGGGTTCGCCCCCCAGAAGTAGCGGGCGGTGACGCGGGAGTGCCCATACAGCCAGCGGTGGCGGTGCATGACCGGCTTCGGGTTCCCGGTGGTGCCGGAGGTGAAGTTGATCGTGAGGGGGTCGTTCGCGGTGAGGGGGACGGGATCCGCGGGCCGGGCGTTCTTTAGCGCCTTCTCGAACGAGATCCACCCTGGCCTCTCCCCGCCGATGAGGATGAAGTGCTCGAGCGGGCACTTGCCCCGCGCTTCTTCCACCTCGCCGATCGCCGAGACGTGGGCGATCACGGTGCGCGCCCCGGCCGTCTCCGCACGGTAGATGATGTCCTTGGCGCGCAGCATGTCCGTGCCGGGCACGGCCACCCCGCCTGCCTTGAACGTCCCGATCTGGGCGACGAACGCCTCTGGGAGGCGAGGGAAGATGTGCATCACCGGATCGCCTGCCTTCACCCCGAGCCCCATCAGGACCGAAGCGAACCGGCTCGAGAGGTCGGAGAGTTCCCCCCACGTCATCGTCCGCCGATCGCCCTTCTCCGATTCCCACAGGACGCATGCCTTGTCCGGGTGGGCGCGGGCATGCCCGTCCACCGCCCCGGCGATCGTGTACCCCACGGGGATGTCCCACCGGAACTCCCGCCGCTCGCGCTCGTACTCCTCGCGTGTGAAGACCATCCGATCACTCCTTTGCCGAAGTCAACCTCGTTGGCTAGTGTTATAGCATGCACGGGGATGGGGACGCAACCGGATATCGGGCGATCGTTGTCCTGCCGCCAGGGGCGGCGCGGCGGCTCATCGCACGGGGGGTGGCGGAGCTCCCGGCGGTAGAGCGCGCCCTCCGGGAGGGGCTTGTCGTCGTGGCCCTCGGGACGACGAACGGCTACGTGGCCGAGGAACTCCTCGGCCGGGGGATCGAGCGGGAGAGGTTCTGCGCGGGGTACATCGGAGACACGCTCGCCTCGCTCCCCGCGGAGCGGCAGGCGACGCCCCTCGTCCTCCGCCGCGGCCAGCCGATCGAGCTCTCCCCGGACGAGGCGCTCGGGGAGCTTCGTGGGGGGGACGTCCTCATTAAGGGGGCGAACGTCCTCGACCCGGCCGGCGTGTGCGGGGTGTTCATGGCCTCCCCCGCCGGGGGCACGGTGGGGAAGTTCGCGGTCCCCGCCCTCGCCCGGGGGGTGGAGATCGTGATCCCGATCTCGTGCGCCAAGTCCATCCACGGCTTCGTGGCCGACCTCGCCCGCGAGGTGGGGATCGGAAGGGTGGACGAGGCCACCGGGTCGCCGGTGGGCCTGTGCCCGCTCGTGGGGACGGTCGTGACCGAGGTCGAGGCGATCGCGCTCCGGTATGGGGTGCGGGCCGCGCACCTCGCAAGCGGGGGAGTCGGGCCAGGGGCGGGGGCGGTGACCCTCCTCCTTGTGGGCGAGGAGCCAAAGGTCCGACGGGCGTTCGCGGAGCTCGCAACCCTCGCCCGGACCGAGCCGCCCCCGCAGGTGGGATGAACACCATCCTTCGGCCGGCCGAGGCGAAGCTCGTCCGCGAGAGGTCGCGGTTCCTCGCGGCCGCCCTCCCCGTCACGACGGCGGAGGAGGTGGAGGAGGCCCTGCGGCGGCTCCGGCGGGAACACCACGCGGCGCGCCACATCCCGTACGCGTACCGCCTCCGATCCGGCGCGGGTCGGGGAAGCGACGATGGGGAGCCACCCGGTTCCGCGGGCAAACCGATCCTGAGCCTTGTTGAGGGCGAGGAGCTGGGGGATGTCCTCGTCGCGGTGGTGCGCTACTTCGGCGGGGTCAAGCTGGGGGTGGGAGGCCTCACCCGGGCGTACCGCGATGCGGCCCGCGCGGCCCTCGTTGCGGCGGGCGTCCGTCCTCTCGTCCCTTCGCGGAGGTTGCGCGTTGTTGCCGAGCCGGGGGCGGTCGGGGCGCTCCTCTCCCTCGCCCGCAGGCACGATGGGCGTGTCCTCTCCCAGCGGTTCACCGACCGCGCGGAGATCGAGCTCGTCCTCCCCGAGGCCAATGCTCCCCTGTTCCAGGCCGCCGCTTTCCCGTGGGGCGAGGTGAGGGAGGTCAGCGATGGTTGAGTTCGTCGAGGGGCCGATCGCCGAGGTGGGGGAGGAGTTCCTCGTGGTGGCGGTGGGGGGGGTGGGGTTGCGGGTGGCAGTGCCCGCCCGGACGGTGAACGATCTGCGGGCGAGCGACAAGGTGCGGCTCCTCACCCACCTCATCCTGCGCGAGGATGGGATTGAGCTGTGGGGGTTCGCGACGCGGGAGGAGCGGGAGATGTTCGTGACCCTCCTCTCCGTGCCCCAGGTAGGGCCTAAGCTTGCGTTCCGGCTGGTGTCGGCCCTTCCCCCCGCCGAGCTATCCGCAGCGGTGCGCCAGGGGGACCTCTCCGCCCTCGACGGGGTGAAGGGGATCGGCCGGCGCACCGCGCAGCGGGTGATGGTCGAGCTCTCGGAGAAGCTCGCCACGTGGGCCCCCGCAGGGCCGTCCCCTGCGGCGGAGAAGGCCCAGGTGGTGGTGAAGGCCCTCACCTCAAAGGTCCTCGGGTTCCCGGAGACGGAAGCGCGGCGGGCGGTGGAGAAGCTCGTGCGAGAATCCCCGGATGCCTCGGTGGAGGAGCTCATCCGCCGCGCCCTTACCCTGCTTGCCAAGGGATGAGGGCGCTCGGGCTCGACATCGGGGATCGGCGGGTGGGGATCGCTGTCTCCGATGAGACGGGGACGATCGCCCACGGCCGCGGGGTCTACGTACGCCAGGGCCTGAACGCGGATGCGGAGCACCTCGCCCGCCTCGCCTATGCTACCGGCGCCGGGGCCCTCGTGGTCGGCCTCCCCCTGAACATGGATGGGACCGAGGGGGAGCAGGTTCGGAAGACCCGCGACCTCGCCCAGGCCGTGGCGGAGCGGGCCCGCCTCCCGCTTCACTACGTGGACGAGCGGCTCACCACCTCGGAGGCCGACCGCGTCCTTCGCCAAGGGGGGCTCTCCGCCCGGAGACGGAAAGGGCACCGGGACGAGCTCGCCGCCGTCCTCATCCTCCAGGCGTGGCTCGATCGCGAGCGGGGGAGCTAGGGGACGCTGCTCTTCCCGCCGGCCAGCTTCGCGAGGGCCGCGGGAACCGCAAAGAGGCCTGCATTGGGGATCGTCCCCGCCCGGTGCGGGGGTGCCCCGGTCCAGGGTAAGCTTGGGTACCCGCGCAGAGGAAGGAGGGCGCGATGGACGAAATCACACTTGGTCGCCAGTTCCTGAAGGCTACAGCCTGGGCGAGGGCGCAGGAGATCGAGACCGACCAGAGGAAGGGGATCCCCCATCCCCCTCTCCAGAGGCCCGCGCCGGACGGGGCGCCCGTCGTGAAGCTCCCCGATCCGCAGACGCTTCGTGTGGGCGAGGTTCCCCTCCGCGATGCCATCTCCTCCCGCCGCAGCCGCCGCCGGTTCACCGCGGATCCGCTCACCCTGGAGGAGCTCACGTTCCTCCTGTGGTCCGTCCAGGGCGTGCAGCGGATCGTACGTGACGGGGTGGCCAGCCTGCGCACCGTGCCCTCGGCGGGGGCGCGTCACCCGTTTGAGACGTACCTCGTCGTGAACCGGGTCACGGGCCTCGCACCGGGACTGTACCGGTACCTCCCCCTTGACCACTCGCTCGTATTCCTTCGTTCGGATCCAGACTTCCCGGCGAAGGTTACCGCGGGGTGCCTGGGGCAGGAGTTCGTGGGCCAGGCGGCGGTCGTGTTCGCGTGGACAACCGTCCCCTACCGCACGGAGTGGCGGTACAGCGTGTCCTCGCACAAGGTGATCGCCATGGATGCGGGCCACATGTGCCAGAACCTGTACCTGGCCTGCGAGGCGATCGGCGCCGGGACGTGTGCGGTCGGTGCCTACCACCAGGAGAGGATGGACGCCCTGCTGGGGGTGGACGGGGAGGACGAGTTCACGATCTACCTCGCCCCGGTGGGGAAGGTGGGCTAGCGGTTCAGGCTCCTCTCATAGGGCGTAGAGGACGTCGCCAGCGATGTTCACGGCGTGGTCGCCGATCCGCTCCAGGTTATGGAGGATCTCCAGGTACAGCGCCCCTGCCTCGGCCTGGCAGATCCCCTCGTCCACGCGCCGGAAGTGCGCTTCCTTGGACTGCTTTTCGAGGCGGTCCACCTCCGCCTCGAGGCGGAGGGCCTCCCGGGCCTTGTCCTGATCCTCGTCCCGCAGCGCTTCTACCGCCTCCCGGTACAGGGCCGTCGCCTTGTCGAACATCGTCTGGAGGTCAGCACGGGCGGGCGCGGAGAGGGGGTACCCCTTCGCCAGGATGACCCTCCCCCGCTCGGCGATGTTCACCGCCTGGTCCCCCACCCGCTCGATGTCACCGGTGGCGTGGTCGAGGACGTG
Source organism: Candidatus Bipolaricaulis anaerobius (assembly GCF_900465355.1). NCBI lineage: Bacteria > Candidatus Bipolaricaulota > Bipolaricaulia (SeqCode) > Bipolaricaulales (SeqCode) > Candidatus Bipolaricaulaceae > Bipolaricaulis (SeqCode) > Bipolaricaulis sanaerobius (SeqCode). The sequence goes on along the minus strand of NZ_LS483254.1, from coordinate 148,880 downwards.
CAACCGCCGCTCGTCGCGGGTGGAGAGGGCGTCGGTGGGGATCCGCTCGAGGTAGGCTTCGATCGCAGTCTTCAGCTCGTCCACCGCGCGCTCGATCTCGAGGACCTCGCTCAGGGGAGCCTCCTCGCGCTCGAGGAGCCCGTGGCGGCACTGCTCGATCATGACGTGGGTCAGGTCCGACATCCGCAGGAGCTCGTGCCGCGCCTGACTGAGCGCTACCGCGGGTGCGGCGAGGAACGCCTCCGCGAGGTGCACGGGGCCGGTGGAGACCACGGGCGGCTGGCCGTGGGTGATCCGTCCCGCCAGCCACGCCAGCCCGCCGGTGAGGGGGAGGAAGGCGAGCGTGCTGGCGACGTTGAAAAGCGTGTGGGCATTGGCGATCTGGCGGGCGAGGAGGGGCGAGGTCTGCGCCATGAGCGCGGCATACCACGGCACGAGGGGGATGAACACGGCCACGCCGATCGCGTTCACGAGGAGCTGGGCCCGCGCCAGTTGCCGCGCGGCGAGGGACGCCCCCACCGACGCGATCTGGGCGGTCACCGTGGTGCCGATGTTCGCCCCGAGGATGAGGGCGATCGCCGCGGGAAGGGGGAGGACGCCGGCGGACCCCATCGCGATCACGAGCGCGGTCATCGCCGACGAGCTTTGGATCACCGCTGTGACGCCCGCTCCGATGAGCACGCCGAGCGGCACGTTCGTACCGAGCGAGGACAGGAGGTTCACCACCATCTCGCTCTCCGCCAGGCCGCGCAGCCCATCGGACATCACGTCCATCCCCAGGAACAAGAGCCCAAACCCGAGCAGCGCGCGGCCGACATCGCCCCCCCGGCGACCGCGGCCTAGCTCGGCCAGCACGAACCCGATGGCGATGATCGGCAGGTAGTAGTCGCCGATCCGGAACGCGATGAGCTGGGCGGTGACCGAGGTCCCGATCTCTGCCCCCAGCATGACCCCCATCCCCTGGCGGAGCGAGAGGACCCCGGCGTTGATGAGCCCGATGAGGAGGACCATCACCACGCTGCTCGACTGGAGGACCCCGGTGGTGGCGATGCCCACGAGGACACCGCGGTACGGCGTATCGGTGAGGCGCTCCAAGAGGGTGCGCACCCGCTCGCCGGTCGCCCGCTTGAGGGCACTGCTCAGGACGCGCAGCCCGTACAGGAAGAGGGCCAGGCCCCCTGCGGCGCTGATCACCACTGTGGCTACATCCATCCCCGCTCCGAACCCCTCGCCTGCATTCTCACCCCTTTCGTTTCACGGGGCCAGCGCTGTCCTGTGCGATGTCCCTCCTCCGTGGTTCGCTGCGCGGATCGCGCGTTCGTTCGCCGCGCTGTGTTGCCCTCCTGCGGAGCCAACGCTACACTGAACCTGTGCCCGCAGCGAAATGGCTCGTCGGCATGGCAGTGGCTTCCTTTTCCCTTGCCTCACTCGGCGCCCCCGTCGCGGCGGTGGCGACGACGTCCATCGTGGGGGACGTGGTCAAGGAGGTGGGAGGAGAGAGGGTGGCGCTGGCCATCCTCTTCCCCCCGGGGACGGATCCCCACACGTTCGAGCCCACGCCGCAGGACCTCGTCGCCCTCTCTCGCGCGGACGCGGTGTTCATCGCCGGGGCGGGGCTTGAGGAGGGACTGGCCCGCATCCTCTCGTCCCCCGAGCTCCAGGGGAAGGTGGTGGACCTCTCCGCTGGGCTCCCCCTGCGCGCGCTCGCTCCCGGCGAGGGCCACGGCGGGACCGATCCCCACGTATGGTTCGATCCGCTACTCGTCGCGGAGTGGACGCGCACGATCGAGTCCGCCCTCGGCAGGCTTGACCCCCCCGGGAAGGAGGAGTTCGCCGCCCGCGCCGCGGCGTACCGGGAGGAGCTCGCCGCGCTCGACCGGTGGATCCAGGAACAGGTGGCCGTCCTCCCCCCCGCGCGACGCGTCCTCATCACGGATCACTGGGCCCTCGGGTACTTTGCAGACCGCTACGGGTTCGTCGTAGGGGGGGCGATCATCCCCGCCCTCAGCACCCTCGCCGAGCCCTCGGCGCGGGACAGGGCCATCCTCGTGGACCGGATCCGCAACCTGGGCGTGCCGGCCGTGTTCGTGTCCCCGGAGTTCAACCCCGACCTCGCTTCCGAGCTCGCCCGCGACACGGGGGTCAGGGTGGTGGTCCTGTTCCAGGGATCCCTCTCCGCGCTGGACGGCCCGGCCCCGGATTACCTCTCGTTCATGCGGGAGAACGTGCGGCGGATCGTGGAGGCGCTCCGCGGATGACGAGGGAGCGGATCCGCGCGAGCCGGACCTGTCCCGACCCCGCCCATGCCGCGGGCCCGGCGGTGGAGGTGCGGGAGGTCGCGGTCGTCCTCGATGGGAAGGCCGTCCTCGCTGGGATCTCGTTCCGGCTCGAACCGGGCGACCTCCTGGCCGTCGTCGGCCCGAACGGGGCGGGGAAGACGACCCTCCTCCGCGTCCTTTCAGGGACGCTCCCCCCCACAGTGGGCGAGGTGCGGATCTTCGGGCAGCGGCCGGCGCGACACATCTGCATCGCCTACCTCCCCCAGCGGCTGGGGGTGGACCTCCGCTTCCCCCTGGCGGTGAGCGACGTGGTGCTGATGGGCCGTACGGGACGCCTTGGCCCGCTGCGATGGCCGGGGGCAGAGGACCGGGAGCGGGTCGCGGAGGCATTGGCCCTCGTCGGGATCTCTCACCTCGCCCGCCGGCCGATCGGGGAGCTATCGGGTGGGGAGCAGCAGCGGATGTTCATCGCCCGGGCCATCGTCCAGGAGGCGACCGTGCTCCTCCTCGATGAGCCCCTCGCGGGCCTCGATGCCCCGGCCCAGGCGGGGATCCTCGACCTCCTCGGCCGGCTCCGGGAACAGCGGATCACCTCCATCGTCGCCCTCCACGAGCTCGACCTCGCCCAGGCCCACTTCCCCCTCGCCCTCCTCCTGGGCGGGCGCGCGATCGGGTTTGGCCCGCCCGCCGAGGTGTTCACGGGCGACCGGCTGCGCGCCGCGTACGGCACCGGCCTGCGCATCTTCCAGACCCCGTCCGGACCCGTCGCCCTCAGCGACACGTGCTGCGAAGGGGGCGACCATGGGGATCGTTGAGTTTTTCGTAGGTCCGTTCTCTTACCCGTTCATGGTGCGGGCCCTCCTCGCCGTGGTGGTGGTGGGGGGGACGTGCGCTGTGGTGGGGACGTACGTCGTCCTCCAGGGGATGGCGTTCTTCGGCGATGCACTCGCCCACTCCATCCTCCCTGGGGTGGCGGTGGGGTACCTCGTGCATCGGGGGGACCGCGGCCCGATCCTCCTGTGGGCCCTCGGAGCGGCGATCCTGGCTTCCCTTGGGATCGGGGAGGTGAGCCGGCGCAGTCGCCTGAAGGAGGACACGGCGATCGGGATCGTGTTCGCGGGCATGTTCGCCCTCGGGATCGCCCTCATCTCGACCGTGCGCGGGTACGCGGTGGATCTCGCTCACTTCTTGTTCGGGAACGTCCTCTCCGTATCGCCAGCGGACCTCGGGCTTACGGTCGGGATCGGGGCGGTGGTCATCCTCCTGGTCGTCCTCTTCTACAAGGAGTTCCTCGTCGTTTCGTTCGACCCCACGTTCGCCGCCACGCTCCGGCTGCGGACGGGGCTGTTCCGGCACCTTCTCCTCCTCCTCATCGCGGTGACGGTGGTCATCTCGCTCCAGGCGGTGGGGGTGGCGTTGGTGCTGGCGATGCTCATCACCCCGCCGGCGACGGCGTACCTCCTCACGCGCCGTCTCCCGTGGATGATGGGCCTCGCGGCGGTGTTGGGGATCCTCGCCGGGGTGATCGGCCTCTACGTCTCGTTCTACCTTGGGATCGCGAGCGGGGCAGCGATCGTCCTCGTGGCGACTGCCTTCTTCCTCCTCGCCCTGGCCCTCGCCCCCTGCCGGGGCCTCCTCTCCCACCGGTTCTAGTTCTTGCTCGTGCCTTCCACGCTCTCCCCCGCGCCGGCGCACTTGTCTCCCAAGTTGAGCCTTCCTATACTGGACGGCACCTGGGGGGTCAATGGGAGCGGACGAGCGTCATCTCGCTACTCGGGCAGCGTTGGCCGGCCTCCTCCACGATATTGGAAAGCTTGGCCAGCGGGCCGGCGAAGTGTCGGCCGGCGGTAGGAATCACCCGGCGGTGGGCGACAAGTTTGTGAGTCAGTATGTTCCCCCCCAGTGGCAACCCCTTTGTGCTCCTGTGGGGTGGCATCAGTAGAACCACCTACGGAACCCTGAAAGGGATTGCGACCCTAGCTCCGGGAGGCCGTGACAGCTGCCCTGGCTCGACCTGGTGGGCCGAGGAAGCCCCCATGCTTGGGCTAGAAGAGGACGGCGCAGGCGTCAGCCAAGGACGCCCAACGTACTAACAGGATTCCGGCATTGGAGAGTCCTGACCCTCGGTTGCGGAGCGGTTGGACCTTCTCGCGCCCCCCGAGGAAGGGGGTGAGGCGGCACCTGCAAGTCCGTCGCTTCCCGCGGAGAATGAGGACGATCATGGCCAACGAAGACCTCGCGGCGAAGGTGGGGGACCTCCCCAAGTCCCCCGGGGTGTACCTGTTCCGCGGCGGGGACGGGACGATCCTCTACGTCGGGAAGGCCTCCTCGCTCCGCGACCGGGTCCGCTCCTACTTCCAGTCCCCCCGCACCCTCTCGCCCAAGGTGCGCCTCCTCGTGCGCGAGGCGCGCGACCTGGAGGTGATCGTGACCGGGACGGAGGAGGACGCCCTCGTCCTCGAGGATGCCCTCGTCAAGAAACACCGCCCCCGGTTCAACACCCGCCTCCGCGACGACAAGCGCTACCCCTACCTCAAGATCACCGCCGAGCCGTTCCCCCGGGTCCTCGTTGTGCGCCGACCCGCGGGCGACGGCGCCCGCTACTTCGGTCCGTTCACGTCGAGCCGCTCCATGCGCCGCGTGGTCAAGCTCGCCCACAAGCTATTCCCGATCCGCACCTGCAACCTGCCCGTCGGGGAGAAGCGCTACGAGCGGCCGTGCCTCCTCTACCACATCGGCCGTTGCTCCGGACCGTGCGCGGGCTTAGTGAGCCCGGAGGAGTACCGGCGGGCAGTGGACGCGGCGGCGCTCCTCTTCGAGGGCCGGGTGGAGCAGGTGGTGGAGGACCTCGCCCTCCAGATGGTGCGGGCGGCCGGCGAGGAGAGGTTCGAGCACGCAGCGCGCCTTAGGGACACCGTGCACGCCCTGGAGCGGATCCGGGAGCGGCAGGCGGTGGCCCTCCCCGAACCGGTGGACCTCGATGCGGTGGCAGTAGAGGTGAACGAGGAGCGAGGCCATGGTGCGGTCCTCATCGTACGGGCGGGGCGCCTCATCGGGCGGGAGGGGTTCCCCCTCGCCCTCCCTCCCGGCTCCACCCCCCAGGAGGCACTGGAGGAGTTCCTTGACCAGTATTACACGCGTACGACAGCGATCCCGAGCGAAGTCCTCGTTCCAGTTCCGGTGGCGGAGTCGGGGGCCCTCGCTGCCTACCTCGCCGGCCGGCGGGGAGGGCGGGTCCACATCGGCGTCCCCCGCTCCCCAGAGCGGCGGGCGATCCTGGAGATGGCGGAGCGCAACGCGGCCCTGGCTTTGAAGCAGGCGGAAAAGGTCACCGCCCCCCCGGCGGAGGAGGAGGCGGTGGACGAGCTCGGGGAGGCCCTCGGCCTCTCCGCCCGCCCGTGGCGGATCGAGGCGTACGACATCTCGAACCTCCAGGGGCAGGAGGCGACCGGCTCGATGGTCGTGTTCGTGGGAGGTCGGCCGCGGCGGGACGCGTACCGCAAGTTCCGGGTGCGGATCTCGGGGAAGCCCGATGACTACGCGATGATGGCCGAGGTCCTCCGCCGCCGGCTCCGCCACGGCCTCGCCGAGATCTCCGATCCGTCCGTGGCCCGCGGCCGGTTCTCCGACCTCCCCGACCTGATCCTTGTGGATGGGGGGAAGGGCCAGCTCGGGGTCGCGGAGCGGGCTCTGGCGGAGGTGGACCTGTCTGGGATCGAGGTCGCGGCGCTTGCCAAGCGGGAGGAGCTCGTCTACGTGCCGGGTCGTGCGGATCCGATCCGGCTCCCCCGCGGCTCGCCTGCCCTCAAGCTCCTCCAGGGGATCCGCGATGAGGCGCACCGGTTCGCGATCACCTACCACCGCACCCTGCGCGAGAAGAGGACTTTAGGAAGCCTCCTCGACACCGTTCCTGGGATCGGCCCGCGGCGCAAGGCCCTGCTCCTGGCGCGGTTCGGGTCCGTGGACGGACTGCGCCGGGCGAGTCTCGAGGAGCTCCTCTCCGTGCCTGGCCTCCCCCGCTCCACGGCGGAGCTCCTCTACAAGGCCCTCCACGCCTAGCCGGTATAATCCTGCACCGGATCGAAAGGAGAGCGCGTGAACCTGGAACAGAAGCTACAGAAGTTGTCCGATGCGTTCGGGGTGGCAGGGTTTGAGGACGAGGCGCGGGAGGTCCTCCACGGGATGGTCTCCCCGTACGTGGAGAGCTGCGAGACGGACACCCTCGGGAACCTCACCTGCTCCCGGGGGAGCGGGGACGCGGTGATGCTCGATGCACACATGGACGAGGTGGGGTTCATGGTGAAGTGGATCGAGAAGGACGGGTTCCTGCGCCTCACCGCCCTCGGCGGATGGGACGACCGGATCCTCATGGCCCACCGCCTCACGATCCTCACCCGGAGCGGGGAGAAGGTCCACGGGGTCATCGGGAGCACCCCGCCCCACATCCAGTCGGACGGGGACCGGGACAAGGTCGTTCCGCTCGACGACCTGTTCGTGGACATCGGGGCCCGCAGCCGGGACGAGGCGGAGGCGTTCGGCGTGCACATCGGTGACCCGGCGACGATCCACTACCCGTTCCTTAGGCTTCAGGAGGGGTACGTGACGGGGAAGGCGTTCGATGACCGGGCGGGGTGCCTCGTGGCCGCTGAGGCGCTGCGGATCCTGGCCAAGGAGAAGCTCCCCTACAAGCTCGTCGTCAACTTCGCCGTCCACGAGGAGGGGGGGCTGCGGGGGGCGAAGGCCGCCGCGTACCGCGTGGCCCCCAAGCTCGCCCTCGCCCTGGAGGGGACGATCGGGGCGGACATGCCCGGGGTCCCGGAGGCGAAACAGCCGGTACGCCTCGGGCACGGACCGGCGATCACCCTTGCCGACCGCTCGATCACGGTCAAGCCCAAGCTCGCCCGGTTCCTGGAGAAGATCGCCGACGAGAATGGGATCTCCTACCAGTACAAGCTCCCCGCCTACGGATCCACGGACGCGGGGGCGATCCACCTCGAGCGGGGGGGGATCCTCACCGGGGTGGTGTCCGTGCCGTGCCGGTACATCCACTCCCCGGTCTCAACGCTGTACCTCGCGGACCTCGAGGCGACCCTCGACCTCGTGGTGGCGTTCCTGAGGCGGGCCGGGGAGCTGCTGTGAGCGCTCGTTAGGTGAGATGCCCGGGCGGGCAGGAGCCCGCCCGGGCCGAGCTTTCCTAGCCTATTCCCTGGACGACGCTGTCGTACGCCGCTATGTCGAAGTGCCCGTGGCCGGAGAACCCGATCAAGATAACCTTCTCTTCACCTGTCTCCGCACAGCGGCGGGCGAGCTCGATCGCGGCGTGGACGGCGTGGGCTGTCTCCGGGGCGGGGATGATCCCCTCCGATTGGGCGAACAGAACCGCGCTCTCGAACACCTCCTTCTGCGCGTAGGCCAGCGGCTCGATCACCCCGTCCGCCACGAGCCGGCTCACGATCGGGGCCATCCCGTGGTAGCGCAAGCCTCCGGCGTGGATCGCCGGAGGGACGAAGTCCGCTCCCAGGGTGTACATCTTGAGGAGGGGCGTCAGCCGCGCCGTGTCCCCGAAGTCGTAGCGGAACTCGCCCCGGGTGAGGGTGGGACACACCACCGGCTCCACGGCCAAAAATCGGGGCCGCGACCTCCGTCCCGCCTGCGCCTCCCCGAAGAAGGGGAGCGCGAGGCCGGCGAAGTTCGATCCCCCACCCACGCAGCCCACCACGACGTCCGGCCACTCCCCGGCGAGGTCCAGCTGCTGGATCGCCTCCAGGCCGATCACCGTCTGGTGGAGGAGGACGTGGTTGAGGACGCTCCCCAGGGAGTACTTCGTCCTCTCCCCGTGCAGCGCCTCCTCGATCGCCTCCGAGATCGCGATCCCGAGCGACCCTGGTGAATCCGGGTGCATAGCGAGGACCGCCTGCCCAGCCTGGGTGCGGCTCGACGGGGAAGGGAGGATCTTCGCCCCGAACAGGCGGATCATCGCCCGCCGGTACGGCTTCTGGTCGTAGGAAACGCGGACCATGAACACCGTGCACTCCAGGCCGAAGTTGGCGCACGCGAACGCAAGCGCGCTCCCCCATTGCCCAGCCCCGGTCTCGGTGGTGAGCCTCTTCGTGCCCTCGACCATGTTGTAGTACGCTTGGGCGACCGCGGTGTTCGCCTTGTGGGACCCGGTGGGGCTTCCCCCTTCGTACTTGAAGTAGATCCGCGCTGGGGTCCCGAGCGCCCGTTCCAGGTTCACCGCGCGCTGGAGCGGGGTCGGCCGCCAGCGGCGGTACACCTCCTGCACCGGCTCCGGGATGTCCACGAACCGGTCGCTGCACATCTCTTGTTCGATGCACGTGCGCGGGAACAAGGCCGCCAGCGCTTCGGGAGACAGGGGCTCGTTCGTCCGCGGGTCCAACGGGGGATCCAACGGACGATCCAGGTCGGCAGCCACGTTGTACCAACGGTGGGGCAACTCCTCCTCGTGGAGCAAGAATCTCGTTTTCATGGGGTGAAACCTCTTTTCGAACTGGTCTAGATCCTTAGCCGCGACTCCGACTCAGTTCGAAGGGCGCCACCACGATTCCACGGGGGGAATGCAGAGGGAGGAAGGAGAGAACCTCAAAGGGCTAGCTAGGAAGCTAGCCGAGCCAAACATACCTCCGGTACACCATGGGTCTCCTCCTTTGGAGCAGGCCCAACCCTACCTGCTGGGGAGGGCGCCGTCAACCCCGTTGTCGGGCGAGGGGGACGCCCCTCCGCGATCAGCGGATGACGAGCCACGTGCCCACACCGAGGATGGCCAGCCCGAGGATCCGCGGCAGGTCGAACGACCGCTGCACCGCGCCGAGGAGGCCGAAGTGGTCGAGGATCGCCCCGACCACGAGCTGGGCCACGACGGCCAGGGTGAGGGTGGAGGCAAGCCCGATCCGGGGGACGGTGTAGCTGATCGAGCCCACGATCACCACCCCCAAGAAACCAGCGGTGAGCGTGTACCAGGGGACGGTGTTCCACGCGGCGAGGTTCCCCCCGCGGAGGAAGGCGATGATCACCGCCGCGAGGAGCATCCCCCCCGCGTGGACGATGAAGATGCTCTCCGCCACGCCCACCTTGGACCCGATGACCCCCGAGAACAGGGATTGCAGAGAGATCGCCACGCCACCGATCATCGCGATGAGCACCGCCGGACTGGACAAGGCCATTTCCTCCTTTCGTGGGCGCCCGCCTGCGCAGGCGCCGCCTGTAGCGTACCCGGAATCCCGCTCCGTGGTCCAGCGGGGTTTTCTTTTGCAGGCGTGGCGACTTTGACGTACAAGTGAGCCGATGCGGCGGTTCTTACGGTGGGCCAGGGTGACGTTCATCTCGGGGCTCCTCACGCTCTTTCCCCTCGGGCTGACCGCGTACCTCCTCTGGCTCCTCTACCGGCTGGCGTACGCTCTGTTTGGCCCTCACACGGCCTTCGCGGGGCTCATGCGGCGCCTCATCGGGCGGTACATCCCGGGGACCGAGGTGGCCATCACCCTCCTCGTGGTGCTCCTCGTGGGGGCCGCGGCCCGCCATTGGTTGGGGCGAGGCCTCCTGCGGGCCGTGGAGCGGGTGATGCTGGCCGTGCCCGGCGTGCGCAACCTGTACTGGGGAGCTCGCCAACTGGCCCGCGTCGTGCTCCGTCCGGAGCCCACCATCCTCCAGGGGCGGCGGATGGTGGTTGTGGAGTTCCCCCAGCCTGGCTCCCACGTCCTTGGCTTCATCACGAACGAGGATGCCACTGTGGTGAGCGACCTCTTCACGCCCGATGTGGTGTCGGTGTACATCCCCACCGCGCCCAACCCCCTGTCGGGGTGGGTCCTGTTCATCCCCCGCAGCAAGATCGCCCCCGTTTCCCTGACCGCGGAAGAGGCCCTGAGCATCATCATCTCCGGCGGGCTCGTCATCCGCCAATCCAGTTCGGGCGGGGTCCCCCCCGATGTGGACCCGGCCCGGGGACGGAGCGAGTAAGGGGACGAGGCGGACTGGATTCTCGCCGGGGATTGCGGTACAAGTGAGGACAATGCGGGAGGTCAAGGTTCAGTCTCCGCGGGCAACGGAGTTCTGTCAGGCCTGTCCCCACGCCTGCACCAGGATCTTTGCCGACCTGTCGGAGTCCGCTTGGCAGGAACTCATCTCCCTCATGCGGCCGCTGGAGTTCGAGCCGGGGGGGATGATCTTTCGCGAGGGGATGCTCGCGTTCGGGCTGTACATCCTGTGTCGGGGCAAGGTCAAGCTTGCCAAGCACACCCGGGGCGGCCACTCCCAGATCCTGAAGCTCCTCGGGCCGGGGGAGATCCTTGGGGAGAAGACGCTGTTCGATCAGGAGACCTACACCTGCTACGCCAAGGCCCTCGAACCGTCGCGCCTCATGTTCATCCCCCGCGAGGAGTTCTTGCCCTTCCTCCGCCGTCACCCGAGCGTGGCCCTGCACCTGATCGAGAGGCTGTCCCACGAGAACAAGGTGTTCGGCGATCGGCTCGTTGAGATCACGTCCCGTTCTGCACGGGAACGGGTCGCGCGGGCCCTCGTCGAGCTCGCCGAGGCGTTCGGCGAGGAGACCGCGGGGGGATGGGATATCGGGGTCGAGCTGCCGCGGGCGGAGCTGGCGGAGATGGCGGGCGTGTCCACCGAGACAGCGATCCGTGTCTTGTCCGAGTTCAAGGAGCGGGGGTTCGTGGCCCTTCCGGGCCGGCGCGTCCTCATCGCGAACCGGGATGAGATGAGGGCACTGGCCCAGCCGTTCCGGACCTTCGTCCGCGAGGCCCCCGCCTAGTTGGGGGCGCCATGCGGCGTGTGGTCCTCGGCGTCGGGAACCCGCTGCGGCGCGACGATGGCGTCGGGGTGGAGGTGGCCGCGGGGGTGCGGGGGACGGATTGGGAGGTCCTCACCGCCGGCCTGAGTGTGGAGAACGCGCTCGGGATCGTGCACCGGATCGCCCCCGACCTCCTCGTGGTGGTGGACGCGGCGGAGATGGGCCTTCCCCCCGGCTCGGTCCGCCGGCTGCCGCTGGCGGCTGGGGAGCAGATGCTCGGCTCCACCCACGGTCTTCCGCTGCCGTTCCTCCTCTCCACGGTGCGGGGATGCGTGGGGGAGATCGTCCTCATTGGGATCCAGCCCGCCGACCGCTCCCTCGGCGAGGGGCTCACTCCCGCCGCCTGCGCCGCGGCCTCCGAGGTGGTGGCCTGCCTCCGGAACGATGACCTGAAAAGGATCCCGCCCCTTCTCTCTCCTGACTGATGGGCCTTCGGGGCCCGCCTCCTTTAGACGCCGGAGAGCGCGGGGATGGTTGCCCGGCAGGCGGCCCCCTCGCGGAGGACCTCCGGCCTTGTCCCGCGGAGGGGCAGGGGGAAGGATCGGACAGTGACCAGTCCGCGGGTGGCGGTGTTGTGCGGCGGGGACTCGGCGGAGCGGGAGATCTCCCTCCTCTCCGGTCGGGGCGTGCACGCCGCCCTCGTGCGTCAGGGGTGGGACGCCGAGCTCGTGGACATCAGGACCTACGATGGCCTGCCCCAACGGTTGGCCCCGTTCGCGGCCGTGTTCAACATCCTCCATGGGGGAGCGGGCGAGGACGGCACTGTGCAGCTCCTCCTCGACCTCATGGGGAAACCGTACGTGGGGTCGGGGCCGCTTGCCTCGGCGCTCGCGATGGACAAGAGCGAGTCCCGCAAGGCGTTCCAAGGGAAGGGCCTCCCCGTCCCGGCGTGGGCCCTCTGCACCGGCGGGGATCCCGTGGCCCTCGCCCGAGCGGCGGAGCTCGGGTACCCGCTCGTCCTCAAGCCGCGGCGGGAGGGGTCGAGCGTGGGGGTGCACCTCGTCCGGGACCGAGCGGAGCTCGAACAGGTGGCGAGTGCGCTCCTGTCCCGGTATGGGGAGTTCCTTGCCGAGCGGTTCATCCCCGGTCGTGAGGTCACCGCCTCGATCCTCGACCGGGACGGGGAGGTGGTGGCGTTGCCCCTCGTCGAGGTCAGGCCGCGGGAGGGCGACCTGTTCGATTGGACGGCGAAGTACACGCCGGGGGGCTGCGCGGTCTCCTGTCCGGCCGAGCTCCCCCCCGACCTCACCGCCCACATCCAGGACATCGCCCGCCAGGCCCACCTCGTCCTCGGCTGTCGCGACCTGTCGCGGGCCGACTTTCGCGTCGCCCGCGACGGGACGCCGTACCTCCTCGAGGTGAACGCCCTTCCCGGCCTCACCGAGATGTCCCTCTTCCCCCGTGCCGCCCACGCGGTCGGCCTGTCCTACGACGACCTCGTGGTCCACCTCCTGAACCGGGCCCTCGCCCGGTTGCCTGCCCCCACCCCGCTCGGATAGAGTAGCTCTGCGAGGAGGTGACGGGTGTGAAGCTCAAGTGGATGGGCCACGCCTGCTTTCGGATCGAGGTGAGCGATGGCACGGTGATCCTCACCGACCCGTATGAGGAGAAGGTCCCCTACCAGGCGCCGGAGGGTCCGGCCCACATCGTGACCGTGTCCCACGATCACTTCGACCACAACGCGGTGGGGCGGGTGAAGGGATCGCCGGAGGTGGTGCGCGGGATCGGGGAGAAGGTGGTGCGCGGGATCGCGTTCCGCGGGATCGCGGCGTTCCACGATGCGAAGGGGGGCCGCGACCGTGGCCAAGACGTCATCTTCCGGTTCGCGGTGGATGGGGTGACCCTCGCCCACTTCGGCGACCTCGGCCATACGTTGAACGCGGAGCAGCTCAAGCCCCTCCAGGATGTAGAGGTGGCCTTGCTCCCCGTGGGCGGCCACTTCACGATCGGGGCCAAGGAGGCGAGCGAGGTCGTGCGGTCGCTCCCCAAGCTCAAGGTTGTGATCCCGATGCACTACCGCACCGAGGTCGTGAAGGACTGGCCGATCCGGCCGGTGGACGAGTTCCTGGACGAGGTCGGCTTGCCCATCAAGCGCGTCAAGAAGTCCGAGGTGACGATCACCCCTGCTGATTTGCCCACCAGAAAGGAGGTGTGGGTTCTCGATCATGCCTAAGCTCTCTGCCCGCAGCGTCGCTGCCCCCGCTTCACCCATCCGCCGCCTGTATCCCCTTGCCGTCGAGGCAAAGAAGCGAGGGAAGAAGGTGTACCACCTGAATATCGGCCAGCCGGACATCCCCACCCCGGCTGCGTTCATGCGCGGGGTCCACGAGGCCACGGTCAAGGTGCTCGACTACGCCCCGTCCCCCGGGATCCCGGAGGCCATGGAGGCCCTCGCCCGCTACTACGGGGAGTGTGGCCTCCAGGTGGCCAAGGAGGAGGTCCTCATCACGATCGGCGGATCGGAGGGGATCACGTTCGCCCTCACCATCGCCTGCGATCCAGGGGATCAGGTCCTCGTCCCCGAGCCGTTCTACCCGAACTACCTCGGCTACGCCCGCCTCACCAACGTCGAGATCGTGCCCATCACCACCTGCCGCGAGGACGGGTTCCACCTCCCCCCGCGCCGGGAGATCGAGGCCCACATCGGCCCACGCACGAAGGCGATCCTTTTCTCCCATCCCGGGAACCCGACCGGGGTCGTGTACACGAAGGCGGAGCTGGAGATGGTGGTGGACATCGCGCTGCGGCACGATCTGTTCATCATCTCCGACGAGGTGTACCGGGAGTTCGTGTACGAGGGAGGGCACACGAGCCTCCTCACCTTTTCCGAGGTCCGCGATCGGGCGATCCTCGTGGATTCGATCTCGAAGAGGCTGTCGGCGTGCGGGGCCCGGATTGGGGCGTTCGTGTCCCGCAACAAGGACGTGATGGCCGCGGCGAACAAGTGCGCCACGATCCGCCTCTCCGCCCCCACGTTTGAGCAGCTGGGGCTCGTCGCGTTCATGGCCGATCCGAACCACCGGGCCGTGGTTGAGGAGATGATCGGCGAGTACCGGATGCGGAGGGACCTGTTCTGCAAAGAACTCCTTGACATCCCCGGGATCACATTCCGCGTCCCGGAGGGGGCGTTCTACGTGATGATGGGCCTCCCGGTGGAGGACTCCGAGGCGTTCATCCGCTGGATGCTCACCGACTACCCCGGCCCGGAGACGGTGATGCTCGCCCCGGGGAGCGGGTTCTACGTGACGCCGGGGCTCGGGAAGGACGAGGCCCGTGGGGCGTACGTCCTCAAGGCGGACGACCTGCGCCGGGCGTGCGCGGTCCTCGCCGACGGGCTCTCTACGTTCAACCGCGCGCGGGCCGGGGAGGTCGTGGCTGGGAGGGGATGAGTCCGCGCGCGGCGAGGCAATGAAGGGAGGAAAGGAGAGGCTGGATCTCCTCCTCGTCGCGCGGGGCTACGCCCCGTCGCGGGCCCAGGCTCAGGCCCTCATCCGCGCCGGCCGGGTGCGGGTGGCCGGGGACCTTCGCGACAAGCCGGGAACAGAAGTCCCGCTCGACGCCGTGATCGAGGTGTCCACCCCTCCGCGGTACGCCTCTCGTGGCGGGGACAAGCTCGAAGCCGCGCTCGCCGCGTTCGGGGTCGATCCACAAGGGAAGACGTGCCTCGATGTGGGGGCCTCGACCGGGGGGTTCACGGACTGCCTCCTCCAGCGCGGGGCGGAGCGGGTGTATGCGGTGGATGTGGGACGGGGCCAACTCGCGTGGAGGCTCAGGAACGACCCGCGGGTCGTCGTGCGGGAGGGGGTGAACGCCCGCTACCTCCGGCCCGAGGACATCGGGGAAGGGGTGGACCTGGCCACGGTCGATGTGTCGTTCATCTCGCTCCGGCTCGTTCTCCCGCCGCTCGCGACGATCGTGAAACCGGGAGGAGACGTGATCGCCCTCGTCAAACCTCAATTCGAGGCCGGGCGGGAAGCGGTGCGCCGGGGCGTGGTCCGCGATCCGACCGTGCATGAGGCGGTGGTGGACGGGATCGCCGCGTTCGCCGAACAGGAACTGGACTGGACGGTCCGGGGAAGTACCCCCTCGCCGCTCCTCGGCCCGGCCGGCAACCGCGAGTTCTTCCTCTGTCTCTCGGTGAGATCCTGTCCTTGATCCCCGCGCACGCTTCACGCATGTCACGTTCCCTGCCCAGGCGCGCTCTAGCACGAAGTTCCGATGGAAGCCGCGGGTACCATACGGCACGGGCTGAGTAGACGGAATGGGGTCCTTCGCCCCATTCAAGCCAGCTGAACCGCCCCGAGATTGCCGGAGGCCTGTCAGCTTGAGAGGATGGGGACATGGCGAAGTCAGCGAGGTACTCCCCGGAGGTACGGGAGCGGGCGGTGCGGATGGTGTTCGAGCACGAGCGGGAGCACACGTCCCAGTGGGCAGCGATCGTGTCGATCGCCGGCAAGATCGGGTGTACGCCGGAGACGCTGCGCACGTGGGTGCGTCGGACAGAGATCGACACTGGACGTCGCGGCGGAGTGACGAGCGATGAGCGGGCGCGGATGAAGGAACTCGAGCGAGAGAACCGCGAGCTGCGGCGCGCCAACGAGATCCTCAGGAAGGCGTCAGCTTTTTTCGCCCAAGCGGAGCTCGACCGCCGACGGAAGAGATGACGTCGTTCATCGATGCGCACCGGGAGGAGTACGGGGTCGAGCCGATCTGCGAGGTGCTACCGATCGCCCCGTCGACCTACTACGAACAGAAGGCACGCGAGAGGAACCCCTCACGGCTACCCGAGCGTGCTCACCGTGACGCAGCGTTGAGCGAGGAGATCCAGCGCGTGTGTGAGGAGAACCGGCGGATCTACGGAGCGCGGAAGGTGTGGCGGAAGCTCGGGCGAGAAGGGGTCACGGTAGCGCGGTGCACGGTGGAGCGGTTGATGCGGAGGATGGGGCTGGTGGGCGCTGTCCGGGGGAAGAGGATCCGCACGACGATCCCCGAGGAAGCCCTAGCGCGTCCGGCTGATCTTGTCGAGCGTGACTTCACGGCCAGCCGACCCAACCAGCTGTGGGTGGCGGACTTGACCTACGTGGCTACCTGGTCGGGGTTCGTGTACGCGGCGTTCGTGATCGATGCGTTCTCCCGTCGGATCGTCGGGTGGCGGGTGTCGAGGTCTCTACGGAGCGACCTGGCGCTCGATGCCCTCGAGCAGGCGTTGTACGCCCGGCCTGACACGCAGCGGCTCGTGCACCACAGCGACCGGGGTGTGCAGTACCTCTCGATCCGCTACACCGAGCGCCTGAGGGAGGCGGGGATCGAGCCGTCGGTGGGAAGCGTGGGCGACTCCTACGACAACGCTCTCGCTGAGACGATCATCGGACTGTACAAGACGGAGGTGATCCAGGAGCGGGGACCGTGGCGGGGGGTGGAGCATGTCGAGTTCGAGACACTCGACTGGGTGGATTGGTTCAACACAAAGCGGCTGCTTGAGCCGATCGGGCACATCTCACCCGCCGCGTTCGAGGAGCTACACTACCACCCCAAGGAGGCTCCGGCCCTCGTGGCCGGACTCAGATGAAGTACCCTCCGGTGAACCCGGGGCGGTTCACAGCAGATCACGGGGAACTTTCTGATGCATGGATGGGCGCGCCCAGAGCGGCAAGGACCTGGTTGATGAGGGTTCGGTCACCAAGCCACGCCACCGCCTCACGTTTCTGTCGATCCACAGTCAGCAATAGGAAGTCACCAGGGCTCGCCCCGTGCTGGCGGAACAGTGGCCCAAGGCCCCACGTCCCTGTTGCCTTGGAGACGAGCCTCCCGACGGTCGCTCCGTCGGCGCTCTTCAAGGAGAACTCCCCTGCTAACTGGTCTCTCATCGCCGATGGCACCGGGAGCACCCCAGAACGCAACATGGCCGCTGAGACTCGAAACATCATCCAGACGGCGCCAGTCGGAGTCCAGCCGTAGTCCTTCAGATGCCGTCGGGGATCCCTCTTGCGGATCAAAGCCTGGATCACACCAGGACTTGCCTCAGCGCCACGTATCCCATACACAGAGTCTGCATACTTCTGGAGAACGGGCGAGTAACTGATGTAACTCCAGAATGTTGAGCGCGGCATGCCTCGCTTCAGGCACTCATCTTCGAGATCGTCCACCCTCATGACCATGCCATTCTCAAACAGGATGTGGACAATCGTTGTCACGCGTCCGCTCAGCTCCTGCCGCCAGTCAAGGGGAACGGTTCGCGCTACGAAGTCGCCATCCACGGTGCAGAACGGAAGACCCACACAGAATTCCTTGAGAACATCTACAGGGGGCCACATCCCTCTCATCCGATGAGGGCGGCACACTCCTTCCCGAAGCTCTTCAAGATGGATCCTGGGAACCAGAGAGAGGATCCTCTTGATGTGAGTGGCCGCAGCGTTGCGGCTGGATCTGCGGAAACAGAACCATTGGTGCTCAGTGTCCAGCCAGCGCAGGTCCCGCTCCCCCTGCAGGATGTGCTGAACCAGCGAGGGAGACACCAAGCGCTGGGTAGTGACCCGCACGCCCTCCTGCACGGTCTTGACAGTTGCCATACCCCGCCGCGATGCCGCCTGCCGCGCTCCTCTGGCAATCGCCGCAATGTCACCTCGGTCGACAGAGGAAGTGATCAGTCGGCCACACAGCAAGATGGAGACAGTCGGTCGAAGTACCTCGGCAGCACTCACGAGGCCGCGGAGGTCAAAGGCGCACCTGGTGATCCCACGCTTCAGAAGGGTTTCCTGGACGGCCTTTGCAGGTGACGGAATCGTTTCGCGAACGAGTGAGAGTGCCTTGTCAAGCACAGGTGCGTAGACACGGACACCAGCCAGCCTCTCACACGACGACGCGACAATCTGCCGAATCCGTTCTCGAGTGACTCCATTCTCGTCTGCAAGATTCTGCAGAGTCGTTCCCCCCCTGCCGTCCCAGCCGAGGCGCCTTGTGGTGATCCGTCCGCTACGCCTCCCACTCACGGCTGTGGCTATCTCACTCAGTTCTTGCTCAAGACATGACGCCTGTGCGCTCTCGAGCCGTGAAGCAAGTTCAAGGAGTCGTTCAGCGAGTGACGATCGCCGCTCCTCTGGACGACTACAACGCTCTAGCTCTCGGGCGCACTCGAGGAGGGTTCTGGCTCTTGGGCACAGTGAACGAATCGCCGCGCCAAATCGGGGGTCATCAGCCGTGACTTCAGACAGAGACGACGCCTGCTGGATGAGCTCGCATGTTACGGAGAGGTCGTCGCCTTCATTCTTGCGAGGCGGTCCCTTCTGCCACGCGCGACGCGGGTGACGGAGGCGTGCCCGCAAGAGATAGGATTCGGGAGCTGGGCGCTCGGTCCGTGGGCCGCCCTCGAGGTAGCCATCGAGACCGGCCAACAGGTCGACTAACCCGTGTGCTCCAAGACCCTGCAGGTCCAGCAGGTCCCCAACCGCGGTCTCTCTGCTTAGGGCCTCGGAGATCTGGCCCAACCCGGCTCTCATCAATACCCCGCGCGTTCTTGCCTCTATTGACAGATCATCCACGTGAACTGACCCGGGGAGCTGAGGAAGCCTCCTCTTCAGAAGAGCCGCTCGGAGTTCGGGTGAGCCACCAGAGATCACCTTCGCGGTGCGCGCTACCACCGCCTTTCCGAGAAGGACACAAACCGTTGGCTGGAACCTCTGCCAAGTCTCTTTGCTCAACCTGGACAGAACTTCCTGTGCAGCCTCTGGGGGCAGGCCTGACACGTAGTCGCCTGCCCGGCAGCTGAGGATGTCTGCTAGGAGGGCGGGCGCGATCGTTTGCCCACGACGTGGGAACCGACCAGTGGTCACGACCGATCACCTTAGGAGTACAAAGCTGCTCCTCGTCGGGCAACTCGGTTGAGGGTCTCGCGGATATGTACCGCTGGGTCTGTGAAATCGATAAACTCACCCCGACTGGCAAGCTCATGCGCAAGCGCTATCGCGTATTCCGTGAAGGCAACCTCCGTTACAAGCCGCAGGAAGCCAGGGTCGTTAATGTTGTTACCCTCACGGGCAGCCACGATCTGAGGGTGATCGAGGTTGACGTAGATCACCCGGCTGTCTGTAAGGCAATGAGCGCGGCGCTCTTCCGGTCCCATCCTCTGAAACTCGACCCTGAACCCCCCGGTGGACACACCAAAACGGTTCCCACGTCCTCCAGCAGGTCGTCCCCTTACCTCGCTGTTTGCGTCACCGGGAGCTACTTCTGGGTTGATACTCCTAGGGGTCCCACCACGATTTCCACCCTCACCACTTGCACCAAGGCCGCCGGTCGAGGCAATCACCTGAGCGGGCAGATCCCCGCCAATGACCAAATCTCTCTGGTCGCTCCCGGACCGCGCCTGCTGACCAGTGCGTTCCGGGACTCCATGCCCGAGGGAGCGAATGCGCGCCACCCGCTCAAGAAACTCCTGGAAATCCTGGTTGATGACTCTCGCAATCTCATCCGCCCGGCGGGCAAGGGTGCGGGCCTCCTCGCTTCTTCTCCTCTTTTTCTCCTCTTCCACAAGTTCTCTTCGGACTTCGTCGACCTTCTGTCCAATGAAGGCATGGATGGATTGGACGAGTTCGTTGTTGGGGTTCAGCCGCATGGAGCGACTCAGATCAAAGGCGGGTATCGGTGACCGATCATCATCCAGCGCCGGTACATCAAGCAAGCCAAAGATGTACTGCGACATCTCGCGATTCTCATTGCCACCCAGTGTTGTTTCGTGAAGAACCCCCTTGGAATAGACCGCTATCCCTCGCTGCTCTTCATCTAGGGGTGTCTTCGACACCTTCACAACGAGCTGGACATCGCCAAGTCTTTGGAGCAGAGAACCAGTCGGCTTGAAGATGTACTCCCTGCAGGCAGCTGGTTCCTGAACAGAGCACACCTGGCCGTTGACGATTACAGTCACATTGCGTGGCCACCGTGCAATCTGCCGTTCAATGTAGCGGATAATCGCAGGTTGGTCCAGCGCTTGGAGGTGGATACTCTCTATCTCCACAACCGTGCCATTAGGTTCTGATACGGGTTTGTCCCTCTCTAGCACGTTCACAGGGATCGGGCCTTCACCGTTATGAGCTTCAATGTCCTTTCGCCGCAACTCGACTTTTGAGCACCGACCATTTCGTACAGAGGTCACTCGCAAGACATCTGCTATTCCAAAGGCTGCAGATTTGCCTGTCCCGAACCGACCACGGCCGGGCCTACCTAGCTTGCGATCAACGTTCTCTCCGTGCATCAGGAAGAAGTTCTCAAGCCCCGCCCAGTCCATCCCCCTTCCGTTGTCCTGTACTGTGATACGCTTCGAACGACTATCCAGTTCCACCCGGACGACCGGGTTCACCACCGGATCAACGTACTCCAGCCCGTTGGAGACGTACTCCCAGACCACGAGCTTGTCGGTCTTGAACAGCGCTGCGTTCTGAAGGAGATCTCGTGCGACATGGGACCTAACAAGAAGGTGCTGTGTTCCGTCAACCATCGCTCATCGCCCCCTCAAGAAGGATTGCCACTGCCCGCACAACCTTACCTAGCCTGGGATCATCTCCAAAGGCTTCTAAGATGCGAGCCACCTTCGTCTCCCGAGCAGGTCCAGTTACATACTCGTCAACACGGAAGAACCTCTCTGCGTCCTGTCGACTGACAGCACTCGCGCCGCCGGTCCTGAAGCGAGCGTAGGCATCTGATGCAAGCAATCGCTTCCTTTCGCGCGACCGCCATCGCCCATCTCGCTGCCTGGCGACTGACTGAGGCGCGCCTTCGCCTTGCAGCTCACCGATTCGTCTCCGAGCGAACTCCAGCCCCCGCCGGGTGATCCGCCATCCATTAGTACCGGACCCCGTCAGATAGGCGCCCTTAGATTGTTTCTTTGCGTCAGAGAGGTAGACGCGGACGATCTCAAGGTTTATCTGGGCAGGGTAACGCTTCCACACAAACTTGCCGGGAGCGAGCTCGTTCACCTTGACAGCAACATCCTCGGTATCGACAGCATGTGAGCCTCCCCCAAGAAGATAGACTGCAAGGGTAACAAGCTCGTGACTCGAGAAGTCCCCGCTAGGTGATCTGGGACGGAGAGCCTTCACTTCCGGGCCCACAGCCGGAACGGAGTCGCCAACACGGGCCTTCGATTCTGCTCGACTCGGTGTCCCATTGACGCCACGAATAGCTCTCCTATTCTTGGACGAGTGCTTCGCGCTCCTGTTGCCTTCTGCCTTCATAGTCCGCCCCCCCCGCGGTGCCTGTTGCTCGGGACCCGCCGTGGGTTGACACCATTATATGGGTTAGGAGGGAGCTGTAGCTATGGAGTTGACCCGGTTTCGTGGACACCCTTAGGCTTGCATGGGAGATGTTGACGATGCCGAGGACACGTCCGCCGCACCCGCCGGAGTTCCGGCGAGAGATGGAGTTGGTGCGGGCAGGACGGGCAGCGCGGGAGCTATCCCGCGAGTTCGAGCCGTCCTACGAGACGATCCGGGGTTGGGTGAAGCAGGCGGACCGCGATGAGGGCCGCGACCCTTCGGGGATGACGACGGGGGAGCGAGAAGAGCTGCGCCGGCTGCGCCGTGAGAACCGACAGCTCCGCCTGGAGCGGGAGATCTTGGCAAAAGCCGCGGCCTGGTTCGCTCGGGAGACCGGCTCGGTACCACCCGGGTCTACGAGTTCATGAGCGCACACCAGGTTCGCTATCCGGTGGCCACGATGTGCCGCGTGCTGGAGGTCTCCACCAGTGGGTACTACGCGTGGATGGGAAGGTTCCCGTCGCGGCAGGCGCGGGAGGACGTGCGGCTTCGGGAACGGATCGAGGCGATCCATGCCCGCAGCCGTGGGACGTACGGCGCACCACGGATCCATGCGAAGCTCAGGGCGCAAGGGATCCGAGTGGGGCGCAAGCGCGTGGCTCGCCTGATGCGGGAGGCTGGCGGGCACCAGCCGGCGTCGGCGCCGGGGGACGACGAAGAGGGATCCGGAGGCGCAGCCGGCCCCGGACCTGGTGAAGCGGGAGTTCACCAGCGAGGCGCCGGACCGGCTGTGGGTCGCGGACATCGAGTACATCCCGACCGGGGAAGGGACCCTGTACCTAGCGGCGGTGGTGGATGCGTTCAGCCGGCGGGTGGTGGGGTGGGCGATGGAGGCGCCTCTGCGGACGGAACTCGTGCTCAAGGCCCTGAACATGGCGATCGGGCAACGCCAGCCGCGGGAAGTGATCCATCACTCCGACCACGGGAGCCAGTACACGGCCGTTGCGTTCGGGAAGAGGTGCCGGGAGGCCGGGATCCGGCCGTCGATGGGATCCGTGGGAGACTGCCACGACAACGCGCTCTGTGAGAGCTTCTCTGCAACCCTGGAGTGCGAGCTTCTCGATCGCCAGAGGTTTGAAACCCGGGATGAGGGGCGACGGGAGGTGTTCGCGTTCATCGAGGGGTGGTACAACCCGCACCGACGGCACTCGGCGTTGGGGTACGAGACCCCGACGGGGTACGAACGGAGGTACCACCGGGAAGGGAGCGTTGCTGAGGAGACGGGAGAACCCGTTGGTGTAGGGTCAGTGGAATACAGGGGTCACGGATGACGACCACGGTCAGGCAGACAGCGTGGGCGTCAAGCGCTAGACTGTCCACCGAAGCGGGGAAAGTCCAGGTGGAATACTGACTCCCTCAAGACATGACTGCTCTTCCGCTTGTAGAGGACAACCTTGCCGGAGCGCCGGAGTGGGACGCTCCCCCGTGGAGCTGCAAGTACTGCTTGTATTGGGAACACCCTGAGCTCTGGGCTGATCCCAAGGCGGGGAACCGAGCGGAGGCCTTCCAACGGAAGCTCGCCTGGGTCCGCCGGGTGCGGGCGGAGTTCGGGGAGTGCGGCCGCCTCCTCTATGCCGACGGCCAGGCCGTGGGCTACGCCCAGTACGGTCCCCCGAGCTTCTTCCCCAACGCGCGATCCTGCCCAGCGGGGCCGGTGAGCGACGACGCCGTGTTCCTGGCGTGCCTGTTCTTCCCGTCTCGCGCCCACCGCGGACGCGGCTGGGGGAGCCTCCTCCTCCAGGACATCCTGCGCGAGCTACGTAGCCGAGGGTTGAGCACGCTGGAGACGTTTGCCCGGAAAGAGAGCGCGGAGAACCCGTCCGGTCCCGCTGCGTTCTACCTCCGCCACGGGTTCCAGATCCTCCGGGACGATCCGGAGTTCCCCCTCCTCCGCCTCAACCTGGACCACTGACTGCGCTTCCCTCCAGGATCCGATCCACCGTCGCCCGGAGCCGGGGGTGGTGGGTCCCCTCCCAGTAGAGCTTCCCGCAGCCAGTACACCGCAGGTAGTCGTCCCGCCACGCGGCCACGCGGGGGGGGATCCGCTCCACGACTTCCTCCTTGGCCACCGGAGCGAGGGGGCCGCCGCAGACCAGGCACCGCGTGAACGGGCGCACGTGGCCTGCGAGGTCGAACCGTCGCACGACCTCCCGCGCTTGTTCGATGGGGTCCGTGGACCGCACCCAGTACCCATGGGTGACGACGCTGCGCTTGAGGAGCGCCCGGTCGCGGGTGAGGACGATCCGCTCCTCGCGGGATGCCGCCGCGACGAGCTCCTCGTCCGGGAACCCATTGGCGTGGGCGGCGTCGAACCCGAGTAGCCGCAGGTACCGAGCGAGCTTCCCGAGGTGGCCATCGAGGAGGAACGCGATCCGGCGGAGGGGCTCCCGCCGCACCGCGAGGAGCCCCGTCACATCGAGGCTCTCGAACTTCGGGTACACGGCCAGCCGGTCGCCCAGGCCGAGCCGCGCTGCGAGGTCCACCGACTCGCCGTTGAGGAGCACGAGCTCCACCTCGACGTGAGGGACGCCGAGGGACTCGATCACGTCCTTGACCGCCGGGGTCCCCTGGAAGGTGTAGGCGATCGCCTCCTGGCGCCATCCCGGCGGGAGGAAATCGTTCAGCTCCCCGTACATGCGGACGGAGGCACTGGGCACGGCTCGCTCATCTATCCCGGTCAGGGGATGCGGAAGATGGCCTTCGCCCGGTCCACCTGGTCTACGGTGAGCACGATCTGGTTCTTCTCCACGGTGCAGTAGCAGGAGAGGACGTTGATCCCCT
The DNA here is from genome assembly GCF_900465355.1 of Candidatus Bipolaricaulis anaerobius. Lineage (NCBI taxonomy): Bacteria > Candidatus Bipolaricaulota > Bipolaricaulia (SeqCode) > Bipolaricaulales (SeqCode) > Candidatus Bipolaricaulaceae > Bipolaricaulis (SeqCode) > Bipolaricaulis sanaerobius (SeqCode). The sequence continues at coordinate 124,692 of NZ_LS483254.1, read as the reverse complement.
CATCGGCGAGCCGGCTGAGGATCGAGGCGAGCTGCCCCGGTTGATGGGGCAGGGCCATCACCAGCGCCTCCCTCTCCTCGAACTCGACCCCCTTGGCGCGCAGGACCTTGCGCGTCTTGTCGGCGTTGTCGGTCACGATCGAGATCACGCCCTCATCGAGGACGGTCAGGCCAGCGACCGCCTCCAGGTTCACGTGCTCCGCCCCCAACTCCTCCGAGATCTCGGCGAGGGCCCCTGGGTTGTTCCCGAGGATGAATGAGAACTCCTTCACCGTGGATCACCTCCACCCGAATCCTACCACGGCCGGGGGGAGTGGGGGGAACGCCGCGTGCGATCCCCGCCGGGCGCGGGGGGTCTTATAGAGCGAACTCGGCGGCGAGGAACGTGTGATCGGAGGGCTTCTCCGCCTGCCGCGCCTCGCGATCAATCCAGGACCGAACCGACTTCCTCGCCAAGGGCGGCGTGGCCCAGATGTGGTCTACCCGCCACCCCACGTTTCGCTCGAACGCACCCCGCACGCGGTAGTCCCAGAACGTGAACTGCCCGTGCTCGCCCGGGTGGTGCTGGCGAAACACGTCCACGAACCCCCACTCCCGGACGCGCTCCAAGGCCGCCCGGGCCTCGGGATGGAAGTCCACGTGCTTCTGGAGGCGCTGCGGGTCATGGACGTCGATCTCCTCTGGGGCAACGTTGAAGTCCCCGCACCAGAGGAGGGGCTTCCGAGGCGAGAAGTGGCGGGTGAAGTAGTCCCTCATCCGCGCGAGCCACTCCAGCTTGTACGCGAAGAGGGGGGAGTCCACGGACTGCCCTTGGGGGACGTACGTGTTGACGATCGGGATCCCCTCCACCGTGGCTTGGATCAGGCGCGCCTCGTCCGCGGGGCCGCCGTCGTCGAGCCCATAGCGGACGTCCGTGGGCTCAGCCCGGCTGGCCAGGGCGACCCCGGCGTGGGCCTTCTGCCCGCGGAACACGACGTGGTAGCCCCTCTCCCGAAAGAACGCAGCTGGGGACTCGTGGTCCTGGACTTTTGTCTCCTGGAGGCAGAGGACGTCCGGTTTCTCCTGGGCGAGCCAGGCGGCGATGACGGGGAGCCGGGAGCGGATGGAGTTCGCGTTGAACGTGGCGACCTTGAACATCGGCCCCTCTACCCCTCGGCCCTGTCTGGTTGGACCAGGCAACGGTAGAACTCCGGGCGGCGGTCGGCGAACACGTCGTTCAGACGCGTGAGGTGTTTGTCCCGCGCTTGAGCGGGGTCGATCTCGATCACCCGCGCTTCTTCTCTGTCCTGAGAAGCCTGGACGAGCACATCCCCGTTGGGGGCCACGATCTGGGACAGGCCAGTGAAGCGGAGCGTCTCCCCGGTGCGCGCTTCGACCCCGATCCGGTTCGCGGTCACGGTGAACACGCGGTTCTCCATCGCCCGCACCCGCATCGTGAGCTGGGCGAGCCCGGGCATGACGAGGTTCGCGGGGTGGGCGATCAGCTCGGCTCCCTGGAGGGCGAGCGCGCGGGCCGCCTCGGGGAAGAAGTGGTCGTAGCACACGAGGAGTCCGACCCGCGCCCGGCCGATGTCGGCGACCTTGAACGGGAGATCCCCCGGGGCGAAGAAGCGCTTCTCCTCGTAGAAGAGGTGGACCTTGCGGTAGCGGGCGATGAGGCCCGTGGGGCCGACGAGCACCGCGGAGTTGTAGGCGCGGCCACCCGCCTGTTCGGCGAGCCCGGCCACGAGGTGGCAGGTACCCTCCCGGGCGAGGGCGAGGAGGCGGGTCGTGGAGGGGCCCTTCGGCACCGGCTCCGCGAGATCCACCGCCTCACGGACGGTGGCGAACTGGTAGCCGGTGCTGAATAGCTCCGGAAGGATCCACAGGTCGGCCCGCTCGCGGAGGAGGAGCTCCGTAACCCTGTCCAGGTTCCGCCTCACCTCCCCGAACTCCGGAGCGAACTGCACGTAGCCTACGCGCATGATGGGAACTCTACTCCTCCCACCGCGTACCTCAACTTTCGTGCCCGTTTTCGAGGGCTAGCCCTCAGTACGGGATCGGGCTGATCCGGTTCAGTTTCTCCAGACGGTGGATGGCCCGCACCTGGCGCACGGTGCCCGACAGGCCGCGCACGACGAGGCTGTCCGTGGTCGCCCCGCCGCCGGAGTACTTCACGCCCCGCAGGAGCTCCCCGTCCGTGATCCCGGTGGCGGCGAAGCACACGTCGTCCGAGGCCGCGAGGTCATCCATGGTCAACGTGCGATCGAACTCGAACCCCATCTCCCGACCTCGGCGGAGTTCGTCCGCGGTGCGGGCCACGAGCCGCCCCTGGATCTCCCCCCCCATCGCCCGCAGGGCGCACGCCGCCAGCACGCCCTCCGGCGTCCCACCGATCCCGAGGAGGACGTCGATCCCCGCTTCCGGCCATGCCGTCATGAGCGCCGCCGCCACGTCGCCATCCGGGATGAGCCGGATCCGGGCGCGCAGGCGGCGCACCTGCGCGATGAGCTCCTCGTGCCGCGGCCGGTCGAGGATGATCACGGTGAGGTCCTCGACCCGGCCTCCCTTGGCGCGCGCGATCGCCCGCAGGTTCGCCTCCACCGGGGCGGTGATGTCCACCTTCCCTTTCGCGTCGGGCCCCACTGCGATCTTGTTCATGTACACGAACGGCCCGGGGTCGAACATCGTCCCCCGGGGGGCGATCGCCACCGTGGAGATCGCGTTCAGGTTGCCGGTGGCGAGGGGACGAGTGCCATCGATGGGATCCACCGCGATGTCCACGGGAGGAGGATCACCTGTGCCGACCCGTTCCCCGTTGTAGAGCATGGGGGCCTCGTCCTTCTCCCCCTCTCCGATGACGACGACCCCGTCCATCGGGACGCTGGCGAGCATGAACCGCATCGCCTCGACGGCTGCCCGATCCGCGGCGGTCTTGTCGCCCCGGCCCATGAACCTCCCCGCGGCCAGGGCGGCGGCCTCCGTCACCCGGACCAGCTCGAGGGCCAAGTTGCGCGTGGGCGTGGTCACGATGGTCTCACCCCGCCACTGTAGCGGCCTCACCTCCTCCCGCCAACCTGGACGGGGTCAGTGGGCGTCCCAGGTGACGATCGCCAGGTCATCCGCGCCGGGGACCAGGAACTCCACCTGGGACGAGGCTGGCCAGCGCACGGCGCTCCGGGGGTCGTGGTGGAGGCGGAGGACCGGCCGGAACTGGAGGCGCCCCGCCGCGTCCACCTCCCACATCCCGACCCCCGACGGGGGCCCGATTGGGATCCCCGGTTCGGCAGCGGGAGGATCGCGGATCTCCTCGATCCAGAACAGGGTCACCGGCGCCACTGCCGGATCGCTCATGTTGAGGAGCTGGAAGTCGTACCCCCAACCGGGGTTGAGGACGAGGAGCTGGCGGCCTTCGCTCGTGTCGTAGCCCACCACGACCGCGTAGTGGTTGGGGAAGATCCCCCCGGTCCCTTGCCAGTCGAACAGGATCACGTGCGGGACCCCCCGGCGCACCAGGTCCACCGATCGCGCAAAGGCCGCACCCGGATCCCCGTCCAAGGTCCCTATCGTCGCCCCGCCCGGGTAGCGGGCGGTGACGTACGCCGCGAGACCGGGGACGAACGACCATGGCCAGGTGAGTCCCTGGCGCACTCCCCCCCAGAGAACGGTCACTGTCCCCATCCGCCCGTGGATCTCACCGATCGCCCCGCCCGGATCGTCCCCCACGAACCGGTACCCGTAGCGGCGGTCGTAGTAAGCGAGGAGGATCCGCGCCGCCTCTGGTCCGCACCCGGCCGGGATGGGAGCTCCTTCTCCGGTGGCAAGCCACGTCGGGCCGAACGGAGGCGTCCCCGTGAGGATCATCCGTTCCGGGAGGGGAGCCGCACTGGTCAGGGCTGTCTCCAGCCCGGCGAGGGCGATGAACGCCACGATGCGCGCCCATCTTCTCATCGCGCGCTCATCCTGGGATGACCGGGCCCACCGCTAGGGTCGCAGGCCCTGTCGCTGTTTTTCCGCGTACAACTGGGCGTCGGCGGCCTCGAGGAGGTCGCGGATCGTACACGGACGGTCGGGGGTCCAGGTGGCCCACCCCATGTCCAATGCGATCGGGAGCTCCGGCAGGTGCTCGCGGTTCCACAGCTCGACCGCGGTCCGCAGCCGCTGGGCCACGGCGTCCACCGGGGCCGCCGTCTCGGGGAGGACGATCAGGAACTCGTCCCCCCCGTACCGCACGACCCAGTCGCTCTCGCGTAGCGTCCGGCGGATGAGCTGGGCGATGGCCTGCAGGACGTCATCCCCCCGCGCATGCCCCAGTTGGTCGTTCACCCGCTTGAACCCCCGCAGGTCGGTCAGGAGGAGGGTGAACGACCTCTTGTAGCGTTGGGACCTCTTCAGCTCTGTGTGAATGGTCTCGTCGAAGTAGTGCCGGTTGAGAAGCCCGGTCAGGGGGTCGTGCATCGCCTTCTCCCGCAGGAGCTCTTCGGTTTGAACCTGGTCGCTGATGTCGAGGACGTCCAGCAGGTGCGCCTGGCGGTCCAGGCACTGCAGGGAGTAAGAGCGCACGAGGAGCCACACCGTGGTTGAGTCCTTGCGCACGCCGCGCGCCCTCACTCCCGTCCGCTGGATCTCCCCCGTCGGGTGAAGGACCATCGCCCGCTCGTCGGGATGGATGAGCTGCCACCACGGCCGCAGGGCGCGGAGCTCTTCCCGTGAATAGCCGAATAGCTCCACAATCCGTCCGTTCACGTAGGAGAGGCTATCCCCATCCGTCACCAGGAATCCAGCCATGCAGTGCTCGGCGAGGATGCGGAGCAGGGATTGGTCGGGGTCGCAGCGGACCTCGGTGCGGGAGAGGGAGGTGGCCGCCATCCGTGCCAGTTCCGCAAGCGCGCGGAGCGTGGCTGGGGTGGGGCGAGATCCGTCGCGGGGGTCATCCACCGAGATCGCCCCGAGGATCTGCCCCTCGAATTCAACCGGGGTGAGGAGGAGGTCGTCCTGGTGCCAGCCTCCCGGGACGATGAACCGGCGGCGGCTCTTCACGGCGGGGGCCACCTCCGCTGCGGCCGCTCCGGCGGGGATGTAGTAGGAGGCGTTGGCCCGGTAGGAGGGGGGGAAGCGAGAGGCAGTAACGGTTCCACCCTGCTCAACGAAGCGACGCAGCAGGGCCTCGTCCTCGGGGGTGAGCCCGCGCGCGGCGTACGCCACGACGCGGGAGACCTCCCCCGCTCGGGTCAGAGGGGGATCGTAGGCGCTGACCACGACCCGGCGAAACGGGGTCTGCCGCAGTGCAAGATCGGCGATCGACTCCAGGATGGCCCCGCACGCCTTCTCCGCACGATCCTCTGCGGAATACAGTTGACAACGCCCTGAACCCGGTAGCACCTCGCCCACAGCGATGCAGTTTAGTGCGGGATACAGGAACGCGTCAACTTCCAACGGGGCCAAGGGGAGGACTTCTTTCCAGTTCCCCACAACGCCCTTGGCCCGGTGGGGGACAAGTGTCCAATCGAAGATTGAACCGATTCCTTTTGGTCCGGGTCGTCCCCGCCTAAGGTCAGGGCAAGCCCACGAGGGGGTGCCGCGGTGGAACTGCACGAATGGTTGTCGGTGTACCAGGCCGTGAGCGCGACGGCGGCCAATAAGGAGCGCACGTACTGGAATTTGGGCGGGACGTGTCTTGTTGTGAGCGTTCTCCTCCTCATCCTGGGCGTCGTGCTCGGGATCGCCGTTGTCGAGGACGCCTACAATGGATACGTTGCGACCACAGCCCTCCAGTGCCTGACCACGGTAGTGGCGGGGTTTGGGGTCTTGATCAGCACCTATTGGCTCGCCCTCCAGCACCGGATGGCCCATGAGGTCGCCCACTGGCAGGGGCTCCTCAGGCAGCTGGAGGGGGAGTTCGCCGGGGCGGAGTTCCACCGCAGTAGCTTCCGGCTCCTCATCGGGCAGCCGGTCCGTAGCCCCCGGATCACCCCACACTTCGACGAGTGGTACCCCGGGGTCACCCGTCTGGGCTGGTTCTCCCGCGCCCTGGCCGGCCTGACCACGGCCCTCCTCCCGATGGCGTTCCTGGTGGCGTGGATCGCGCTCGCGATCTTGCCGTGGGTCATCCCCTAGCCCGGGCCTGGGTCACGGACCGTCCCAGCTGAAGAAGGCGAGGTCGGTCCGCCCATCGGGGCCGAACACCACGCCCTCCTCTTCGAGGAAGCGCTGCTGCTCCTCACCCAGACTGCACGCCCCGTCAGCATTGATCACCCTCTGCCACGGGACGGGCGGCTCCATCCTCCCCCGCAGTGCGGCGAGGGCGTACCCCACCGTGCGCGCCCCACACCCAGCCCACGCCCCGATGTCCCCGTACGTCGCCACCCTGCCCGGCGGGATGTGGCGGATGAGATCATAGATCCTTGCGTAGAGCTCGTTCACGCGCTTCCCCTCACGACGCGTCAGGGGCTGAGGATCTCCGCCTCGAGGAAATCGGCCACGGCTTCCGGGTCGAGAGGGAGGACCTCGGTCCCATCCGGGACGCGCACCGGGCGATCCGAGACCACGGCGAGGACGGGAATCCGCCCGGCGAGGGGCTCCCCGGACCGGTAGACCTCGATCTTCGGGTAGTCCGAGGTCTTGAACCCCTCGAGGAGGACGAGGTCGAGGTCCGCCATGTACCGGTCGAGGTAGTCCTTCAGCGGCGTGCCCTCGTGGTCCCAGAACAGGGCCCCGTGGCGGTCGGAGTAGAGGAGCACGCGCTCCGCCCCCGCTTCGCGGTGGAGCTGGGTGTCCTTTCCGAGATGGTCCGGCTCCACGTCCGGGGCGACGTGCTTCGCTGTCCCCACGCGGTGCCCGCGCTCGATGAGGACCGGAATGAGCTCTCGGAGGAACGTCGTCTTCCCCGCTCCCTTGTGTCCGATGACCGCCACGACCTTCATCTCGACCTCCCGAGGAGGATTTTCGATCGCCCCCTTTTCCCGCGCAACTCGGGCGGATCCCGTTTCGCCGGTAGCGGGGGCTACGGTCACCGTCCGCACTCGGCCAGGGCGAGGATCTTCCGGTCGAGCTGGGAGAGCGGGCGCGCCTGCGGGTCCTCGCCGGGGCCCTCCCAACTTGCCTCGTACACGGCGACGGAGAGCCGCTTGTGGGTGAAGGCATGCCTCACCGTGCCCAACGCCTGCGGATCCCGAACCCCGTACCGGGAGAGGAGCGCGTTCAGCCCGTCCGCTCCCTCGGCTAGCGGGACCCCCCACAGGCCACCGAGGGCCTGCCCATCACGTTTCTCCAGGACGTACCCCTGCGGCGCGCGCAGGACGAGGGCCGTCGCTAGGACCGACCTCGGCCTCCGTGCCCGGGGAGCGGGGTACCGACCCGCGTCGTTCTTCCCCGCGCAGGACCCCGCCACGGGGCAGGAGGCGCAACGGGGATCCTTCGGCGTGCACACGGTCGCCCCGAGCTCCATCATCGCCTGGTTCCACGAACGGGGATCCTCCGGATCGAGGAGCCCCTCCGCCGTAGCCCGCAGCCAGCGGGCGCTCGGGTCCTCCGCGGCGAACAGGCGCGCAAGGACCCGCCGCACATTCCCATCCACCGCGGCGACCGGCTCCCCGAACGCGATCGAGGCCACCGCCGCCGCGGTGTAGGGCCCGATCCCAGGGAGCTCGGCGAGCTCCGTTGCCCGGGTGGGGAGGCCGGTCTCGGTCACGATCCGGGCCAGCCGGTGGAGGCTCCGCGCCCGCCGGTAGTAGCCCGCTCCCGCCCAGGCCCGCAGCACATCTTCCTCTGCCGCTTGGGTGAGGGCGCCCAGGTTGGGGAACGCCGCCATGAACCGGGGGTAGTATCGGAGCGCCTGCTCGACCCTCGTCTGCTGGAGGAGGATCTCCGAGACGAGGATTGCGTAGGGATCGCGGGTCCTTCGCCAGGGGAGGTCCCGTGCGCTTCGTCTGAACCATGCGAGGAGGGGTGCCCTCACCTCCTCCCCGCTGAGCTGCCCAACCATGGCGGAAAGCCTACGTTGGGACCGACCTCCCGACCACCCGGGCTGGCTCTTGGCCCCGGTCGGGGGCCACGCTACCATCCACCACAAGGAGGAGCGATGGATGAGACGCGGACTAAGGTGACGATCCCCGAGCTGCGGGCGATGGTGGAGCGGGGGGAGAAGATCACGTTCCTCACCGCCTACGACTATCCGACAGCGCTCCTGGAGGACCGGGCGGGGATGGACATGATCCTCGTCGGCGACTCCGGGGCGATGTGCCTGCTTGGGCACAGGACGACCCTCCCCGCGACGATGGAGTTCATGGTCACGATCACCGCCGCCGTGAGCCGGGCCGCCGCGCGGGCGTTCGTGGTGGGCGATATGCCGTACATGTCCTACCAGCCCTCGAACGAGGTCGCGATCGTGAACGCCGGCCGGTTCATCTCCGAGGGCGGGGCCGACGCGGTCAAGCTCGAGGGTGGGGCGCGGATGGCGGAGCGGGTGGAGGCGATCGTGAAGGCGGGGATCCCGGTGATGGGGCACATCGGCCTCACGCCGCAAGCGGCGAGCGCGATCGGCGGGCTCAAGTCCCAGGGCCGGAGCGCCGCCACCGCCAAGGCGTTGATCGAGGACGCGAAGTGCCTGGAGGAGGCTGGTGCGTTCTCGATCCTGTTGGAGGCGATCCCGGCCAAGGTCGCCGAGGTCATCACCGGGCGGGCGAAGGTCCCGATCCTCTCCATCGGCTCCGGGCCGGCCTGTCACGGGCAGCTCCTGATCGTCCATGACATCTTGGGGCTGTTCGAGGCGTTCACCCCGAAGTTCGTGAAGAAGTACGCCGACGTGTCGGCGGTGATGCTTGCGGCGTTCCAGGCCTACATCAAGGACGTGAAGGGCGGCGCCTTCCCCGGCCGCGAGCACACCTACACCATCCCCAAGGAGGAATGGGAAGCACTGAGCAGACTATTGGAGGCGTGAGCCACTGCCTGTCGGGGCAGGGCGAGGAGGTTATCGTGGGGAGTACTATGAGAGGACGATCCTGTTGGGGAAGGCGGGGTGGCTCTACCGTGAGAGATGGGTTGGCAAAATTCCATCCGTCGATGCCGGCCGATAGGGACTGGGGGAGCAAATGAAGGACACGGTAGTCGGCCAGATCTTCTTCTCCGACAATCTCGAAGTACTCAAGATGCTTCCATCAGCATCTGTCGACCTGATCTACATTGACCCTCCGTTCAACACAGGCAAGGTACAGCAGAGGACACAACTGAGGACAGTTCGCGCAGTAGACGGTGAACGCGTGGGGTTCCAGGGCGACCGTTACCGGACGATTGCCTTGGGAACGAAGCGGTTCTCCGATGTATTCGATGACTATCTTGGTTTTCTGGAACCGCGGCTTCTCGAAGCTCGGCGTGTACTGGCTCCGCACGGCGCGTTCTATTTCCACATTGACTACCGAGAAGTGCATTACTGCAAGGTCCTTCTTGATTCGATTTTCGGACGAGACTCCTTCATTAACGAGATAATATGGGCCTACGACTATGGCGGAAGACCGAAGAACCGATGGCCTCCGAAGCATGACAACATACTGTTCTATGTGAAAGACCCAACTCATTACGTCTTCAATAGCGATGAAATCGAGCGCATCCCGTATCTGGCGCCTGGCCTGGTTGGTCCAGCAAAGGCAGCCCGAGGCAAGCTTCCAACAGACGTATGGTGGCACACGATTGTTCCTACGAACAGTTCAGAGAAGACAGGCTATCCCACCCAGAAGCCTCTTGGGATTATGCGGCGCATCATCCGGGCATCCTCAAGACCAGGCGACCTCGTCCTCGACTTCTTTGCTGGGAGTGGGACCACGGGTGTCGCGGCCCTTGAGCTTGGCCGGCGGTTTGTCCTTGTGGATAACAACCCCGAAGCTCTTGCGGTCATGGCCAAGCGGTTCGATGGCGTAGACAGAATCGAATGGGTGGGTTTCGATCCTCAACTACATCGCGGGCAGAAGTGCCAGCCGACCCTGTTCTCAGCTCCACCTTCTTCACAGGGACATCCAGATGTGCCCTGAGATTACGGATGCTGATGTTCTGTTGCTCGCTTCGATCGCAAGTGAGCTCAAACCTGATTACACTCGCGAGGGAACAGAGGACCCCTGGGCTGGAAGTCCGTTTGCCTGGATTTAAGCGCGACCCTCTCGTCAGATCGGGAAGATCGGGGAACAGCTTGTAGCGGGCTGGTGTGCAGCAAAAGGCCTCGATGTTACAGCCACCCATGATCGAGAAGCTGACCGGGTTATCGCTGGGCAGCGGGTAGAGATCAAGTTCTCGACGCTGTGGGAAACCGGTGTCTACAAGTTCCAGCAAATTCGTGATCAGAACTATGATTTCGCTGTATGTCTGGGTGTGTCGCCGTTCAAAGCGCACTGTTGGGTCATCTCGAAGGAGACTCTGCGGCAACACGTAATCGGGCATACTCCCCAACACCGCGGTAGATCCGGTACAGACACGTTCTGGATCACAGTGCGTCCGACAAGTCCTCCGGAATGGATGCTGCCTCTAGGAGGGACTTTAGGCGAAGCCTACCGGATGATGCGGAGATGGCAGATGAAGAAACGCTGAATGGGGAGGCGGCCGCTGGGGGCGTACCCTAGGGGGTCCAGGCCTTGGGAGGCTGAGTCTGCCCGCGCTGTCACCGCAAGCGGTGGAGACAGCCGGGTCGACCTTCAACGGGCGGTTGTGGAATGAATGTCTGAACCGACACTGGTTCGGAAGCGAGGACGGCGATCGAGAGATGGCGGGGGGGGACAATGAAAGGCGGTCGTACATTAGCTTGCCAAACTACTCAGCACTTTTAAAAGTTGCTTTGGACCGTATGAGTAGACCGCAGATGGGGGCATGCCCCTAGGGTCCTCTCACTCGGACTGGTGCACTTCTGGGGACTACACCCCATCTGGCGTGGCGAAAGCAGGTCACGCCCTCACGTACAGGTGCCGCTTGATGTCCTGTTTGGTTGACTTCTCGAACGGCTGGTCGACGATCTTGATGCAATCCTTGTCCCGCAGGCGCTTGAATGGGGCGATGTTCCGCTGCGTTTCCCGGATCGCTTCCCACACCCGCGCCTTCGCTTGGTCGGGAGTCTCGATCCCCTGTTTCTTCAGGACCTGCCAGTTCGGGTACACCATCGCTGCCACCATCGGCTCGCCCCGGCTTCGGTCCTCGTACACGAGGACCTCCTCCACCTCCGGGATCCGCAAGAACTCCCACTCCAGCTCCTCAGGGTGGACCTTCTTCCCGGACTCGAGCACGATGAGGTTCTTCTTCCGGCCAGCGAGGAACAACCGCCCCTCCACGTCGAGCTTCCCGATATCGCCCGTGCGGAACCAGCCGTCGGGTGTGAGCACCTCGGCCGTGCGCTCGGGGTTCTTGTAGTAGCCGAGCATCACGTTGGGGCCCCAGACGATGACCTCGCCGTACCCCTCGAGGTCGGGCTTGTCCACCTTCACCTTCACGCCGGGGAGCGGCCGCCCAACGTTGCCAGGGATGGGCGTGAACGGATCGCTCATCGTGAGCACGGGCGCGGTCTCGGTGAGGCCGTAGCCCTCGATCATCCCCATCCCCAGGCGTCGCAGGCCCGCCCCCACGTCGGCGGCGAGGGGGGCCCCGCCGGACACGAAGAACCGGAACTGGGGCCCGAGGAGCTTGTCTTTGAGGAGCTTCCCGACAAGGCGCGGCACGAAGCGGTGCAAAATCCTGCGGGCTGTGTTCCCCTCGATGTTCTCCAGGATCCGGCGGTACAGGGAGTGGTAAAGCTTGGGCACGCCGACGAGCACGGTCACCCCCACCCGCCGCGCGAGGGCGATGAGGTTTCGATAATCGTCGGTGTAGGTCACGGTCGCTCCCACCCACAGCGGGGCGAGGAGGGTCGTGGTGAGACCGTAGATGTGGTACCAGGGGACGATCGTCACCAGGCTGTCCTCGGACGTGAACTCGACCACCTTGAGGAACGCCTCGATGTCGGAGGTGATGTTGCGGTGGCAGAGCATGACGCCCTTGGCGTCGTCGGTGGTGCCGGATGTGTACATGAGGACGGCGAGGTCTTCGCAGTCGGGATGCGCATCGGGAACCGCAACTTCGCGGTCGGGAAGGACATCCCACAGGGATACTGCGCCGAGGGCGACGTCCACCGAGATCACCTCGTTCAGGGTCGGAACCGACTGGGTGAGGGGGGTGAACTCGTGGTAGCGCTGAGGAGAACAGAAGAGGAGTTTCGCTTCGCACTCGGTGAGCAGCCGTGCCACCTCGCCCGGCTGGAGCCCAGCGTCCATCGGCACCACTACCGCCCCCAGCCGTTGCACGGCGAAGAACGCGACCGCCCATCCCACCGACGGCTTCGAGATCAGCCCTACGCGGTCGCCCGCGCCGATCCCCTGCCCGGCAAGCCACGCCGCCAGCTTCCCCGACAGATCCCACAGCTCGCGGTACGTGGCGTCCTGGAACTGTTGGACGCCGCCCCGGGTCACAGGGACCCGCACCGCTACCCGTCGCCCATGTTGCTGCACAGAACGTGCCAAGAACTCCGGTATGGTCATGTGACGCTTGAACCGCGTCGGCATCTCTATCCTCCTCGATCGGCTTGAAGGATCAAAGCATGCGAGTATACCACTCCGCGGATAGGGCAGCCAACGCCCCTTCTGCTGCTGCGATCACGGCTTGGGCCCGCCGCCCGGCGGGATCACGCACGTCCCCCGCCGCGAACAGGCCGGGGCGAGAGGTGGCCATGAGGGAGTCGGTGGTCACGTAGCCGGCTTGGCTCAGCTCCACGACGCCGCGGAGCCAGTCCGTGTTCGGCTTCCACCCGATCTTGACGAACACCCCGTCCACGGGGAGCTCGCGCTTTTCACCCGTGGCGAGGTTTCGCAGGACGACCGACTCCACCTTCCCCTCGCCGCGCACCTCGTCCACAGCCACGTTCCACAGCACCTCCACGTTCGGCTGAGCCAGGACCTGCTCGCGGAGGGCCGCCTTGGCGCGGATGGCGTGGGGATCGGTTTGGGGATGGCGGACGGCGAGGTACACCTTGGAACAGAGGTGGGAGAGGACGAGCGCTTCGGTGAGGCCGCCGTCGCCCGCCCCGACGACGAGGACGTCCTTGCCCCGGAAGAAGAACCCGTCGCAGATCGCGCAGTAGGAGACGCCGCGCCCGACGCGTTCCGTAGCCCCTGGGGCGGGGAGCTCCTTGGGATGGGCACCCGTGGCCGCGATCACCGCCCGCGCCCGCAGCTCCCCATCCGAGGTCGCAAGGACCCATCCCCCACCACGCCCGCTGAGCCCCCTGGCTGTGGCGGCCTGGAACTGCGCCCCCAGCCGCTCGGCCTGGCCCCGCATCCTCTCCGCAAGCTCGATCCCGGGGATCGGCTCCGTGAACCCGGGGTAGTTCTCGATCGCGGGGGCTTCGAGCAGTTGGCCGCCGGGCACGGCCCCCTCCACGAGCAGGGTGGCGAGGCCGGCGCGTGGGGCATAGATCGCGGCGGAAAGCCCGGCTGGCCCGCCTCCAACGATGACCACGTCCCATTGTTTGTCCATTGTCAAGAATGATACGCCGTGCCCCCCGCGGGCCCCAATGGCCGTCCTTCCCCCTTGCCGTCCTCTCCCTCCGCGGCTACGGTGGGGGCATGGACCCCACCAGGAACTCCTCCCCGACCCGCCGGGTGACCGCTGACGACCGCGGCCTCCTCCGGATCGAGTTCCCCTACGACCCTCGGCTCGTCGCGCTCGTGCGCGGGCTCCCCGGGCGGCAGTGGAACAAGGGGGAGAAATGCTGGACGGTGCCCACGGAGCACGTCGCGGCGACGGTCGAGCTCCTGGGCGCCGAGGGGTTCACGTTCGACGAGGAGACGCGCCGGCTGTACGAGGCCCGCCGGGGAGAGTTGGGTCAGCACCTCACCGTGTCCCAACTCAACCTCCAGGTCCGCAATGCTGTCTTGATGGCGTTCCCTTCCCCACTGTGGGTGGTGGGGGAGGTGAGTGGGTTCAACCGGAACGCCCACAAGAAATGGGTCAGCTTCCAACTCGTGGAGCGCCAGCCGGGCGGCGAAGTCCTCGCCCAAGTGGAGGCCGTCCTGTCCCCCGAGGATCGCCAGCGCCTGGAGGCGAAGCTACAGCGTGGGGGGGCCCCGTTTCAGTTGGAGGACGAGGTCCAGGTACGCGTCCTGGTGACGGTGGACCTCCACACGGAGTGGGGCCGGTACCAAGTTGCGGTGCGCGACCTCGATCTCGCCTACACCTTGGGCGAGGTCGCGCGCCGCCGCGAGGAGATCGTGCGCCGGCTCACGGCGGAGGGCCTCATCGACCGCAACCGATCGCTGCCGTTTCCGGAGCTCCCGTTGCGGATCGGCCTCGTGACAAGCCTCGGCTCGGATGCGGAACACGACGTCCTGCGCACGCTCCAGGAATCGGGGTTCTCGTTCCAGATCGTCGTCCATGGGGCGCGGGTCCAGGGCCCGAGCACGGAGGCATCGGTTCTCAACGCGCTCGACTGGTTCCGGGATCGTGCCCACGAGTTCGACGCTGTGCTCATCTGCCGGGGCGGGGGCTCCCGCACCGACCTCGCGTGGTTCGACTCGGAGGCCCTCGGCCGGGCGGTAGCCACCTTTCCCCTCCCGGTGGTGGTGGGGATCGGCCATGAGGAGGACCGCTCTGTGCTGGACGAGGTGGGGTGGCGCCAGAAGACCCCCACGGCCGCCGCCCAGTTCGTCGTGGAGCGGGTGCGGCAGGCCCTGAGCCGGATCGAGGAGGCGGCGGCGCAGGCCCTCGGCCGGGCGCGGGTGCGGGTTGAGGATGAGAACGGGGCCCACCGCCAGCGGGTGCAGCGGCTGGTGCGGGCGGCCACCGTTCGCGTGGGGGAGGAGAGGCGGGAGCTCGTCCACCGCGCACGGCGCCTCCGCCGCGGGGTGCGGGGGCGCCTGGAGGGGGCACAGCAGGACGTGATGAGGTTCCGCCTCGCCCTCCCGAGGTCCACCGACGCCCTCCTCGGACGAACGGCTGCGCGCCTCGATGACGTGGCGGGGCGGGTCGGGCGCGGGGCGAACCGCGACCTGTCCCTCGCCCGCCAACGGGTCTCCCAGGTCACCCTCCTCGTCCCCGCGCGGGCCCGGATGCGGCTCGTGTGGGCCGGGGAACGGTTGGAAGGACATGCCCAGCGTCTCCACGCTCTCGACCCGCGGCGGGTTGTGGAGCGAGGGTACGCGATCGTGCGCCTGGCCGAGGGGGCGGTGGTCACCGATCCCCGTCAGGCCCCACCCCAGGCGCTCCTGCGACTTCAGCTCAAGCGGGGGACCCTCCGCGCCCGCTCGGAGGGGGAAGAGGGAGGTGAGTGACGGGATGGCCAAAAAGGATCGCTCCTACAGCGAAGCCGTGGCCCGGCTCGATGAGATCCTCCGCCTGATCGAGGACGGGGACGTGGATATCGATGCCCTGTCCGGGCTCGTGGCGGAGGCGGCGGAGCTCGTGACCCTGTGCCGGCAGAAGATCACGGCCGCGGAGATGCAGGTGCGGGAGATCACGGAGCGCCTGGAGCGCGAGGCGGCGGAGGCGGAGAAGGAAGGACCTCCGTCCGACGAACCCCCGTTCTAGCGGCAAACCGTGGCCCCGGGCCCGTCTCCCCGTGGATTCGGCGAGGCCCGCCGATCACGGTACTGTGAGGACCCGGACGAGGTTCGTCGTCCCCGGCTCGTGGAACGGGAGCCCGGCGGTGAAGACGACGCGGTCCCCCGGGGAAACCGCCCCTGCCTCCCGCGCCGCAGTGAGGGAGCTATGGATGAGGTCTCCTTCGTCCCGCGCCGGGGCGATCTCGCGGGGGAGGACGCCCCACACGAGCCCTAGCCTCCGCGCCACGTCCCGGTGGGGCGTCGTGGCCACCACTGGGACGGAGGGGCGATGGGCGGCGACGAGGCGGGCTGTCCACCCGGAGGTGGTGGCGCACACGATCGCCTGTGCTCCGACCTCGGCCGCCACCCGTCCCGCCGCGCAGGCGATCGCTGCTGATACCTCCCCCACGAGTCCGCTCTCCAGCCCAGGGACGCGGATCGGCACGTCGCCCGACTCCGCCGCCCGGGCGGCCGCCGCCATCGCCTGCACCGCCGCCAGAGGGTGGTTCCCGACCGCCGTCTCCTCGGAGAGCATCACCGCGTCCGCCCCGTCCCACACAGCGTTTGCCACGTCGGCGACCTCGGCGCGGGTCGGGACCGGGGAGTCCACCATCGACCGCAGCATCTGGGTCGCCACGATCACTGGCTTGGCCTGTGTGTTGCCCAGGTCCACGAGCCGCCGCTGCACGAGGGGGACTTGGTAGAGGTCCACCTCCACCCCGAGGTCGCCGCGGGCGACCATCGCCCCATCGGAGGAGGTCACGATCTCCTGCATTCGCCGCACCGCCTCGGCGAGCTCGACCTTGGCCAGCACCCACAGCCCTTGCCCCACGATCCGTCGTGCCTCGGCCAGCTCCTCGGGGCGTTGGACGAACGACAGGGCCACGCAGTCGAACCCCATCTCCCCGGCCCGGGCCAGGGACTCCCGATCGAACGGGGTGAGGGCGGGCAGGGACAGGGCGACCCCGGGGATGTTGACCCCCTTCCCCCCGTGGAGGAGGCCGCCCCGGATCACCCGGCACCGCACGCCCCCCCGCACCGGACCGACCACGGCGAGCTCGAGCATCCCGTCGGCGAGGAGGATCCTCACCCCGCTCGCGAGCCCGTCCACGGCCTGGGGATGGGTGAGGGGGATCCCTCCCTCGCCGAGGACCACCTCTTCCCCCGGCGAGAGGGGGATCGGATCGGCCAGGGTTCCCACCCGCACCTTGGGCCCGCGCGTGTCGAGGAGGAGGGCCACCGTCCGCCCCGCCGCGGCCGCCGCGGCCCGTACACGCTGCGCCAGGGAGGCATGGTCGTCGTGGCCGCCGTAGGAGGTGTTGACGCGGGCGACGTCCACCCCAGCCGCGATCAGCGCGGCGAGGGTCTCCTCATCGCGGGAGCGGGGGCCGATCGTGGCCACGATCTTCGTCCGCTTCATACAAGCCTCCAGCTTAGCGCCGGTCGCAGGGGGGGACCAGTTGATGCCGGTCCCGAGAACGGGTATCGTTCATGATGAACATGAGCCCAACCCTTGGGCGTGACCACCGCCTCCGCCGACGGCGGGATATCGCCCCCGTGTTTCAACGCGGTCAACGCCTGGAAGCTCCTCTGTTCTCGTTCCGAATCCTCCGCAAGGAAGAGCCGACGCCCCGGCTCCTCGTGGTCGCGGGGCGGCGTCTGGGGGGGGCGGTGACGCGGAACCGCGTGAAGCGGGCGGTGCGGGAGGGGTTTCGCCTCCACAAGGAGGCGTTCGCCTACCTCGACACGGTGGTCATCCCCCGCAAAGAGGCCACGCGCCTGCGCCCAGGGGACCTGAGCGAGCGGCTGGTCGAAGAGTTCCGGGAGGTGAGCGATGGCCAAAGAAACCCTCCTCACGAAAGAGGGCTACCAACAGAAGAAGGCTGAGCTCGAACGGCTCGAGCACCGCCTGTACCAGGAGATCCCGCAGCGGTTGAAGGAAGCGAAGGACCACGGCGGGGGCGATGTGCGGGAGAACAGGGAATACCTGTACCTGAAGCAGGAACAGGACATGATCGAGGCCGAGGCGCGTGCCCTGCGGGAGCTACTCGAGACGGCGCGCATCATCACCGAGGACGACTTTCGCCCGGACGAGGTGGGGATCGGCGCCCGAGCGATCCTGGAGGACGTGGAGACCGGCGAGGTCGCGACCTACACCCTCGTCCCCCCGGCCGAGGTGGACCTCCTCCAGAACCGGATCGGGGTGGATTCCCCTGTCGGGCAAGCCCTCCAGACGTACAGCAAGGGGAAGATGATCACGGTCCAAACCCAGGGGAAGAAGATCAAGTACAAGATCTTGGGGATCGAGCGCCGTTGACGATGGCCACCCGCAGCTTGGGGAAGGGGATGCGCCGGAGAGCGGTCCACGGCGGGGATGTCCGTGGCCGAGGCTGACCTCCTCGCTTCGCGCCGGGAGAAGCTCGACCGCCTGCGGGCCCAGGGCATCGCCCCCTATCCCTACCGCTATCCCCGTACCCACACCGTGGGCGAGGTGCGGGCGGCGTTCGGGTCCCTGGGCCCCCACCAGCGCACCGGGGCCGAGGTGAGCCTCGCCGGGCGGCTCGTCGCCCTCCGCCGGATGGGGAAAGCGGCGTTCGGGAACGTCCTCGACCGGTCGGGGCGGATCCAGGTCTACGCCGCGACGGACGGCCTGGGTGCGGACGCGTACGGGCGGTTCGTGGACCTCGACCTCGGGGACATCGTGGGGATCTCCGGAGAGCCGTTCACGACCAAGACCGGGGAGCTGACGGTGGACGTGCGGGAGTTCGCCCTCCTTGCCAAGTCCCTGCGGCCGCTTCCGGAGAAGTGGCATGGCCTCCGGGACGTCGAGACGCGGTACCGGCAGCGGGCGCTCGATTTCATCGCCAACGACGATGCCCGGCGGGCGATCGTGGTCCGGGCCGCCACGCTGCGCGCCTGCCGTGCCTACCTCGACCGGGAGGGGTTCCTCGAGGTGGAGACCCCGATCCTCCAGCCCATCTACGGCGGGGCCACGGCGCGGCCGTTCATCACCCATCACAACGCGCTCGACCGCGACCTGTACCTGCGGGTGGCGCCGGAGCTCTACCTGAAACGGCTCCTCGTGGGGGGGCTGGAGAAGGTGTACGAGATCGGCCGCAACTTCCGCAACGAGGGGATCTCCTCGATGCACAACCCGGAGTACACCGGGCTCGAGGCCTACGAGGCGTACGAAGATTACGAGCGGGCGATGGAGCTGGCAGAGGGGATGGTCGAGGCCTGCCTCCTCGCCGTGGCCGGGGCGACCCGCATCACGTACCAGGGCCGGGAGGTGAACTTCACCCGGCCATGGCGGCGGGCCTCGCTCCTCGAGCTGGTGGCCCAGGGGAGCGGCTGCGACGTGGAGAAGCCCCTCCCCGAGCTCCTGGAGGAGATCGACCGGCGGGGGATCCCGATCCCGCCTCCCCTGCGCCGGGGGCCGAAAGGGAAGGTGATCGAGCACCTCCTGGAGACGCAGGTGCAGGACCACCTGTGGGACCCGACGTTCGTCCTCGACTTTCCGCTCGACATCTCGCCGCTTGCCAAGCGGAAGCGGGGCCGGGATGACCTGGTGGAGCGGTTCGAGCTCTATTTCACCGGTCGCGAGGTCGCCAACGCGTTCTCGGAGCTGAATGACCCGGATGACCAGCGGGAGCGGTTTGCGATGCAGGAAGCGCTCCGCGCATCCGGCGACGAGGAGGCCCACCCCCTGGACGAGGACTTCCTGCGCGACCTGGAGCTGGGGATGCCCCCGGCGGCGGGGATCGGGTTCGGGGTGGACCGGTTGGTGATGGTGCTCGCCGATGCCCCTTCGATCCGGGAGGTGCTGGCGTTCCCGCCCCTGCGATGACCGCGGCCCACGCTTTCCCGTTCCGCCGGATCGGCCGCCGCCTCGACCGGTGGGCGGAGCGGGTGTGGGAGTGGGACGAGGAGCTGATGGATATCGTGAGCGCGTCGCGGATCCTGCGCCGTCTCGATCCCCTCCTCGTCGTGGCGACCTACCTCGGCTACGGCTACCTGTGGGGCGCGCTGGCCCTGGCCCTCATCGCGTTCGGGACGGAGGGGGACCAGGCGAACGTGCTCATCGGTCTGGGGGTGGTCATCACCTCTGTGTTCCTTTCCCAGATGACGAAATCCGTTTCCGGCCGGCCTCGTCCACAGTTCTCGCGCCATGGTTTTCACCACCAGTTCCTCACCGACGCCTCGTTCCCCTCCAACCACACCACCGTCGCGTTCGCGATGGCGTACCTCATCCTGCGGCTCTACCCGTGGTGGCCGAATGTAGTGGTGCTCTACATCATGGCGGCGCTGATTGGCTTGTCGCGCGTGTACCTGCGGGAACATTTCCCGCTCGATATCGTGGGGGGGGCGTTGCTCGGGACGTGTGTGGCCCATGGGCTCCTGCCCCTGTTCGCTCGGCTCGTGCAGTGACCGAAGGAGGGATGGCATGAACCCGTTGTACGCGGAGCGTATGAAAACGGCGCGCCGGTCGGTGATCCGGGAGCTCCTCAAGCTCACCGAGCAGCCGAACATCATCTCGTTCGCGGGCGGACTCCCCGACCCGGACACGTTCCCCCGGGAGTTCCTCGCCCAGGTGGCCGCGGATGAGATCCGGAACAACCCAGGCAAGACCCTCCAGTACACGACCACGGAGGGCAAGCTCCCCCTCCGGGAACCCCTGTCACGATGGTTTGCGGAAGACGGGATGCGGTTTTCTCCTGACCAGATCCTCATCACGAGCGCGTCGCAGCAAGGGCTGGATCTCATCGCCAAGGTGTTCCTCGATCCAGGGGATGTGGTGTTGGTTGAGCTCCCCACCTACATCGGGGCGATCCAGGCGTTCGAGGCGATGCAGGCGAGGCTCGTCGGGGTGGAGCTGGAGGATGACGGGATGGACCTCGACCGTCTCTCCGACGCGATCGCTGCCGCCCGGCGGGCTGGGCAGACCCCGAAGCTCATCTACGTCGTCCCCGACTTCCAGAACCCGTCAGGGGTCACATGGTCGGAGGAGAAGCGACGCGGGCTGGTGGAGATCGCGAGCCGGGAGGACCTCGTGATCGTCGAGGACATGCCGTACCGCAAGCTCCGCTTCACGGGAGAGCCCGTGCCGTCCGTGGCCTCGCTGGACCCTGAGGGGCGGGTGGTCGTGCTGTTCACGTTCTCCAAGGTCCTCGCCGCTGGCCTGCGCCTGGGGGCGCTGGCCGGGCCGCGGGAGATTTTGGAGAAGGTGGTGACGATGAAGCAGGCCACCGACCTCTGTACCTCGTCCCTCACCCAGCGCCTCGCCGTCCGGTTCTTCCAGGACTACGACGTGGAGGGCCACATGCGCACGATCCGCGACCACTACCGGATGAAGTGCCATGCGATGCTCCGCGCCCTCGACCGCTACATGCCCCGCCGCGAGGGGATCTCATGGACGAAGCCCGAGGGGGGCCTGTTCCTGTGGGCGCGGTTCCCGGACCAGTTGGACACGGAGCGGATGCTCCCCCGCGCCCTCGACCACAAGGTGGCGTACGTGATCGGGGCCCCGTTCTTCGTGGACGGCACGGGCCACAACACGATGCGCCTCTCGTTCTCCAGCGCTACGACGGAGCAGCTGGAGGAGGGGGTTCGCCGCCTCGGGCAGGTGGTGGAGGAGGAACTGGCAAGCCTCCGCTTGTCACAACGGGCGTAGAGGCGCGCATTGTGGGACGAAGCCCGCGTCAGGGAGAGTTCGGATCTCCCGCTGGCCGAAACGGCCGCGGGTCCACGATTGCGCCGAACTCCTCTTGGGCGATCTCGAGCAAGAGGTGGCGGTGGCAGGGCTTGTCCTCGCCCTCGTAGCAGATGAGGAAGATGTCGCGCGTCGTGGCGCGGTCCGCCAGTTCCTTGAGGCGTGCCAGGGCGCGGGGGTTCGCGCGGATCTGGGAGCGGAAGCGCCGTTCGTAGTCGCTCTTCTCCCACGCATAGTGGATCGCGCTTGGGTAGCCGCAGCCGGGGACGAACTCCCCCTTGAGCTCACTGAACTCGTGGAAGAGCTCCTCCGCTGGGGCCAGGTCATCGTTCCCGCGGCCACGCATCACGAGCACCGTTTCCGCGCCGGGGGGGAGTTTGCTCTTCATGCTGAGGTAGGTCTGCCTGAGCGCCATATCCTCAACCTCGCTGGTCCGGGCTCCGCTGGGTTCCTCGTCAGGCGATCGCCCGTTCGGTTTCCTTGTCGAAGAGGTGCAGCCGCTCCACCATCGCCACGAACGTGAGGTCCTGGCCAGGCTCGATCGCCAGCCGGGGGTCGAGCTTGGCCACGATCTCATCGCCTGCGACGTCGGCGTAGATGATCTGTTCATCACCGAGGGGCTCCCGGACCCGCACCTTGCCCAAGAACGTCCGGCCGGCCTTCTCCTCGTGCACCATCTCCGGGGTGCGGATGTCCTCCGGACGGATGCCGAACACCACGTCCCGGCCCACGTAGGCCCGCAGCCCATCCGATGCCCTCTCCTCCGGGACGACGAGCTTGAACCCCTTGCCCTGGACGTAGAGGCGCCCATCCTCGGAGATGAGGCGCGCCTCGAGGAAGTTCATCGCCGGGGAGCCGATGAACCCCGCGACGAACATGTTCGCCGGGCGATCGTAGATCGTCTGCGGTTTGTCGTACTGCATGACGACGCCGTCCTTCATCACCGCCACCCGCTGTCCCAAGGTCATCGCCTCGACCTGGTCGTGGGTCACGTACACGGTGGTCGTCTTGAGGCGGAGGTGGAGCTCGGCGAGCTCAGCCCGCATCCGCACGCGCAGTTTGGCATCGAGGTTGGACAGGGGTTCGTCGAACAGGAACACCTTTGGGTCGCGGACGATGGCCCGCCCGAGGGCGACCCGTTGCCGTTGCCCTCCCGACAGCTCGCGCGGCTTGGCCTTGAGCTTCTCCTTGATCCCGAGGAGTTCCGCTGCGGCGTGGACCCGCCGCTCGATTTCCTTCTTCGGGACCTTGCGGAGCTTGAGCCCGAACGCCATGTTGTTGTACACGTCCATGTGGGGGTAGAGAGCGTAGTTCTGGAACACCATCGCGATGTCGCGGTCCTTGGGGGGGACATCGTTCACGCGCCGCTCACCGATGTAGATATCCCCCGCCGTGACGTCCTCCAGGCCCGCCACCATGCGCAGGCTCGTCGTCTTCCCGCAGCCGGAGGGCCCGACGAGGACGACGAACTCGCCGTTGTGGACCTCGAGGGTCACCCGATCCACCGCCGTGAAGTTCCCGAACTTCTTCGTGACCTCGTTCAGCCGAACCTCAGCCATCCCTGCCCTCCTTCACGCGCCGCTTTTGGCGCGGACTGCGTCCAGCATAGCCATCCCTAGCCTGCGGCGCAACGTGTCATCCCCCGCTCAGGGGGGGGAAGAAGGTCACCACGTCGCCCGGGGAGAGGGGCGTCGCGAGCCCCTGGTCGTGGACCACATTCCGGCCGTTCACGAACACGTGGAGGTGGTCGTGGAGAGCGTCGCCCGCGAAGAGGAGCTCCCCGAGCGAGGGCTCGCGTTCGGCCAGGGTGCGGAGGGCCTCGCCACAGGTCGCCCCTCGTGGGAGGTCGAGCTCGATCTGGTCCGCTCCCGCCGCGGCGCGGAACTCCCCGAACAGCTTCACGGTGACCTTCACGCCCCGAGTATAAGCGAACCTACGGGCGGGGCCGACTGCGGATGAGCGCCCGCAGTGCCTGGAGCCGCTTTGAGATCCGGCCCTCCCATCCCACGTCCTTCGGGCGGTAGTACTCCCGGTCGCGCAGGCCCTCGGGGAGGCTCGGCATCGCCGCCACCCCTTGCGGCTCGTCATGGGCGTAGCGGTAATCCTTCCCGTAGCCCTGGTCCTTCATCTCCTCCGTGACCGGGTTGCGGAGGTGGAAGGGCACCGGCTCGTTGATCGTCTCCATAACGTCGCGCTTCACCTCATGATGGGCGAGGTAGAGGGCATTCGACTTCGGGGCCAGGGCGAGGTAAGCCGCTGCCTGGACGAGGGCCAGGGCGCACTCCGGCATCCCCACCTGCTCCACGGCTTGCGCTGCCGCTACGGTGAGGGATAGCGCACTTGGATCCGCGAGCCCCACGTCCTCGCTCGCCATCCGCACCAGGCGCCGGGCGACGTAGCGCGGGTCCTCCCCGCTCTCCAGCATCCGCACCAGCCAGTAGAGGGCCGCGTCCACGTCGGAGTTCCGCACCGACTTGTGGAGGGCGGAGATCAGGTTGTAGTGCTCCTCCCCCGCCCGGTCGTAGCGGGGGGCCTTCTTCCCCACCGCCTCCGCCACCGCGGCGAGCGAGAGCTTCCCTTCCCCGAGCGCCGCCACCGCCGTTTCGAGCGCGGTGAGGAGTCTGCGTGCGTCGCCGTCGGCATGGCGGATGAGGAACTCACCGGCCTCGGGCTCAAGCGAGACCCGACCGCCGTAGCCCCGCTCGTCGGCCAGCGCCCGCGCCAGAAGGGCGCGCAGCTCGTCCGCGGACAGGGGCTCGAACAGGAACAGCTGGGCCCGGGAGAGGAGGGCGGACCGGAGGGCGAACGACGGGTTCTCGGTCGTGGCTCCGATGAACAGGATTGCCCCTTCCTCGAGGAACGGGAGGAGCACATCCTGTTGGGCGCGGTTCCAGCGATGGACCTCGTCCAGGAACAGGAGGTCCCTCTGCCCGGCCCGCCGCCACGTGTCGCGGGAGGAGAGGAGGGCCTCGCGGACCTCGGTCACGGTGGCCAACGCCGCCGAGCGTTGGATGAACCGTGCCCCCCAGTGCGTGGCGATGAGCCGGCCGACCGTGGTCTTCCCTGTGCCCGGCGGCCCCCAGAACACGAGTGGGACGGCCACGTCCCCCTCGAGGAGCGCCCGCAAGGGCCCCCTCTCCCCGAGGAGGTGCCGCTGCCCCATCACCTCCCCCAGGTTGCGCGGCCGCAGCCGCTCCGCCAGGGGCGCCCGACCCTGCCACAGGCCTTCCATTCAGGCCCATTGTAGCACCTTGACGGAGCTGGCCCATCGCCCGTACCATACCGTCGCCAATCACCCTGGGTCAGCGTGGGGGTTGTTCCGTGGACTTGGGGCAGGGGGTCGTTAGCTCAGTCGGTAGAGCAGCGGACTCTTAATCCGCGGGCCGGGGGTTCGAATCCTCCACGACCCACCAGGTAGCGAATCGGCACGCCGTCGCCTCCACTCCCGGGAAGTCCGCGACGTGCGGTTGGGGTAGGGGTCGTTAGCTCAGTCGGTAGAGCACCGGCCTTTTAAGCCGGGAGTCGCAGGTTCGAATCCTGCACGACCCACAACGGCAGCGGGGGCCGGGCTTGGCGGGGGATGGCCAGACCTGTAGACTTACAGCTGGCCCCTGTCCCCGTCGTCCAGTGGTCTAGGATACCGGGCTTTCAATCCGGAAACGGGGGTTCGAATCCCCCCGGGGACACCACCGCGCCCCGCTACGGCGAGGGCGAGCCCTGGAGGAGCTGGGCGAGGACCACCCCGTCCTGCGTGCGGTGCTCGATCTTGAACCCCCGGTGTTGGAAGATCGCGATCATCCGCACATTGTCCGGCGTCGTCTCCGCTGTCACCACCTGCACGCCCCAGTTGCGGGCGATCTCCAGGCAGTAGTCGGTCAGCACCCCCCCCAGGCCCTGGTTCTGCCACGGGTCGGCCACGAACACCGCGTACTCGGCGGTGGTGGGGTCCGGGCCCACGACGAGCCGTCCCACCCCGACGATCCTTTTCCTCCCCCCGTCCTCGATCTCGGCCACGATCGCCATCTCCCGATCGTAGTCGATGAAGCAGAACGGAATCGCCATCTGGTGCGTGGACTCCTTGAACAGGTACCGGAACCGGAACCGGATCGATTCCCGCGACGAGACGGCGAGCATCTCGTGCCAGAGGGGCTCATCCTCGGGGCGGATCGGCCGCAGGAGGACCTTGGTCCCGTTGCGGAGGGTGGCCTGGCGGGTGTAGCCCTCGGGGTAGGGGCGGATCGCGAGGTGGGAGTAGGGCCGGGGTGGGTTCTTGAGCGCCTCCTGGTCTACGACGATGCGGGCGTCCACGGCCACCACCTCATCGGGCGAGGCAACGAGGGGGTTGATGTCGAGCTCCTTGATCTCCGGGTAGTCGGCGACGAGGTACGAGACGCGCATGACCGTCTCCACGAGGAGATCGATGTCCGCGCCGGGCCGGCCGCGGTACCCCTCGATGAGGGGCCAGCTCTGGAGCGACTCCAGCCGGCGCCGGGTGAGGCGTTCGTTCAAGGGGGGGAGCGCCAGCGTTGTGTCCTTGTATACCTCAGCGGCGATGCCCCCCATTCCCATCATGAGCACGGCCCCGAACGTGGGATCCTTCTTCGCCCCCACGAGGAGCTCGAACCCTCGCGAGGTATCGATCATCCGCTGCACGGTGACCCCCTCCAGGCGCGCCTTAGGCCGGCGGGCGCGCACCTCATCCAACATCCGCGCGAACGACGTGCGCACCTCGTCGTCGGAGTGAAGCCCCAACGCCACCCCCCCGACGTCGGTCTTGTGGGTGATATCCGGGGACAGGATCTTCAGCACGACCGGGTAGCCCGCCTTTTTCGCCGCGGCCACCGCTTCGTCCGCAGTGCCCGCGATGAGGGGCTGCACCACCGGGATCCCATAGGCCGCCAGGACTTTCTTCGAGTCCGCCTCGGACAGGATCTCCGCCTTCCTGAGGAGGGGGGCCACCTGCGTGCGGATCGTCGCCTGGTCGAGGGGGAACCGGACCGGGATCTCCCGCGGGGTTTCGTAGAGGAGCTCCAGGTTCCGCGCGTAGTCCACGAGGTGCATGAACGCCTCCACTGCCTGGTCGGGGGTGGCGTAGGTGGGGACGCCGGCCCGATTGAAGAGCTCCACTCCCTCGCGCATGAGCCGCCCCCCCATCCACGCCGCGAGGACCGGCTTGGGGGACTTCGTGGCGATCGCGCTCACCTCGTGGGCGGTGGTGGTGGGATCGGTCACCGCCTGCGGGGCGAGGATTGCGATCACCGCATCTACGTTCGGATCAGCGAGGAGGATCTCCAGCGCCGCCGCATAGCGCTCCGGGGGGGCGTCCCCCAGTACGTCCACCGGGTTCCCATGGGACCAGAACCGGGGGAGGATCTCGTTCAGCTTGGCGAGCGTCTCCGCGGCGAGGGGAGCGAGGGTCCCCCGGCGGGCGATGAGGGCGTCGGTGGCCATCACCCCCGGCCCCCCGGCGTTGGTGAGGATCGCCAGCCGCGACCCACTGGGCGGGCGGATCCGCGCCAGGAGCTCGGCGGAGTCGAACAGGTCCCCGATCTCGTACACGCGGACCATCCCCGCCCGCCGGAACGCGGCGTCGTACACCGCGTCTTCCCCAGCCATCGCCCCGGTGTGGGAGCTCGCCGCCTTCGCCGACTCGGCGAACCGGCCCGCCTTGTACACGAGGATCGGCTTCGAGCGCGCGAACGCCCGCGATGCGGACATGAACTTGCGCGCCTCGGTCACGGATTCGATGTAGAGGAGGATCGAGCGCGTGTGCTCGTCCTCCCCGAAGTAGTCAATCAGGTCGCCGAAGTCCACGTCGAGCATGTTCCCCACCGACACGAAGTAGGAGAACCCGATCCCTTCCTCTACCGCCCAGTCGAGGATCGAAGTGCACAGCGCCCCCGATTGCGAGACGAACGCCACGTTCCCGTCCGCGGGATGCCCCGCCGCGAACGTCGCGTTCATCCCGATGCGGGGGACGATGATCCCGAGGCAATTGGGGCCGATGATCCTCATCCCCTCGAACTCGGCGGCGGCGGCCTTCACCTCGCCCTCCAGCGCCTTCCCCTCCGCCCCCGTCTCGCGGAACCCGGCGGAGAGGATGACGAGCCCGCGGATCCCCTGCGCCCCGCAATCCCGCACCAGGCCTGGCACCGTGGTCGCGGGGGTGCAGATCACGGCGAGGTCCGGCGTGCGCGGCAGGGAGGCGACGTCGGGGTAGCTCTGGATGCCCTGGACCGACTCCCGCTTCGGGTTCACGGGGTACACGACGCCGTTGAAGGAAGCGTTGATCATGTTGCGCAGAACGCTATAGCCCACCGTGCCCGGGTTGCTGCTCGCCCCAATCACGGCCACCCGGTGGGGGTTGAAGATCTTGTCGAGATTGCGAATGCTCACTGGCAATACCTCCATCCCCATTATAGGATGGGATCCTGCGGGGAGCCATGAGCGATGACGACCGACTGAAGAGGGAAGCGGCACAGAGGGCGGTGGAGCTCGTCCGGTCGGGGATGATCCTCGGCCTCGGGCACGGGACGACCGCCCACCAGGCCCTGGTCAGGATCGCTGAGCTTCTCCGCGCGGGCACGCTGCGGGACATCGCCGGTGTCCCCTGCTCGACCCAGGTCGAGGCCGAGGCGCGCAAGCTCGGGATCCCCGTCACCACGCTCGATGAGCATCCCACCCTCGACCTCACGATCGACGGGGCGGATGAGGTGGACCCCAACCTGAACCTGATCAAGGGCGGTGGAGGGGCGCTCCTCCGGGAGAAGGTCGTCGCCCAGGCGAGCGAGCGGGAGGCGATCGTGGTGGACGAGGGGAAGCTCTCCTCTGCCCTCGGGACGCGATCCCCGCTCCCGGTGGAGGTCATCCCGTTCGGGTGGAAGACGCACATCCCGTACCTGGAATCCCGCGGGGCCGCGGTCGCGCTGCGCCGTGCTCCCGCTGGGGAGCCGTTCCGAACCGACCAGGGGAACTTCATCCTCGACTGCCGGTTCGGGCCCATCCGCGACCCCCATGGCCTCGCCCGCGGGCTCGAGGCACGGGCGGGGATCGTCGCCCATGGCCTGTTCCTCGGCCTTGCCACCGACCTCTTCGTGGCCGGCCCGAATGGGGTACGCCACCTCCGGAGAGCTACCTGAATCGCTGTGCCGGGTGTCGGTCCCCCGGTTTTCGGCTACCCTTCGCCCGTGGACCGGATCGTTTCCCGGGTGGAGGAGGCAGAGGTTGAGCTGCGGCGGCTGGAAGAGGAGCTCTCCCAGCCGGGGGTGGTCTCCCGCCCCGATTTCGCTGACCTCTCCCGCCGCTATGCCCGTCTGCGCGAGATCGTCGCCCGGGGCGGGGACCTGCGGCGGCTCCTCAGCTCGATCGCTGAGGAGGAGGAGCTCCTCCGCGAGGAGACGGACGATGCCCTGCGCGAGGACCTGCGGCGGGAGCTGGAGCGCGATCGGGCGAAGGCGGAAGCCCTATCCCAGGAGCTCCTCCGCTTGTTCCTCCCCGACAGCCCGAGCGACCGCAAGAACGCGATCGTGGAGATCCGGGGCGGCGCGGGAGGGGAAGAGGCGGCCCTGTTCGCGGCGGAGCTCTTCCGCATGTACAGCCGGTACGCGGAGCGGAAGGGGTTCACCGTGCGCGTGATGGATACCCACCCCACCCCCCTGGGGGGGATGAAGCAGGTCGTGTTCGCGGTCGAGGGGGAGGGAGCGTACGGCCGGCTCCGCTACGAATCCGGTGTTCACCGCGTGCAGCGCGTCCCGGAGACAGAGGCGAGCGGCCGCATCCACACCTCCACCGCCACCGTGGTGGTCCTCCCCGAGGCGGAGGAGGTCGAGGTCGAGATCCGCCCCGACGACCTGAAGATGGACACGTACCGCGCCAGTGGCCCCGGCGGCCAGCACATGCAGAAGAACGAGACCGCGGTCCGCATCACCCACCTCCCCACGGGGATCGTCGTTTCCTGTCAGGATGAGCGAAGTCAGCACCGGAACCGCGAGCTCGCCCTGCGGGTCCTCCGGGCGAAGCTGTGGGAGATCCAGGACCACGAGCGGGCCGCGGAGCTGCGCGAGACCCGCCGGAAGCAGATCGGGACCGGTGACCGCTCGGAGAAGATCCGCACCTACAACTTCCCTCAGGCCCGCGTCACCGACCACCGCATCGGGCTCACCGTGTACCGCCTGGCCGAGATCCTGGATGGGGACCTCGATCCCTTGATTGAACCCATCCTCGCCGCCGAGGTTGCGGAGACGCTCGCCGACTAGCGGAACCGTTTCAAGGCCTCGCGGGCCCGCCGTTCTTCCTCTTCCTGGATGATCTTCCGCCGCTTGTCCACCTTCGTCTGGCCGCGGGCGAGGGCCAGTTCCACCTTGGCGTAGCCGCGGTCGTTGAAGTAGAGGGAGAGGGGGATGAGCGTGTACCCCGCCTGCCCCGCTTTGCCGATGAGCCGGGCGATCTCCCGCTTGTGGAGGAGGAGGCGGCGCGGCCGCTCGGGGTCGTGTCCGTAGCCCCCGCTGGGGCCGTAGGGCGCGATGTGGGCCCCGAACAGCCACACCTCCCCGTCCTTCACCCGCGCGTAGGATTCATCGAGGGACGCCCGGTGGGCGCGGAGGGACTTCACCTCCGAGCCGCGCAGCGCGATCCCCGCCTCGTAGATCTCCTCGATCGCGTAATCGCGGCGGGCGCGGCGGTTGCGGGCGATGAGGTCACGGGCCATGGCCCAGCGAGGCTACCTCTGCCGGGGGCGGCGTGCCACCCTCCCGCGAGTGTAACGCAGGCCATGGTCTGTCCTCCTCTGCTTTGCTATAATCTTCGCGACTTAGGAGAGGAAGAGGAGGCCAGGAATGAGGGAAGCCGAGGTGAGAGCGCTGCTTCTCGATCCAACGACGAAGACGCCGGTCCTGCTCCTCAAGGACCGCCATTCGACGAAGGCGATGCCCATCTGGATTGGAGAGCAGGAGGCGATGTCCATCGCCATCGAGCTCCAAGGGCACACGTTCCCTCGCCCATTGTCCCACGACCTGATGAAGGAGCTTCTGAACACGCTGGGGGGGAACCTCGAGCGGGCCGTGATCACGTCCGTGAAGGACGACACCTACTACGCGAGCCTCGTGGTGCGGGATGCGGCGGGGGCAACCCGGGACATCGACGCCCGCCCGTCCGACGCGGTGGCGTTGGCGTTGCGAACCCAAGCTCCGATCTTCATCGAGGAAGCGGTGTTTGAGAAGTCAGCGATCGAGTCCCCGTTCGTGGAAGAGGAGCAGTTCGAGGAGTTTGTGGAGAAGGACCTCAAGCTGGACGAGATCCGGCGGTTGGCAGCGAAGGACAGCTAGCCTCCCGGGGGAAGTGGGGCGAGCCAGCGGTGCGGGAGGGGGTCCAGCCGGAACACGTCCCGTAGCTCGAGGCCGGTGTTCACCTCCATGAGCCACTCCCCGGTGGGGTCGGCCGCTCCCGAGTCCCGTGCCACCTCGATCGTGAGGGTGGGAGTCTGGGCTAAATCAGCGTAGAGGGCCACCCCCCGCGGGAGGGACGTTGGGGGATCCACGCGGAGGACGATCCGCGGGAAGGGCCCAGGGAGTCCGCCGAGGTCGTACTCATCGAACGTGGGATCGGCGAGGCCGCCCGCGGGGACGTAGCTCACCTGAACCTCGCCGCGACGCAAGGCTTCCTCCACCTCGGCGAGCGCCGGCAGGTGGAGGGACTCCGTGAGCTCCTGCGCTGCGATCCGGGCCTCGATCCCAAGGTCCATCCCTGGCCGATAGTGCACAAACAGCCACTCCTCCCCGACGGGGCGCAGGGCAAACACTGTCCCGGCCAGGCTTTCGGGGGCGAGGACGTCCAGCCGCAGGTTGGCGGGGGCGAGGAAGGTCACCCGCGCCGCGGTCTCCCCCTCCACGCCCCGCAGCACGACGTGCGCCACGAGGTCGCGGATCCCGTTCCACGAGCTGAGGACCACGAACAGCCTCTCCACGGTGCGGGCGGGGGACGCGGGATCCAGCCACGACCACACGGTGGGGGCGAGGGCGAGGACCCCCCCGAGGAGCAACACCGCCGCCACCACCCATCCGTTCACGGGCCAATCATACCCCACTGCCTTGTCCCTCCCGCGTCCGGAACCTAGAATGGGGGCGGTGGTTGCGATGGAACTGCGTACGGTTCGTGATCTTTCGCCGCGGGGTCTGAAGATCCTCCTCCGGGCCGACCTCAACGTCCCCCTCTCCGCCGGCCAGGTGGCGGAGGACGGCCGCATCCGGGCTGTGCTCCCCACGGTGCGGTGGCTGGAGGAGCGGGGGGCGCGGGTCGCCGTCCTGTCCCACCTCGGGCGGCCGGACGGGAAGGTGGTCGAGGAGCTGCGGATGGCACCGGTGGCCAAGCGCTTCGGGGAGCTCCTCGGGACGGACGTTCGCGCCCTGCCGGAGTGTGTGGGGGACGAGGTCTCCCGGGCGGTGGAGGGCCTCCCGCCGGGGGGGGTGGTGGTGCTGGAGAACGTGCGGTTCCACCCCGAAGAGGAGGAGAACGACCCCGCATTCGCGCGGGAGCTGGCCGCTCCGTTCGACGCCTTCGTGAACGACGCGTTCGCCACGGCCCACCGTGCCCACGCGTCCACGGTCGGGGTGGCGCGGTTCCTCCCCGCCTACGCGGGGTTCCTCATGGAGCGGGAGGTGGAAGTCCTGTCCGGAATCCGCGACAACCCCCGCCGCCCGTACCACATCCTCGTCGGCGGGAAGAAGGCGCGGGACAAGCTCGGGGTGCTCACCGATCTCTTGCCGCGGGTGGATGGGTTCCTCATCGGGGGAGGGGTGGCGTTCACCTTCCTCGCTGCCCAGGGGCACCGGGTGGGGAAGTCGGTGGTGGATGAAAGCCTCGTGGACACGATCCGCGCTCTCCTGCGGGCGGCGAAGGAGAGGGGGACGGAGATCGTCCTCCCCGAGGACCTCGTCGTGGCGCGCGAGCTGGCGGCGAACGCGGAGACGGTGGTCGTCCCCGCCAACGCGATCCCCGATGGGTGGATGGGCCTCGACATCGGGCCCGCCACGGTGGAGCGGTTCGCGGGGGTGGTGGCGCGGGCGGGGACGGTGGTGTGGACGGGCCCGCTCGGGGCGTTCGAGCACCCTCCGTTCGCTGCGGGGACGGCCGCGGTCGCGCGGGCCCTCGTTTCCTCCCCGGCGTTCACCGTGGTCGGGGGCGGGGAGACGGGGGAGGCGGTGGAGAAGCTCGGGCTTGCCGATCGGTTTGGGTACGTGTCCACCGGGGGCGGAGCGACCCTCGACTTCCTGCGTGGGAAATCCATGCCCGCGTTGGAGCCCCTCCGGGCGGCGTGAGGCCGGCGCTGGGCATTTCCTTGACTGGCTGCGGCGGGGGGAGGTATGATGGTGCTGCCGAAGCGGGCGTAGCTCAGTTGGTAGAGCGGCAGCTTCCCAAGCTGCAGGTCACGGGTTCGATCCCCGTTGCCCGCTCCACCTCACATCGAACCGAGTTTTCCGGGGGTGTTCGTGTCCGGCGGGTTTGAGCTCACCTTGGACCTCCTCGCTCAGAAGGCGGCGGACTGCCGCCGCTGCCCGCTTGCGGACAGTCGGCGCACGGTCGTGTTCGGGGAGGGGGACCCTCGTTCCCCGCTCCTGTTCGTGGGGGAGGGGCCGGGGGAGGTGGAGGATGAGACCGGCCGCCCGTTCGTCGGCCCGGCGGGGCAGCTCCTCACCCAAATCCTGGCCTCGGTGGGCTTGTCCCGGGAGGGGGTGTACATCGCGAACATGGTCAAGTGCCGCCCCCCGGGGAACCGGGTCCCCACGCGCCAGGAGGTGGAGGCCTGTTGGGACTGGCTCGCTGCCCAGATCGCCCTCATCCGACCCCGGGTCATCGTCACCCTCGGCAACACCCCGACCCAGTGGTTCCTGGGGGGGAGCGAGGGGATCACCCAGGTGCGGGGGACCTTCCACCGCTGGAAGGGGGGGATCGAGGTGTTCCCCATGTACCACCCGAGCTACCTCCTGCGGAACGCGAGCAAGGCGAAGGGGAGCCCCAAATACCAGACATGGCTCGACATCAAGACGGTGAAGGAACGGATCTCGCTCCTCTGCCCGACCCCACGGGCCTGACCCCGGCGGCGCGGGCGGAGGTCGTGCAGGACGCCCTCGCCCGGGCGGAGGAGCTCCGCTGCGCGGGCCGCTACGAGGAGGGGATCGCCCTCCTCATGGACGCCCTCCGCTACGGGGAGGCGAAGGCCCAGGTCCTGTTCCGGCTGGGGAACCTTTACTTCGCGAGCGGGGACCTGACCCGGGCCGAGCACGCCTACCTTCGGGCGACGGAGGAAGATCCCCACCACGCTTCCGCGCACCACAACCTGGGGGTCGTGTACCGCCGGCAGGGGAAGATCTCCCAGTCCGTGAAGATGCTGAAGAAGGCGCAGCACCTGGACGTTCGCTACCCGCGGGCGGGGGAGGTCAGCCCCCCCGAGAAGGCGATCCTCCGGCGGTGGGCCCGGCCAGCGATCGCGGTGCCCCTCGTCCTGCTCGTCCTCCTCATCCTCGCGATGTGGCTCGCCGGTCGCTCCTGAACCCCCGTTTAGGACGTGTGGAGCGGCCGGCCGAGGAGGGCGAGGGCTGCCTCCCACAGCCCCTCCGGGAACGTGGGGTGGGCGTGCACCGTCTCCGCGAGCTCGCGCACCGTGAGCCCGGCCTGGATCGCGAGCGTCGCCTCGGCGATGAGGTCCGAGGCGTGGGGCCCCACGATCTCCGCGCCGATGACCCTTCCGTCGCGGTCGGCCGCGACCTGGAACTGCCCCTCGGTCTCCCCCTCCGCCCACGCCCGGCCGAGCGCGGCCAGGGGGAACCTCCCCCCGGGCAGGCCCTGGGCGGCGGCCTCATCGAGGGGGATCCCCACCAGGGCCACCTCGGGCTGGGTGAAGATCGCCTGGGGGACCACTGCCTCCCCCCCTGCCACCCGATCCCCGGCGAGGAGCTCGGCGAGGGCGAGGCCCTCGTGCGACGCCTTGTGGGCGAGGAGCCATCCGCCGCGCACGTCGCCGATCGCGTACACGCCCGGGGCAGCTGCGAACGCGCGGTCCGTGGCCACGTACCCTCGCTCGATCCTCGCCCCCACGTTCTCCACGCCAAGCTTGTCAAGCTGGGGCTTCCGGCCCACCGCCACGAGGACGGCATCCGCCGGGACCTCCTCCTCGCCTGCCCCGGTGCGGAGGACGACCCCGCTTCCCGTGAGCCGTTCCGCGCGCGCCCCGAGCCGGACCTCGATCCCCTGAGCGGTCAGGGCGCGACGGAGGAGGGCCTCGCCGCGGCGGGACAGCCCCACCCCGGGGAGGAGGCGGTCGAGGAGCTCCACCACCCACACCTCGCTCCCCAGCCGCCGGTACACGGTCCCGAGCTCAAGCCCGATCACCCCGCCCCCGACCACGACGAGGCGTTCCGGCACGCGTGGAAGCTCCAGCGCGTCCCGCGATGACCACACCCGCTCCCCGTCGAACGGGAGGCCGGGGAGCTCGATCGGGCTCGATCCCGTGGCGAGGACGATCGCGTCGCCGGCGAGCGTCCTCTCCCCGCGCGGGGTGACCACCCGAACCTCCCCCGCCCCGGCGATCCGGGCCTCGCCGGCGACCACGTCCACCTGCGATCCGGCGAGGAGCTTCTCCACCCCGCCCCGCAGGCCGACGATCACCTCGTCCAGCCACGCCCGCATCGCCGCGAGGTCCGCCGTGACGTCGAGTGCGATCCCCATCCGGGCGAACGTCCGACGGTGGCCGAACGGGGACGTGGCTGCGTAGAGGGCCTTGGTGGGGATGCAGCCCTCGTTCAGGCACGTCCCGCCGAGGTGCGCCCTCTCGACGAGCACCGCCTCCACCCCCAGTTGCCCCAGCCGGCGGGCGCAGACGTACCCCGCCGGCCCCCCGCCCACGATCACGACCTGGGTCCGGTCCATGGGGCCCAGTGTACCCTCGCCCGTAGGCCGCGGCGGAGGATCAGGGGAGGAACCCGAACCGGCGCTCCCCGCAGCATGGGCACCCCGCGGCGCGGGCGACGGAGATCGTCTCCGCCCGACCGGCCCACAGGTCGAGGTGGACGAGCCGCCCTGGTGCGAGGTCCGCGCTCCCGACGAGGATCTGGATCGCGGTCGTTGCCTGCCAGGCGGCGAGGGCGGCGGGGACGGGGCCAAGGATCCCGGCCTCGGCGCAGGTCGGGATCGTCCCGGGCGGGGGGAGGTCAGGGAACAGGCACCGCAAGCACGGCCCCTGCTCGGGGACGATCGGCATCGTCATTCCGTGCGTGGCGAGGACCGCCGTGTAGACCCACGGCACGCGGTGCTTGACGCAGGCGTCGTTGATGAGGTAGCGGGTCTCCAAGTTATCGAGCCCGTCCAGGACGACGTCCACCTGCGGGACGACCTCCTCCGCGAGCTTGGGCCCGAGATGGGCGACGTGGGAGGCGATGGCGACGTCCGGGGCGAGGCGATGGAGGGCCTCCGCCGCGGCCTCCGCCTTCGGCCGCCCGAGGTCGGGGGGGGTGAACAGGGCGACGCGGTGGAGGTTCGTCTCCGCGACGAGGTCCCGGTCCACGAGGATGAGCCGGCCGATCCCGGCCCGGGCGAGGGCCTCCGCGGTGTGGGACCCGAGCGCCCCACACCCCACGATGAGGGCGGAGGACTCCCCAAGCCGGCGCTGGCCCTCCCGGCCGATCGCGGGGAGGGCCATCTGGCGCGCGAACCGCGATCCCGTCATGCCCCGATTGTTTCCCGCCCGCGGGCCGCGGGCAAGTGGGGGCGCGCCCCGCCGCTACGACGGCTCCCCCTCACCTTTGATTCCTCTCCCCCCAGCGGGGGGAGAGGCAAGGTGGGGGGGCTCTCCCCCTCCGGGGGAGAGGGCAGGGTGAGGGGGGCCGTTCCCCACGGCGCCGGGGGGCGAGGGGAACCGGTCCGGCCTCCGCACTGTATATTCCCTCGAGCACAAGGGGGGATACCCATGGTGAAGCGGATGGTGGTCGTGCTGGCGGTCGTTCTGGTGACGGGGACAGCGTTTGCAGAGACGCCCGTCTACCTCTATGGCGAGGTCGCCCCGCCCGCCGGAGCGGTGGATGAACTGGCGGCGCGGGCGGAGGACCTCGGGACCCCGACCGCAGTGTTCACCGCGGACGGGCTCGTGGTGCGCGGCGCGGACGACGAGGAAGAACTCCTCGCGGGAGGGGTCTACCTGTACCTGGACGGCGATCACTTCCTCGTGGGGATGGAGGAGGGGATCGAGAGGGCGATCCTGCGCGGGGATCGCGACCGCGCTGAGCTCATCGTGTGGACGGGGGGCGACGTGATGGTCCCGCCGCGGGAGGCGTTCGTCTCCCTCCTCCAAGAGCTCGGGCTCCTCGAGAGGGGGTGTTCGGTCACCCTCACCGTGGTGGAGTTTCCCCTCAAGCTCCCGCGCGTGCCGGAGGGGGTGAACCTCGATCCGACCCTGTGGGCGCTCGTCCAGCATCCGGATTGGTTCGGGGCGGCGCGGGACTATGGCCTGGAGCGGATGGGGCTCCGGGTGCGGGTGGTGGCCGAGGCGAGCGGGGCGCTCGCCGAGGACCTTGAGCCGTACGTCCTCAGCTCCACGGGGGAGCTGATGGACCTCCTCATCCCGATCGGCCTCCTCCCTGAACTGGGCCGCGATCCGGCGGTGAGGGCGGTGCGACCGCCGTTCACCCCGTACCCGGCGGAGGGGTGAGGAAGATGAGGATGACAAGAGAGCGCTGGAATAAGAACGTTCGTCGGGGACGAGCCCCGACGTTACTGTCCGTGGCCTTGATCCTGGCGTTCGGGTGTGCCGGACTGGGCCAGGTGGAGATCGTCGCCCTCGATGCGGACCGGGCGGCGTGGGACGCGGTCGTTGCCCAAGCGGCGGGGGCCGGGCTCGCCGCGACCGTGAAGGACTACAACGAGGCCGCCCTCTACAACCAGGTGTACCTCCTCGTGGGGATCGGCATGGCGAGGTTCGACGTCGCCCAGGCGCTCACGACCTGGGCGCCGAACGTCGCCGCGCGGTTCGCCGACCTCACGCCCTACGCCTCCCAGCTCCAGGCCGCTGGCCTCGAGATCTACCGGTACGGGGGGCGGGCGATCGGCGTCGTCCTCCCGTGGCGGGCGGAATCGTTCGCCGGCGTGTCGGCCCGCTCGACGCGGGTCAAGGAATCGGTCCAGCTCCTTACTTACCTCCCGGCGGGGGGCACCAGGGCGCCGGAGGCGACGAGGGTGGGCGTTCCCCTCTCGATCGGACCCGTCACGATCACGAAGACGGAGAAGAGGAACCCGCATGTGGATGGAGCCCTGGAGACGTTTGTTGCCGCGACGCGGCAGGTCGTGTCGACCGGTGTCCTCACCGCCCTCACCAAGGTCCCGGCC
Organism: Candidatus Bipolaricaulis anaerobius; assembly: GCF_900465355.1. Lineage (NCBI taxonomy): Bacteria > Candidatus Bipolaricaulota > Bipolaricaulia (SeqCode) > Bipolaricaulales (SeqCode) > Candidatus Bipolaricaulaceae > Bipolaricaulis (SeqCode) > Bipolaricaulis sanaerobius (SeqCode). The sequence goes on along the minus strand of NZ_LS483254.1, from coordinate 87,037 downwards.
CAGGCCCGCGATGCCCTGACGAAGGTGGCGGGCATGCTCGGGATCCCCCTCTCCCCGGCCGGGGACGCGGTGACCCTCGTCATCGAGTCAAAGGGCGGGGTGGCCCCGCTCGGGGTCGCGGTGGAGCCGGTCTCCTCCCCCCTCGGACTGACGAAGGTGTCGGTCCCCCTCTCCCAGCTGGAGAGCTTCCTCGCCCAGGTCGGTCCGGGGGTCTACGTGCGGCTGCCGTACATCCCCCATGAGCTCGCGGTCACGTCCCAAGGGGCGAGCCTCGTCGGCGCATCCGCGTTCCACTCCGCCGGGATCCGCGGGTCGGGGGTGAAGGTGGCGGTGATCGACCTCGGGTTCAGCGGCCTTGCCACCTCGCAAGCGCAGGGCGATCTCCCCTATTCCGTCGTCACCCGCGACTTCACCGGGACCGGGATCGAAACCGGGATCTCCCACGGCACGGCCGTGGCCCAGATCGTGTACGACATCGCCCCCGATGCCCAGCTCTACCTCGTGAAGATCGGGAACGAAGTGGACCTCGATAACGCGGTGACGTACTGCATCTCCGAGGGGATCTCCATCATCAACCACTCGTTGGGCTGGTACAACACGAACTTCTACGATGGCACCGGGACCATCGCCGACATCGCCCGCCGGGCGACCTCGGCCGGGATCCTGTGGATCCAGGCGGCGGGGAACAGTGGCCAGAAGCACTACGGGGCCACGTTCACCGATGGGAACTCCGATGGATGGCACGACACCGAAGTCACCTTCGCCGCCACCGCCGGGCAGCAGATCGCGTTCTACCTCACGTGGGACGCCTGGCCGGCGACGGGGGACGACTACGACCTCTACCTCTTTGGCCCGACCGGCACGCTTGTCGCGAGTTCCACCGCTACCCAGGGCGGGACCGAGCAGCCGACGGAGCGCATCACCACGACCGCCGGGTCGAGCGGGACGTACCGGGTGCGGATCCAGAAGGCGAGCGGGGCCACGCGACGCCTCTCGGTGTTCTCGATCGTCCACGACCTCACTCCCGCCGTGTCCGAATCGAGCATGCCCGCCCCGGCGAACGCAGCTGAGGTCCTGTCGGTGGGGGCGATCAACTGGACGAACTATACGAGTGGGCCAATCGCCCCCTACTCCTCGCGCGGGCCGACCGGGGACGGGCGCGCCAAGCCCGACCTCGCCGCCCCGGACAACGTCACGACCGGGGTGAGCTACTACAGCCCGTTCCCCGGGACGTCGGCCGCGGCGCCACACGTGGCCGGGGTCGCCGCCTTGCTCAAGGCGGAGGCACCGAGCCTGAACCGGAGCTCGCTTGCGAGCCGGATCCTTGCGTTCTGCGTTCCGATGGGGGATCCGTATGCGTTCGGCGCGGGCCGGCTCGAGGCCCGGCCCCAGACCGTGGCCCAGGCCGACCTCATCGTAGACGCGATCACCTACAGTCCAACGACGCCGACCCTGGGGCAGACGGTCACGTTCCAAGTGACGGTGCGGAACCAGGGGTCCGCTTCCGCGGGGTCGTTCGTCCTGCGGCTGCAGGGAGCGGCCTCGTACCAGGATGCGACGGTCTCGTCCCTCGCGGCCGGGGCGTCCACGATGCGGACGTTCACGTTGCCCCTCTCGACCTCGCCGGAGACGTTCACCGCCACGGCGGATGCCAACGGTCAGGTGAGTGAATCGGACGAGGCGAACAACACCCGTCCGGTGACCGTGACCGGGCCGGTGGCCCGTCCGGACCTGGTGGTGGACGCGATCACCTACAGTCCGCCGAACCCGACCCTCGGGTCCACGATCACGTTCCAGGTGACGGTGCGGAACCAGGGTTCGGCGAGCGCGGGCTCGTTCGTCCTGCGGCTCCAGGGAGCGGCCTCGTACCAGGACGCGACGATCTCGTCCCTCGCGGCCGGGGCGTCCACGATGCGGACGTTCAGCCTACCGCTCTCGACCTCGCCGGAGACGTTCACCGCCACGGCGGATGCCAACGGTCAGGTGAGCGAATCGGACGAGGCGAACAACACCCGTCCGGTGACCGTGACCGGGCCGGTGGCCCGTCCGGACCTCGTGGTGGACGCGATCACCTACAGTCCGCCGACCCCGACCCTCGGGTCCACGGTCACGTTCCAGGTGACGGTGCGGAACCAGGGGTCCGCTTCCGCGGGCTCGTTCGTCCTGCGGCTCCAGGGAGCGGCCTCGTACCAGGACGCGACGGTCTCGTCCCTCGCGGCCGGGGCGTCCACGATGCGGACGTTCAGCCTGCCTCTCTCGACCTCCCCGGAGACGTTCACCGCGATAGCGGACGCCAACGGTCAGGTGAGCGAATCGGACGAGGCGAACAACACCCGTCCGGTGACGATCACCGCGGCCGTGCCGGCGCTCGGGTTCACCGTCGCCACCAACAAGTCCACCTACGCCGTGGGCGAGCCGGTGCGGGTCACGGTGACCCTGTCCCGGGCGAGCTACGTGTACCTGATCGAGCTCGACGCGGCGGGGCGGGCGGTGTTCATCTTCCCCAACCGGTGGGAGCCAAGCCCCCAGCTTCCCGCGGGGACGACCCAGCTCCCGCGGACCACGGCCTACTCCTACACCACGGCGGAGCCAGTGGGCCCCGAGCAGATCGTCGGGTTCGCTTCCGACCGGGTGATCCCCTACTTCCCGACGAGCTACGGCACGGGGTTCCCGATCCTCGCCACGAACGGGGCGTTGTTCCTATCCCAGGTCCGCTCCTGGCTCGCCGCGAACGTGCCCAGTGGCTCGTGGGCGGAGGCGAGCGCGCCATTCACCATCATCCTTCCCACGAACCAGCCCCCGACGACGTCGTTCACCTTCTCGCCAGCGAATCCGCTTCCGAACCAGTGGATCACGTTCGATGGCCGGGGGTCGAGCGACCCCGACGGCACGATCACATCCTGGGCCTGGAACTTCGGCGACGGGGCGACCGGGACCGGATCCCAGATCCAGAAGCGGTATAGCTCCGGTGGCACCTACACCGTGGCCCTCACCGTCACCGATAACCGGGGCGCGACCGCCACCACCACCCGCACCGTAACCGTGGGGACGCCGAACCAGCCCCCTACGGCGTCGTTCACCTTCTCCCCGCCGAACCCCGATCCGGGGGAGAACGTCACGTTCAACGCAGCGGCCTCGTCCGATCCGGATGGGACGATCACCGCCTACAGCTGGAGCTTCGGCGATGGCACGACCGGGACGGGGATGCCCATCACCAAGGCCTACACCTTGGCCGGGGTCTACGTCGTCACCCTCACCGTCACCGACAACCTCGGCGCCACCGGGACCACGACGCGCACGATCCAGGTTGGCACGCCACCGCCGCCTCCTCCCACCCTCCCCGGGATGCCGACGATCGACCGCCCCGGGATCTACGTGTGGGGCGACGTGGAGAACAAGTGGCATGTCACCGTCGCCGGCGACGCGAGTTGGACCTCCCCGCGGCCGTTCGCGGTGACCCTCGAAACCCGGGGGACGTTCGCGAACCGCGTGTTCACTCCCGCCGGGCCGAGCCCGGCGATCACTGCCTCCGGTGGCATCACGAAGCTCGTGTGGACGGGGACGATCGGCTCCGGGTGGGCCGACCTCGCGTTCGACCTCACCGGGGCGACCTCGATGCAGCTCACCCTGTACCTCGACACCGACGGCGACGGGGTGGCCAAACCAGCCTCGCGACCCCAGAGCATCGTCTACCTGCGGTCGTGCAAGGTGAACCCGCCGGGTGGGGCGAACCCGCTCATCCTGAGCGCACGGCCGGGGGCCTCGGCGCTCCTGCCGTCGGCTAACTTCCGCGTCGGGTTCTGCTCGGGCCGCGCCACCTGGCCTGACTGCACGTTCATCCACTACGACATCGAGTATGTCGAATCCGAGGCGGGCTGCCGCTAAGTCGGATCGAGCTGTGGGGGCCCCGGCCAAGCCGGGGCCCTTCTCTTTCCCTCCCCCCCCTCACCTTCAATCCCTCTCCCCCCGATGGGGGGAGAGGGCAGGGTGAGGGGGAAAAGAACGGGCCCCGGAGTCCGGGGCCCGTGATCGTCGTCGGGGACGTGCCCCGACTACAGAAACTAAACTAGAACGTGAACGTCCAGCCGACGCAGAAGGTCGAAGTGACCTGGCAGGTGCCGCCGGCCGGCATGGCGCCCGTCACGTTGAGGGTCAGGTTCTGCATGAGCGGGATCCCCGCCGCGAACCCGAACCGGGTGATGTCGAACAGGCCACCCGCCTCGCCGAACCAGATCTTGAGGTCGACGGTGTATTGGCCGCCGCAGCAAGCCGCGCCGCAGAACCCGAGCTTAATGAGCTCGAACTCGCCGCACCCGATGTTGAAGTCATCCGCGCTCGAGAGGACGTAGGTGTTCATCCACCCCGGGTCGAACGCCTCGATCATCTCGAAGTAGTTGCAGTCGCCGAGCGTGCACTTGAGGCTGAACCCGTAGATCTCGATCCCTTCCCAGATCGGCGCGTCCTCGTCGAACAGGGCGTCGCCGTACACGGTGAAGCACCCCTCGACCCCGAGCCCCTCAAACCCTGGCGTGAACGAGATCTCCTTGTAGTCCACCCCGAACTCGATCCCGAAGTCGAAGTACACGCCACAGCAGAGCGGGATGCTGAACCCGGAGAGGGACAGGTACTGGAAGCCGCCCTCCTTCAGGAAGTAGACCTCCGCATCGAGGGCGATCCCGCAGCACAGGGAGACGTCGTCCAGCCACAGATAGAGGTCGTAGAACTCGATCCCCTCGCAGCAGTCGACGAACGAGGCCCGGACGTTGAGCGGCTCCACCTTCCCCGTCAGGATGTACATCATGCCCCACACGCCCGGCTCCGTCTGACACGGGCTTGCTACAAGGATCGGGTACTCCCGGAACGGCCGGGTGTACGGGAACACACTGCTGTCGGTGAACATGTTGGCGGTGTAGGTTGAGTCCCAGTGCAGGACCTTCAGGCCGACCCCGACCCCGGCGAAGTCGAAGCTCGTCGAGATCTTGCTCCCCATGTAGGCAACATCGGTGACATCGAAGTACATGTTGCCGCTGAGGTTGAACGGGCCGAACGCGCCCGTGAGGGCGAACTGCTCCCCGGTGAGCCCCGTGGCGCCGAAGCTGCTGATGCTCGTGATCGTGATCCCATTGATCGTGTACCCGATGGTCAGGCCACTCGTCAGCGTGGTGGTAGGCAGGAGGCACACGTTGCCCGTCCACTTGCCCGTGATCTGACCGAACCCCACGATTCCCAACGTACAAAGCGCAACTGCAATTGCGAGAGCCCGCTTCATAGATCCATCCTCCTTAGTACCTAGGTCAATTTCAGTTTGTGGTTCCACACATTCGGGATCCCGAAACCCCGCCAACCCATGAGTCCCTTCGTCCCGCCCACCACCTCCCTTTGCCAGAGGATACATGGCCGATGATAGTGACCCCGCCGTCCCCTGTCAAGAGTTCCGGGGTGATGGCTGTCACCGTGGGCGGTGGGGCCGTCGGGCGGAGGCCGGGCTCCGCGAGCGACCGCCCCCTCACCTTCAATCCCTCCCCCCCGGAGAGGGGAGGGTGAGGGGGTCACCCTCCCCCGCGCCCCTCCCTCAAGGAAGGGGAAAAGGAACTTGGGGGAGAGGGCGGGGCGAGCGGCGCCGACCCAGGGTCTCCGGGAAGGGCCCCCGACCGGGGGTGCCACGGCAGGCGGATCTCCCCGGGCGGGAACGGCCAAGAGGATACGGGGTTGACGGCGGGGCGGGGACGCGCTACCCTCCGCCCCAACTTCGGTCACGGGGGTGCGTGCGCGTGAGGGGACAGGGGTTCTGCCGGGGTGGTCGCCTTTGTCGCGGCGTCCCCCCGTCGCGGTAGTCCACTTCGGAACAGGATCTTCTCATCGCCTCCCGGGAGGTTAGGGTGCCCGTCCATCTGGCCGTGACCGAGCTCATCGGGAACACCCCCCTCGTCCGTCTCCGGCTCGGGGAGGGGACCGGGGCGCGGATCCTCGCCAAGCTCGAGATGTGGAACCCGCTCGGGAGCGTCAAGGACCGGGTGGCGTGGGCGATGATCGCCGACGCCGAGGAGCGGGGCGCGCTCGTGCCAGGGACGACCGTGGTCGAGCCGACGTCGGGGAACACCGGGATCGGCCTCGCCTTCGTGTGCGCGCTCCGCGGGTACCCGCTCGTCCTCACGATGCCGGAGGCGATGTCCCCCGAGCGGCGGGCGATCCTCGCCGCCCTCGGGGCGGAGCTCGTCCTCACCCCCGCCGCGGCGGGGATGGCCGGGGCGGTGCGCGCGGCGCAGGAGCTGGCCGCGCGGGGGGCGTTCCTGCCGAACCAGTTCGAAAACCCGGCCAACCCCCGCGCCCATGAGCGCACCACGGCCGAGGAGATCTGGCGGGACACCGGCGGGGAGGTGGACGTGTTCGTCGCCGGGATCGGGACCGGCGGGACGATCACCGGCGTGGGGCGGTTCCTCAAGCGGTGCCGGCCCGGGGTCCGCATCGTGGGGGTGGAGCCGGAGGCGTCGCCGGTCCTCGCCGGGGGGAGCCCGGGCGTACACCGGATCGAGGGGATTGGGGCCGGGTTCGTGCCCCCGGTCCTCGATCGGGCGGTGCTCGATGAGGTCCTCCCCGTGGCCGCGGACGAGGCGGAGGCGATGGCGCGGCGGCTCGCCCGCACGGAGGGGATCCTGGCCGGGATCTCGTCCGGGGCCGCCCTCGCCGCGGCGCTCCGCGTTGCCGGGCGGGCGGAGTGCGCCGGGAAGACCGTCGTGGTGGTCCTCCCCGACCGAGGGGAGAGGTACCTCTCCACCCCGCTGTTCCGGGTCCCGGGAGGGGATGGTGGCTAGCCGGATCCGCGACGACATCGCCGCGATGCGGGCCCGCGATCCGGCGGCGAGGTCCTCGCTCGAGGTCGTCCTCTGCTACCCCGGGCTCCATGCGGTGTGGCTGCACCGGATCCACCACTGGCTGTGGAATCACAGGCTGCGGCTTCTGGCGCGGGTCCTCGCCCACGGGGTGCGGGCCGCGACCGGGGTCGAGATCCACCCCGGGGCTCGGCTCGGATGGAGGGTGACGATCGACCACGGGATGGGGGTGGTGATCGGCGAGACGGCCGAGGTCGGGAACGACGTCCACCTCTACTCCGGGGTCGTCCTGGGCGGCGTGTCGCGGAAGCGCGGGAAGCGCCACCCGACGATCGAGGACGGGGTCGTGATCGGGGCGGGGGCGGTGCTCTTGGGGCCGATCCGGGTGGGGGAGGGGGCGCGGATCGGGGCCGGGGTTGTGGTGCGGACCGACATCCCGCCCCACACCACCGTGGTCGCCCCCTCCCCGACGATCGCCGTCAACTCCCGTACAGCCAACGGTAGGTGAGCCAGCTCGTGAGGACCTTCCCCAGGTACTCGCGGGTCTCGGTCGCGCGGAGGTGGGCCGGGAGGTCGGCCGAGCTCGCGATCCCCCCGGCCGTCCACCGACGGAGGTTCCCCGGGCCCCCGTTGTAGGCGGCCACGGCCCACGCGAGGTCCCCCCCCGACTCGCGGAGGAGGGAGCCGAGGTACCACGTCCCGAGCTGGATGTTGACCGCGGGGGAGAAGAGGTCCCCCTCCCGGTACGGGATCGTGAGCTTCTCCTCCGCGATCCAGCGGGCGGTGGAGGGGAGGAGCTGCATCAGGCCCCGGGCGTCGGAGGAGGAGACGGCGGTGGGGGAAAAGCCGCTCTCCTCACGGATCACGGCGAGGACGAGGTACGGATCCACCCCGTATTCCCCCGCCCAGTGGACCACGGTGTCCCACCACGCCAGGGGATAGGCCAGGCGGTAGGCGCGGGGGGAGGGGACGCTCGGGAGGACCCCGCTCCCGACCCGGAACGCGGCGCGCCAGTCGCCGTGCCGGAGGTGCCACTCGCCGATCGCGAGCCGGTCGGCTGGGGAGCCGCGGCTCTCCGCGATCGCGAGCTCCACCTCCGCCCACTGCCGCCCGTCCCCGCTCGGGGACGCAGAGAGGAGGGCATCGGCCAGCGCCATGGCTGGGGGGAACGACGGGAGTGGGTCCGCGGCCGTGGCGAACGGAGCGGCCGGCACGCCGGCGAGCCAGGCGAGGGCCGGGGAGAGGAGGCGGGCGGCGTCCGCCGCCTGGGTCGCCTCCCCCCGCTCCCGGTGGAGGAGGTAGAGGCGGAGGGCGGCATCGTCGCGCACGCGCGAGGTGCCGCGGGCGAGCTCCCAATAGAGGTCCATCGCGTCGCGGGGGCGCCCCTGGGCCTCGAGGAGCCGCCCCGCCCGCCACTTCGCCTCCGGCTCGTGGGACTGGCGGTAGGCGGCGATCGCCTCCTCCGCCCGCCCCTGGGCCTCGAGGACGAGCCCGGCTGCGTAGGCTCCCGCCGCCCCGGCGGCGCGGTAGGCGAGGAGGGCCCGGTCCAGCTCCCCGGCCCGTTCGAGCGCGCGGCCGTACTCGAGGTGGACCCCGCGATCCCCGGGGATGGAGGCAAGGTACCGCTCGAACTCCGGGAGCGCCTCCTTCGGCCGGCCGAGGGCGGCGAGGGCCCGCGCCCGTTCGAGCGCGGCCTCGGTCCCCCCGACCGCGGCGAGCACGGTCAGGGCCTCGCCCGGAGCCCCTCCCTTCGTCAGAGCGGCGGCCGCCCGGAGGGGATCGCCCTCCAGCCGGAGGACGGCCTGGACCGCGTCCGGGTGAGGGAGGAGCGCTTCCCACTCCCCGCGCGCCTCGGCGGCCCGGCCCGCTCCTTCGAGGGCCCGCGCGAGGTCCGCCCGGAGGTCGGAGGTGGGGTAGAGGGCGAGGGCGGAGCGGAGGATGGGCACCGCCAGGGCAGGGGCCCCGTGGGCGAGGTGCCACCGGCCGAGGGCGACCCGGGCCTGCCAGCCCACGCCATCGTCACGGTCAGCCAGTGATGCGAGCTCGGAGAGCGATCCGGGGAGGCGATCGCGGGCCTCCTGGAGGCGAAGGTAGTCCGCGACCGCGGCCGGGGGGGGATCGGTCCCCACGAGGAGGGCGGCCAGGCCGAGGAGGAGCCCGACCAGGACGAGCGAACCGATCACGGCTTTCAACTGTGCTCTTCCCTCCACCGGTCATGAGGGTAGGGGCGTCGCGCAGCGCGGGGAAGGACGGCGCACCCCTCGCCAGGGGACGCTCCGGTCGAAACGAACCGGGGCAGGCCCGCGAGCCTGCCCCGGCCATGGTCGCGAAGATCGTGGGTTCTAGAACATGACGTACAGGCCGACCCCCGGCATGAGGAGGGCGGCGATCTGCATGTTGGCCAGGCTCACGATCCCGATCAGCCGGATCTGGCCGTAGAGCCCGAACGTATCCGACAGGGCGAAGTAGACCCCCGCGATCCCGTTCGCGGAGAGGTTGATCTGGGCGACACCGCCAATTCCCCCCGCCATCGCCGCGATCCCCCCCACCCCGCCGCCGAAGTAGGGTGCGAACCCGTCGAGCGCCGGGAGGATGAGGTACGAGGCGTCCACCGAGAACGCCATCGCCCCCTGGGCGAACGCCCACACGCCCAGCGTGAACCGAGCAGCGGAGTTGTCCCCGGTCGGCATCTCATAGAACACGTCAAGGATCGGCGATCCCAGCGCGAGGTTGAAGCTCCCCCCGACCCCGAGCTTCCCCGCCTGTCCCCCCTCCGCCCCCCACACCGGGGCGAGCGAAAACCCTACCACGCAAAGCAGGGCAAACACGAACGACCGTTTCATCTGCCACCTCCTAGTGGATGGCGGCCATTCTACCCGAGACGGCCCCGGCGGGGCGAACGGCCTTTACCGGGGCGGCGGTTCGTTCTACCATCACGCTCGCGATGGAAAAGACGAACGCGCGGACGGTGCGCGCCCCGCGGGGGACGAACCTCTCCTGCAAGGGATGGCCCCAGGAGGCCGCCCTGCGGATGCTCATGAACAACCTCGACCCCGAGGTGGCCGGCGACCCGGCGAACCTCATCGTGTACGGGGGCACGGGGAAGGCCGCCCGGTCGTGGGCGGACTTCGACCAGATCGTCCGGTCGCTCCGCGAGCTCGAAGGCGACGAGACGCTCGTCGTCCAGTCCGGCCGGGCGGTGGCCGTGTTCCGGACCCACGAGGATGCGCCGCGCGTCCTCATCGTGAATGCGATGCTCGTTCCCGAGTGGGCAACTTGGGAGGTATTCCGGGAGCTCGAGCGGCAGGGGCTCACCATGTACGGGCAGATGACGGCCGGGAGCTGGATCTACATCGGAACCCAGGGGATCCTCCAGGGGACCTACGAGACCCTCGCCGAGTGCGCCCGGCAGCACTTCGGCGGCACCCTCCGCGGGAGGCTCGTCCTCACCGCTGGGCTCGGGGAGATGGGGGGAGCTCAACCGCTGGCGATCACGATGAACGATGGGGTCGGCCTGATCGTGGAGATCAACCCCGACAAGATAAAGCGCCGCCTCTCCCTTGGTCAGCTCGACACCTGGACCGACTCCCTGGACAAGGCTCTCAGCATCGCCCGCGAGCACCAGGAAAAGGGTGAGCCGATCTCCATCGGGCTCCTCGGGAACGCCGCCGACATCTACCCGGAGCTCCTCCGGCAGGGGGCGATCCCGGACGTGGTCACCGATCAGACCGCGGCCCACGACGAGCTCGCGGGGTACGTGCCGGGCGGGATGGCCTACGCCGAGGCCGTTGCCCTGCGTCAGCGCGATCCTCAACGGTACATCGAGCTCTCCTACGCCTCGATGGTCCGCCACGTGCGGGCGATGGCGGAGATGAGGGAGAGGGGGGCGATCGTCTTCGACTACGGGAACGCCCTCCGCGCCCAGGCGGAGAAGGGGGGGCTCGCCCACGAGACCGCCTTCTCCTTCCCCGGGTTCGTCCAGGCCTACATCCGCCCGATGTTCTGCGCGGGGAAGGGGCCGTTTCGGTGGGTGGCGCTCTCCGGCGATCCCAAGGACATCGAGCGCACCGATCGGGCAGTGGTGGAGCTTTTCCCAAGGGACGATGGCCTGCGCCGCTGGATCCAACAGGCGGAGGAGAAGGTGCGGTTCCAGGGGCTTCCGGCGCGGCTGTGCTGGCTCGGGTACGGGGAGCGGGCCGAGGCCGGCCTTCTCTTCAACGACCTCGTCCGGAAGGGGGAGATCAAGGCCCCGATCGTGATCGGCCGGGACCACCTCGACTCCGGATCGGTGGCCTCGCCGTACCGGGAGACCGAGGGGATGCTCGACGGCTCCGACGCCATCGCCGATTGGCCGATCCTGAACGCCCTCCTCAACGCCGTGTGTGGGGCGACGTGGGTGAGCGTGCACCACGGCGGGGGGGTCGGGATCGGGAAGAGCATCCACGCCGGGATGGTGATCGTCGCCGATGGCACCGCGGCCGCCGACCGCCGTCTGGAGCGGGTGCTCACCGTGGATCCCGGCCTCGGGGTCGCCCGCCATGCCGACGCGGGGTACGAGCAGGCGATCGCGGTTGCCCGCGAGCGCGGGGTGCGGATCCCCCGGCGTTCGATGTCGGATCGCGCCCCTCACCCGTAGTCCCTCTCCCCCCAAGGGGGCGAGGGGAGGTGAGGGGGAGCTTTCCCGTACCGGTGGACGCCGGTGAGGCGGTTCCCACTCAGGGGGATTCCCCGGCCAGCGCTAGCGCGGCGAGGGTCTTGGCATCGCCCGCGCCGGACCGGGCGAGGCGCTCGACCTCGGCCACGGTGAGGAAGCAAACCTCGTCCACCTCCGACCGGGCCTCCGGCTCCCCGGACGGATCCCCGGCCAGGAAGAGGTACGTTCGCTCGGTGGAGTAGCCGGGCGTGGGGTACACGGTCCCCAGGTAGCGCCAGCGGCGGGCGGTGAGGCCGGTCTCCTCGAGGAGCTCCCGCTTCGCAGCGGCGAGCGGTCGTTCCCCTCGCTCCAGTACGCCGGCGGGGATCTCCCACAGCGGACCGGCGGCCCCCTCGCGCTGCTGTCGCACGAGGAGGACCCGACCCGCGCGATCGCGGACGAGCGCCGCCGCCGCCCCGGGGTGGAGCACGACCTCCCGCCGCCCGGCCGGGGTCGCCCGCACCGCGACGGAGATCGCCCGGCCCCGGAAGGCGATGTGCGACCCTGACGTCACGGGGCTAGCCTTTGCCCCCATCCCTGGGCCGCACGTAGTGGGAGAGCCCGATCATGCCGAGGAGGATCCCCCCCACCGACAGGATGAACGAGGCGAAACATAACCCGAGGGTGGGTTCGATCAGGCGCAGGACCATCAGGAACGCGAGGACCACCGCCACCACCATCATCACCACGGCGCTCGCGATCTGTCCCCGCGGGCCGCGCATCATGCCTTGTAGAGCCAACACTCGACGAAGTGGCCCTTTACCGGCTCGAAGGCCGGGGGCACTTCCACCTCGCATCGGCCCTCGATCTTCACCGGGCAGCGGGGATGGAACCGGCACCCGCTCGGCGGGTTGACGAGGCTCGGCGGCTCGCCCGACGGGACATCCCGGTACCGGTGCGCGTTGTCGGGATCGGGGTCCGGGATCGCGGCGAGGAGGGCTTTCGCATAGGGATGAAGGCTGTTGTGCACGATCTCATCCACCCCGGCCTGCTCCACCACCTTCGCCGCGTACATGATGAACACGCGCTCGGAGAAGTAGCGAACGGTGGAGAGGTCGTGGGTGATGTAGATCACCCCGAGGTTGTGGGCCGTTTGGATGCGCCGCATGAGCTCGAGGACCTCCACCCGCACCGAGGCATCGAGCATGGACACCGGCTCATCGGCCACGATGAGCGACGGCTGGAGGATCATCGCCCGCGCGATCACCAGCCGCTGCTGCTGCCCCCCCGACAGCATGTGGGGGTACTTCGCCAGGAAGTCGTTCACCGGCAGGAGCCGCACCTCCTCCATGACCTCACGGATCCGCTGCTCGCGCTCGGCCCCCGTGCCGAACTTGTTGATGAGCATCGGCTCCTCGAGGATCTTGCGCACGGTCATGAACGGCGGGAGCGCCCCGTAGGGATCCTGCTGAACGAAACCGACCTTGGACCGGAGTTGCTCGATCCTCCCTTTCTTCCCATCGAGCTTCTGGCCGGCGAACACGATCTCGCCCTTCGTCTTGGGGGCGAGGCCGAGGATCGTCTTGAGGAGCGTGGTCTTCCCGGACCCGCTTTCCCCGACGATGGTCAGGGCTTCACCCCGGTGCAGGCTGAAGCTGACCCCGTCCACGGCCCTCACGTAGCCAGCGTGGAGGAACCCCCACTTCTTGAGCTCGTACCAGGTGTGGAGATCCTTCACCGACAGAAGAACATCGTTGGCCATGGTTTCGGCTACTCCTTGGCGTGGAGCCAGCACTTCACGAGCTCCCCGTGTTCACCCACGGTGAAGGTGGGGGGCTCCTGGTCGCAGCGCTCGAACCGCTGCGGACAGCGAACTGCGAACCGGCACCCACTCGGCGGGTTGATGAGGCTCGGCGGCTGGCCCGGGATGAACTCGAGCTTCTTGTCCCCGCGGAGCGTGGGCACGCTCGACATCAGCCCCCGCGCGTAGGGGTGGAGCGGAGCACGGTAGGCTGTGGTGGACAGGCTGTGCTCCACGAGCTGGCCGGCGTACATCACGATCACCTCATCGGCGAGGTCGCTCGAGGTCGAGATGTCGTGGGTGATGAGGATGAACCCCACCTCGAGTTGGTTCTTGATGTCCTTGAGGGCATTGAAGATGTTGGCCTGGGTGAGCATGTCGAGGGCGGAGGTCGGTTCATCGAGGATCACCAGGGTGGGGTTGGTGACCAGGGCCATGGCGATGATCGCCCGCTGCCGCATCCCCCCCGAGAGCTCGAACGCGTAGCGCTGGAGGAAGTCCTCCGGCACGCCGACGATCCGGAACACCTCCCGGGCGCGAGCAAGGGCGTCCCGCTTCGTCATCCGCTCGTGGACGATGAGCGGCTCAGCGACCTGGGCCCCCACCTTGAGCACGGGGTTGAGGGCGTTCATCGCCGCCTGGGAGACCATGCTGACCTTCGTCCAGCGCACCTTCTGCCGGAACCACTCATCGGAGAGCTTCATCACGTCCGTCCCGTCAAGGTAGACCTCCCCCTTGTAGGTGTGGACGTTCCGCGGCAGGAGCCGGAGGATGGCCCGGGCGAGGGACGTTTTCCCGCATCCTGACTCCCCGATGATGGCGATCGAGCGTCGACGCCGCATGGAGAAGGACACGTCGTCGACGGCTTGGAGAACGCCACGCGAGGTCCGGAAATGGAGGCAGAGGTTTCGCACGTCGAGGAGGCTCTGGCTGCCTTGGTCCGGGGAACCCTGCCGGGGGGAGGACGTGCTGGTCTGGTTTATGGCTCTGATCTGGTTCATACCGTCCTCAGCCTCGGGTTGAAGACCCGATCCAGCGCGTAACCGAGCATCGAGAACGCGAATCCGGTCACCATGAGGAGCACCGCTGGCTCGACCACCCAGTAGTACATGCCCTTGTACAGGGCGTCGTTCGTCTGGGCATCGTTGATGATCTTCCCCCACGTGGGGAGCACTGGATCGCCCAGCCCGAGCACGGAGATGGACGCCTCGAGGAAGACGAAGCTGGGGACCATGGTCACGAAGGTGGGGAGCAGGACGGGGACGATCCGCGGCAAGAGGTAGCGGAACACGATCCGCATGTTCCCCGCTCCATAGGCTCGGGCGGCTTCGATGTACGGGGTTTCCTTGGCCTGGAGGAACATCGCCCGGTAGGTCTTCATCGCCCCCCCGAAGATGCTGAGCGCGATGGTGACCCCCAGCATGATCCACAGGCTCCGATTGTAGAACTGACCGATCATGATCAGGACCGGGTAGAACGGGATGATCATCGTGATCTCGGTGAGCCGCTCAAACAGGGCGTCCAGCGCCCCGCCGTACCAGGTGCCGATGCCCGAGAGGACGAACGTGATCAGGCTGGTTCCGACTGCGGCGGCAAGGCCGAACACGAGGGCCAACGGCGCTCCCCACAGGAGGGCCACCGTCAGGTCGCGCCGCCGGTGGTCCGTCCCCGCCACGCCGTGCACGGTACCGTACACGACGAGGCGCGCGTTGTAGTCCGCCCCTTCGGGGATCTCAGCCTGGATCACGACGGCGTAGTTCCCCTTGACGGGGGTCCGTTCCTTCTCGGGGGCCGAAACGGCGTAATCGGAGAACAGGCCGACCTCGGGTCGCGCCGTCCCCGCCGGAAGCTGGGACGAGACGTTCAGGTCCTGGGAGATGTAGTAGTTATCGGTGGCCCGCATCGCCCGGTTGGTGGCGAGGGGAACCATGTCCCCAGCCGGCGTTCGCCAGAAGACGGAGAACCGCGTGCGGGTACTGCTTTCCGAGACGGCCTCCGAGTTGAGGATGAGTTCGCTTGGGAAGCGATCGTAGTTGTACGTGAACGGGAGCGTGATCTCGACGCGGCTCTTCCCTCCCGCGATCGGCTCGACCCGCTTGACCCCCGCATCCGCGGTGCTGACGATGATCGTCCGCGGCAGCTTGTCGCCTGTGAACCAGTCGAACCAGACTGGGGCTGCGTTCCGTGGGTTGTCATCCCATACCCCGGGCCCGCCGCGCCACAGGCGGATCGCCTCGCCGTAAGGGATGGCGATCACGGCGTAGATGGAAACGGTCAAGAGCATCGCGAGGACGACGATCCCGATGATGGCCGAAGGATAGCGTTGGAGTGTCTTCAGCCTCTGAAGCATTCCTAGACCCCCTTCTTCGCGCCCGCCCCGATCCGCACCCGCGGGTCGACGATGGCGTAGATGAACTCGAGCAGGAACACGGAAGCGGCGAGGAGGTAACCGTAGATGACCATCACCCCGACGATGGTGGGCGTGTCGTTGATGTTGACGGCTTGCATGTAGAGTCTGCCCAGACCGGGCCAGTTGAACACGGTCTCCAGGATGATCGCCCCCATCCACATCGCGATGATCATGAGGAGGAAGCTGGTGATGATCGTGGGAAGCGTAGGACGGAGGATGTACCTGTTCTGGATCGCCCGGGAGGGGAGCCCCTTCGCCTTGGCGAGGTCCACGTAGTCCTCGCTTGCGTAGATGAGGAAGAAGGTCCGTCGGGCGTAGACCGAGGAGAAGAACGCGCTCAGGAACATGGCCAGCGTGGGGAGGATCATGTGGCGGAGGACGCTGGCCGCATAGCCGAGCGTCGTCTTGGGGGGAGGGGCATCCACCATGCCTCCCCACGGCAGCACCCCCAGGGCCGCGGCGAAGATGAGGATGAGGAAGATCCCGTAGAACCAGCCAGGCGCGGCGGAGGTCGGGGCAAGGGTCACCACCACCCGGTCCACCCAGCTCCCGTAGCGGCGTGACAGGGCAAGCCCGGCCCACAGGGTGGTGAAGAAGATGAGGAGGTTCGCTGTCCCAAAGAGGACGAGCGTTGCGGGGAGGCGCTCGAGGATGATGAGCCTCACCAGCCGGGAGCCGCTGTCGCTCACGAGTTGCTCGGCGCGGCCGAGGCTGAGGGACATCGCCGTCGTGAGGTAGCTGAAGCTGCGGAGGAGGAAGGGTTTATCTAGGCCGAGTCTGCGGAACTCGATCTCCGTCCGGGCATCGATCTGCTTCTTCAGTTCCGACGGAGGGATCCCCGCGTTGCCGGGATCGGCCAGCACAGCCTGCGAGACCGCGAACGAGATCTCCGCTTTGCGGACCTCGTCGAGCCTCCCGCCCATGTTGACGATGAGGATCGTGAGATAGAGCGCGATCACGAGCGCGATCCCGAGCATGATGGCCTTGGTAATGGAGTAGCGCATGAGCTGCAGTAGATTCGCTCTCATAGGGACCCGCTCACCTCTCCTTGAGCCTACGCCGATTCCAATGGCGCAGGGCTTGGAGGCGTCAGTGTACTAAGAGAACGCCGGGGGATCAACCCCCGGCGTTCGTTGTTCCCCAAAAGCGTACGGTCGTTCTCCCTACTGCTTCGGTTGGAGGAGGAAGTCGAACCGCCCCGCCGGATCGGGGTGGTCCTCGAACCTCTTCAGGACGATGATCTTCTCGGTCGTGTACGCCTTCTCAAGGTAGAACGGCCCATCGGCGACCCAGAAGTGGCCCTTCTCCTCGTACCACTTCTTCAGGTTCGCGTACCGGGCCTGAGCCTCCGCCGCCGTGATGTACTGCCCGAGCGTCGGCGCGTAGGGGATGTAGGTGGTGGCGATGGCCTCGTCGAGGTACTTGGCGAGGATGGACAGCGACGGCCCCGCGATGAGGTTCGTCCACTCGACCCCCAACAGATCCGCCTTGGCCTCCGACATGGCGAGTTCCTTGTTCGCCTCAGCGAGGATCGAGACGGCGAGCACGTGCCAGAACCCCGGCCCCTGCGAGTAGTACGGCCACCAGTCGGCCACTGCCCACTCCGCATCGAGGTACCAGATGGTCGAGTAGTAGTCAATGATGAGGGGGTCCGTGGACACGATCTTCACGCCGCAGAGCGACCGCAGGGTCTGCTCAAGCTCCGGCACCATGACCTCGTCGTAGATCGCGCTCTCCGGCTTCCCTTGGTCGAAGGTGAGGATCATAAACATCACGAAGTCCGCGACCGAGATCGGGCTCCCATCGTGCAGCTTGACGGTCTGGAACATGTCCGCCGGGTAGTAGACCCGGGAGTACCGCTTCGGAGCCATCTCCTCCGGGAGCCCGTTCGGGTACTTCTCCGCCACGGTGATGAACCTTTGGTTCGCGGCGTCCCAGTCCACCCACGCGTCACCCGGGACCTCGATCTTGTCCACAAAGTTGAGGGTCACCCACGGCAGGGTTGCCGCAACCGGGAGCCCCTTGAGGACGGTGATCTCCGCCTTCTCGATCCGCTTCGGCCAGAAGAGCCCGTCCCGCGTGTCGGTGGCGACGCCCGTGTCGGAGGTGATGCGGATCGGGAACATGTCGTACACGAAGTTCGACCCGTTGAGGGGGTTCCACGGCTGCTGAAGGAGCGTCGGCATGGCGAGCCGGACCGTCCCCCCCTCCACCGGCACCCCATCCTTCTGGTACTGGATGGTGGGGCCGACTTCCGTGGAGTAGTAGATGCCGCCCGCCACGTCCGCCGCGAGGAAGAGGTCCGCCACGACCGGGTTGAACCCCGTGCGGTCAACGACCCAGATCATGTTCGAGAACTTCAGGGCCGCCCACACCATCTGCTCAAGGAGAGCAGCCCGCTCGTCCATGGTGGTGTAGTCCTTCCGGGCCAGCCGGTCAGAGTAGGTGAGGAGGTCCTCCGGCCACGGGGCCTGGACCCACTGCGCGTAGGGCATGACGCGGTTCGAGTAGAACTGGTCGAAGTTGTCGCCCACATCCCGGTCCACGATGCCGCCCACCCAGCCGCCGGTGTAGAAGCTGAACTTCCCTTCCTCGGGGTTGGTGCGCTGCCACAGCGGGGCGAGATCCGCGCTCCGCGCGATCCGGCGCACCGTCGTGAACCCGAGCTTCTCCAGCTGGTCGCAGAAGTAGTTCCCGATCCCGGTGCGCTCATCCTCGCTGCGGATGAGGCCGATGATCTCGACCGGCTTCCCGTTGTACGTCCACTTCCCGTCCACCTTCACCGCACCGAGCTTCTCCATCTCAGCGGTGACGACGGCCTCCGCCTTGGCGAAGTCGTAGGCGTAGTAGTCCTCCACGGCCTCGATCAGGTCGCGGTGCCGTTCCGCATCCGGGAACGCGGAGTTGATCAAGGTGTACTTGGGGATGGCGAGGCCCCCCATGATCTCGTTGGCGATGTAGTCGCGGTCAATGAGCCAGTTCATCGCCTCGCGGATCGCGGCCACCCCGAACGGGTTCAGGCGCCCATCGCTGAAGAACGCGCCCCCCGCCCCCCCGTTGTTGAACGTGAGGTCGTTGTAGGAACCGAACGAGCTATAGTACTTCAGCCCGGGGTTCGCCCGCACCTGGTTGAACAGGTTGCGGTCGGTGATCGAGAATGCGTAAACATCAAGATCACCGGCAGCGAGCTTTGCCACGCCCTCACCAAGCTGCACGACTTCCGTCATCACGATCTCGTCAACCCACGCGCCATTGCGGGCTACGGCCCCCAGCGCCAGGGTCGCCATCAACACCCCTACGAGTAGCTTCTTCATCCTCGTTCCTCCTTACTGCGTTCCAGTCACAAGGCTACTCCGCGTCCCCCGGCGCCCTACTCTAGGCACGGAGGACTGACGAATAGGTACTTCACGAGCGCCTCACACGTGCCCGGCACAACAGGGGAAACACCCTTCAGGCCCAGCAGCATCAGCCCACCTGGCTTGAGCCCAGGGGCGGCGATCTGGATCGTCCAAACGCTGCCAGCACCGGTGGCCGTTGCCGCCGGCCCGAAGGGGAGCACTTGGAACGTCGTCGTGGGGACCATGAGGAACACCTTGATCGTCGTCACATCGCAGGTGGTGGTGTTTTGGACCCAGACGATGTAGTTGCCGCCGCCGATGGCATCCACCTTGGCCACAGGAAGACCTACGGAAGGACACGCCGCGACGCCGACCAAACCCGCTACCAGGACAAGCCCGAGCAGCAACCCCAGCCTCTTCTTCATCTACGACCTCCTCCTTCACGTCACTCGTGTACTGGGAAAGTACGAAGTCGATTCTGCCCCGCCCCGTGTGCCCCGTTCTCACCCCCTCGCTGCCACTTGCGGAATTGATAGGATGATACTCCGCCAGGCGGTTCCCTGTCAAGGAGGGGGTGCCCCAGATGACCCTCGCAGGGGAGGTCCACGCCTGAAGCCTCCAGGGCTCCGGCGGGCGGAGGGGAACGGCCAGGGCTTGGACCCTAGCGGGAGAGGCGGTCCTTCAGGTCGCGGATGATCGCGACCGGGGTCGGGTCCACCCCCCCGAGGAGGGCAAGGTAGTAGCTCGTCCAGTCCCCGAGGTAGAGGAGGGATAGGAGCTCGGCGGGAAGCCCTTCCCCACGGCCGGAGACCTCGATCCAGTCGAGGCCCCGGTTGGTGAGGATCTCCTCGAGGATCGCGATCCGCCGCGCGACCCGTGGGTGGTCGTGCCGGGAGCGGAGGAAGACCACGGTCCCTTGGGGGAGGAGCCGGCCCATGAGCTCATACCCCACGACCTCGTTGTGGCAGAGCTCGGGGAGCTCGGCCCAGAACGCAGGGGCCTTGGCATTCTCGTTCACCTGGGTCTTCCAGCGGACCGCGACCGGCGCGGTGGGCCCTGCCCCGTAGGCGAGCGGGACGCGGCCGGCGAGGCGCTGGGCGAGCCGTTGAGCCTCGTTCTCTTCCCCTCCCGGGGCGAGCTCACGGGCGAGCTCGTCGAGGATGGCCAGGGCCTCCCCAAGGTCAGGGATGAGCCCGAGGCGGCGGAACAGGCCGAGGAGGGGGAACAGGAGGTACCCCAGGGCTGCCCGGGGCTGGTGGCCAGGCGGGATCCGGATCCACGGGATGCCGTTCGCGCTACATCGCGCGCCGAGCTCCCCGCCCGAGGTCACCGCCACCGCGCGCTTCGTCCGCGTCCGTGCCTCGTCGAACGCGGACAGGGTCTCCTCCGTGTCCCCGGAGTAGGAGAGGGCGATGGCGAGCGATTCCTCCCCGATCCAACCGGGGAGCGTGTAGTCCCGCACCGGCACGACCTCCACCGGGAGGAGGGTCGTCAGGAGCGCGCCGGCGATGCCCGATCCGCCCATCCCGAGGGCCACCACGCGCGAGAACCCGGCGAGCCCGTCCAGGGGCACTCCCTCCCCCAGCGCCAGCCCCTCCCGGCATTGGACGGGGAACCCGGCCAAGGCCTCGGCCATCCCCCCCCGGTCGAGGGGGGCCAGTTCCTGCCAGCTCCTCTTCCTCCCATGCTCCGCCATGGGGGCATTCTACCCCGTTCCCTGTTCTCCGGGCGCGCGTCCCCTCGCGATGGAACCCGTTTCCTTGAGGGGGAGGCGTCGGGTCCGTAGCGTGGGTCACGTTGAACCTAAGGAGGCGATCGAGCGATGCGACGTGTGGTGTGTTGGCTAGTCGGAATGGTGGCCCTCTCGCTGTGGGCGATGACCCCTGGCCTCGCTGACGCAGGCATCGGCGGGATGTTCGTGGATGTGCCCACGACCCATCCCGCCTACTCTGCGGTGCAGGACCTCGTTCAACGGGGGATCATCGTCATCGGGGCGGGCGGCGAGTTCTCCGGGAATGCGCCCCTCCTCCGCTACGACGCGGCACAGTGGCTGTCGCGGGCGATCAAGAACCTCGAGGGCACGCGGTCTGGGGTGGACCTGACCCCGCAGATTACGACCCTCACGACGCGCGTCTCCTCGCTGGAGACGGCGCTGAACCGCGAGGTCCAGGCGCTGCAGGTCCAGATCGCGCAGGTCGCCCAGGGAGCGGGGGCCGAGGCAGCGCAGAAGGCGCAGACGGCGTTCGTGCTCGGGGTGACGGGGGTCGTCCTCGCGCTGGCGGCGGTGGCTCTCGCCCTCTGGTTCTAGCGCGCGACCGGGGGCCACGCCCCCCTCACCTGCCTCTCCCCCGGCGGGAGAGGGGAGCCGAAGGTGAGGGGGGAGAACCCACGGCGTGACCGGGCCTTCCCGGTCGGTTGCGGCCCCGCGGGGGGAGTCGTATAGTCGTTTATGCCTTCCCTTCGGTATGGGATTGACTTCCTGTTCGGACAAACGAACGAACAGCGCCTGCGCAAACTCCTCCCGCGCGTGGATGAGGTGAACGCGTGGGCGGACCGGGCCGGGGCCCTGTCCGACGCTCACCTCCGCGCGAAGACTGACGAGTTCCGCGCCCGCCTCGCCGCGGGGGAGACCCCCGATGATCTCCTCCCCGAGGCGTTCGCCTCGGTGCGCGAGGCGGCCGCCCGCACGATCGGGCTCCGCCCGTTCGACGTTCAGGTGATGGGGGCGATCGTCCTCCACCAGCGGCGGATCGCGGAGATGAAGACGGGGGAAGGGAAGACCCTCGTCGCGACCATGCCCGCCTACCTCAACGCCCTCGTGGGGCGGGTCCACATCGTGACGGTGAACGACTACCTCGCCCGCCGCGACCGGGCGTGGATGGGGCCGGTGTACGAGTTCCTGGGCCTCACGGTGGGCCTCCTCCAGGAGACGACGCCCCCCGATGAGCGGCGGGCAGCCTACGCCTGCGACATCCTCTACGGGACGAACGCCCAGTTCGGGTTCGACTACCTCCGCGACCACATGGTCGTCAGCCGCTCCCAGATGGTGCAGGGGCCCCTCGACTACGCGATCGTGGACGAGATCGACAACATCTTGATCGACGAGGCACGGACGCCGCTCATCATCTCCGGGCCCACCGCGGACACGGCCCGCCAGTACCGCGACTTCGCCCGGCTCGCCAAGCTGTTCAAGCCGGGGGAGGACTTCGAGGTGAACGAGGAGCAGAAGCGCCTCTCCCTCACCGAGGCCGGGTGGAGGAAGGCCGAGCAGCTCCTGAAGTTCGACAACATCGCCGACGCGGGGGCCACCACCGCCCGCTACCACCTCGAGACGGCGCTCCGGGCGCGGATGTTCTTCCACCGCGACCAGCAGTACATCGTGAAGGATGGGCGCGTGATCATCGTCGACGACTTCACTGGCCGGCTGATGCCGGACCGTCGCTACTCGGGCGGCCTCCACCAGGCGATCGAGGCGAAAGAGAACCTCCCCATCCAGCGCGAGAACCAGACCCTCGCCCAGATCACGCTCCAGCACTACTTCCGCCTCTACAAGGGCCTTGCCGGGATGACGGGCACGGCGAAGACGGAAGAGGACGAGTTCAAGGAGATCTACGGCCTCGACGTCGTCCAGATCCCCACCAACCGCCCCCTGATCCGGGAAGCTCTCCCCGACATCATCTACCGCACGAAGAAGGGGAAGTTCGAGGCGGTGGCGGACGAAGTGGAGCGGCTCCACCAGGGGGGGCGGCCGGTGCTGATCGGGACGACCTCGATCGAGGACTCGGAGGACCTGTCGCGGCTCCTCAAGAAGCGGGGGCTTCCCCACCAGGTGCTGAACGCCAAGTACCACGAGAAGGAGGCCCACATCATCGCCCAGGCGGGGAGAGCGGGGGCGATCACGATCGCCACGAACATGGCCGGGCGGGGGACGGACATCGTCCTCGGCGGGAACCCCGAGGCCCGGGCGCGGGCCGAGGCGGACCCGGAGGTGGAGCCGGAGCGGTACCGCGAGCTTCTGGAGAAGTACCGAGCGGAGGCCGCGGCGGAGCGGGAGGCGATCGTGTCCGCGGCGGACGACGACCCCGCCTACCACAAGGCGGCGCTGGAACGGATCCGGGAATGGTGCGCCGAGGTGGGCCGCCCGTTCCGGGCCGCGGAGTGGGAGGGCGCGATCAAGCGGGGAGGCCTCGCCGTGGTCGGGTTCCAGCGTCACGAGGCGAGGCGGATCGACGACCAGCTCGCCGGTCGCTGCGGCCGCCAGGGGGATCCCGGCTCGAGCCAGTTCTTCCTCTCGTTGGAGGACGACCTGCTGCGCATCTTCGGCGGGGAGCGCCTCGCTACCCTCATGGAGCGCCTCGGGGTGAAGGAGGGGGAGGCGATCACCCACGACCTCCTCACCCGCTCGATCCGCAGAGCTCAGAAACGGGTCGAGGAGCGGAACTTTGAGATCAGGAAGCGGCTCCTGGAGTACGACGAGATCATGGCCAAGCAGCGCGAGGCGGTGTACGCGCTCCGGGAGAGGTTCCTCCTCCCCGAGGCCGGGGAGACCCCGGACGACGAGGCGTTGCGCTCCCACCTCGCGGAGATGGCCGGCGAGTTCGGGGAGATCCTCGTGGACCGCTACGCGCCGGGTTCGGCCCCCGAGGGATGGGACCTCGCCGGGCTGAAGCGGGACCTCGGTCAGGTGCTCGCCCAGCCCCCGGCGGAGCTCCCCCTCCACCGCCGCGAGGACCTCGTGGCGACGGTGCGCGACCTCGTCCAGGCCCAGCTCGATGCCCAGTGGACGAGGCTCTCCCCCCATTACCCCCTCATCGTGCGGATGGTCCTCCTCCGGACGATGGACGAGAACTGGCGCCAGCACCTCCTGGAGCTCGACGAGGTGCGAGAGGGGATCGGGCTCCGCGCCTACGGGGGCACGGACCCCCTCATCGAGTTCAAGCGCGAGGCCCATCGGCTCTTCCAGGAGATGATCGTGCGCACGGAGGAGGAGGCGCTGCGGTTCCTCCTCAACCCCCGCCTCGCCGTCCGCACCGAGCCCGCTCCGGTGCGGACGCCGGTGATGAGCGCCACCACCTCCACCACTGCCCGAGCGGCGCGCAGTTCGACCGCCCCGGTCGGGCGCGAGGAGCACAAGGTTGGCCGCAACGACCCCTGCCCCTGCGGGTCGGGGAAGAAGTACAAGCACTGCTGCGGGAAGACCACCTAGGGGGGAACCATCCCCCGGCGGACCGTGGCTGCCGTCCAGGATACGCCGCCACCTTGACTTGAACTTCGGGGTGGACCGTCTATCATCAAGTTAGCAATCAAAGGTGGTGAGTGCTAAGTGCAGGGACGGCGAGCGCGGCTCCTCATCGAGGTCGTGGACCGGTACATCCGGACCCGCCAGCCCGTTTCGTCGCGGGAGCTGGTGACGGAGTACCGGCACCGGTTCAGTCCAGCCACGATCCGCAACGAGCTCCTTGCGCTCGAGGGGGAGGGCTACCTCGTGAAGCCGTACCCCTCGGCGGGGCGGGTCCCCACCGCCCAAGGGTTCAAGTTCTTCGCGGAGTGGCTCCTCGACCTGGCGAAGCTGGGGGAGGGGCCATCGTCCGTCCCTGCCGAGCGGCACGAGGTGGAGCTGGGGATGCTCCCCGACCTCTTCCGCAGCGCGGCGACCCTGCTTGCGGCGATGACGCGGGAGCTGGGGTTTGTGATCCCCCCGCCGCGGGAGCACATGCGCACGAGCTCGCTCTTCGTGCGGCGGGTGCGGCCAGGGGCGGTGCTCGCGGTGACCGTGTCCGAGCTCGGCACGGTGGAGTCGCGGCTCCTCCCCCTCGACCTCGACCTCGCCCCCGAGGAGCTGGCGGAGGCGGAGGGGTTCCTCAGCCGCTGGCTCCAGGATCACACGCTGGCCGAATCGCCGCTCGGTGCGCGGCCGGTTCCGGAGGGGTGGCACAGCCGGGCTGCCGTGGCGGCACTGGCGATCCTGCGGCAACTGGCGGAGCGAGAACCGGACCACGGGCTCTACGTCGAGGGCTGGCCCCACCTCCTCGCCGAGCTCGCCGTGCGATCTCCGGAATGGGCCCTCGATCGGGGCCAGGCGTTGCTGCGCGTCCTCGAGGAAGGGACGGCGTTCGTGGACCTCGTGCGCGCGCTGGGGAACGACCGCGGGCAGGAGATCGCGGTGCACGTGGGGGATGGCTCGATCCCCGAGCTCGCCGACCTGAGCCTCGTGTCCGCCCCCTACCTGGGGGGGAGCGGGGTGGCAGGGGTGCTCGGGCCGCTGTGGATGGACTACGCACGTGCCCTCTCCGCAGCGCGGTACGTGGCCGGCCGGCTGGGGGCGCTCCTCGCCGCCGGCTCGACCAAGGAGGAAGGATGACGGAAGACCGCCACGACGAACCGCTCCTCGCCGAGGGGGGGGGGCCGGAAGCGCCGGGCGCCCCGGGGGAGGAGATCGAGCGCCTGCGTTCTGCTCTCGTCCGGCTGGCGGCGGAGTTCGACAACTACCGCAAGGCCATCGCCCGGGAGCAGGAGATCCTCCGCGAGAAGGCACGGGATGAGGCGGCGCTAGCGCTGCTCCCGGTGTACGACGCCCTGCAGCGGGCCCTCCTCGCCCACGCCGATGAGGAACCCTCCCCCCTCCGCGAGGGCCTGATCCAGGTCCAGGGACTGGTCGAGGAGGCCCTGCGCCGGCTGGGGTGCGAGGGGTACGACTCGGTGGGCAAGGCGTTCGACCCCCTCTACCACGAGGCCCTGTTCGTGGAGGAATCCGATGCAGAAAGGAACGTAATCCTGGCCGAATTCGAGCGCGGTTTTGTGCGCGATGGCCGCGTGGTGCGACCGGCCAAGGTGAAGGTGAGTTTGGGAAGAGATCAGGAGGTGTCCGAACGTGACGGAGAAAGAGAAGATCATCGGGATTGACCTCGGCACGACGTTCTCCTGCGGTGCCCTCGTGCGGGGGGGACGGCCCGAGGTGCTGTTGAACGCGGAAGGAGAGCGGATCACCCCGTCGGCAGTGGCGTTCACGGACGGAGGGGAGGTCCTCGTCGGGCAGCTCGCCCGGCGCCAAGCGGTCCTCAACCCGACCCGCACCGTGCTCTCCGTGAAGCGGAAGATGGGCACGGACTGGCGGTTCCGGGTGAAGGTGAACGGGCGGGAGGAGGAGTACACGCCGGAGCAGATCTCGGCGTTCATCCTCCAGAAGATCAAGCGCGATGCGGAGGAGCTCCTCGGGACGAAGATCACGAAGGCGGTGATCACTGTCCCCGCTTACTTCAACAACCTGCAGCGCCAGGCGACGAAGGACGCCGGGAAGATCGCGGGCCTGGAGGTGCTGCGGATCATCAACGAGCCGACCGCGGCCGCGTTGGCGTACGGTCTGGATAAGAACAAGGACCAGAAGATCCTCGTCTACGACCTCGGCGGCGGCACGTTCGACGTGTCGATCCTCGACATCGGGGAGGGGGTGTTCGAGGTCGTGGCGAGCGATGGCGATACCCAGCTTGGGGGCGACGACTTCGACCGGCGGATTGCGGACTGGTTGGTCGAGGAGTTCAAGGCGGAGACGGGGATCGATGTGCGCGGGGACCCCCAGGCGATGCAGCGCCTGCGGGACGCAGCCGAGGCCGCGAAGAAGGACCTCTCCAGCCGGATGGAGGCGCGGATCTCGCTCCCCTATCTGTCCGCTGATGCCAAGGGCCCGAAGCACCTCGAGCGGACCCTCACCCGCGCCAAGTTCGAGGCGATGATCTCCGATTACCTCGAGCGGACGATGCGGATCGTTGATTCCGCCCTGTCCGCGGCGAAGCTCAGCGCCAAGGACATCGACCAGGTGGTCCTCGTGGGCGGATCAACCCGCATCCCGAAGGTCCAGGAGCTCGTGGCGGAGGTGTTCGGGAAGGCGAAGGTGAACAAGGACATCAACCCCGACGAGGTGGTCGCCCTCGGCGCGGCGATCCAGGCCGCGGTGTTGGCCGGGGACATGCAGTCCCTCGTCCTCCTCGACGTGACCCCGCTCACCCTGTCCATCGAGACCTTGGGCGGGGTGGCGACGCCCTTGATCGAGCGGAACACGACGATCCCGGTGGAGAAGACGAAGACGTTCACCACCGCCGACGACTTCCAGACCCAGGTCGAGATCCACGTCGTCCAGGGGGAGAGGAAGATGGCCGCCGACAACAAGTCGCTGGGGCGGTTTCAGCTCACGGACCTCCCCCCTGCCCCGCGGGGGGTGCCCCAGATCGACGTCACGTTCCAAATCGACGCGGATGGGATCCTCAACGTGACGGCGAAGGACAAGGCGACGGGCAAGTCCGCCTCGATCGAGATCAAGGAGACGTCACGCTTGACCGAGGCCGAGATCGAGCGGATGAGGAAGGACGCTGAGGAGCACGCCGAGGAGGACCGGCGGCGGGTGGAGGAAGTGGAGACGCGCAACCAAGCCGACACCCTCCTGCACACGGTCGAGAAGACCCTCGGCGAGCTGGGGGACAAGGTCCCCGCCGCGAAACGCGGCGAGGTGGAGGCGGCAATCCGCAGCTTGCGGGAGAAGCTCGACGGGCGGGCCGATACGGGCGCGATCCGGGCCGGGATGGAGGAACTCCGCCGCCTGGCGGGGGAAGTGGCCGCGGCTGCCTACCAGGGTGCAGGACAGGCCACCCAGACCGACAATGGGGGCCCGACGCCGGGGCGGGGGGACTACATCCCGTACGACAAGGAGGATAAGGAGTAGCCGTTGCCCGAGGACTACTACCAGACCCTCGGTGTGAAGCGCGACGCCTCACCCGACGAGATCAAGCGTGCCTTCCGCCGCCTGGCCAAGGAGTACCACCCCGACGCCCACCAGGGGGACAAGAAGGAGGCGGAGCGCCGGTTCCGCAAGATCGCCGAGGCGTACGAGGTGCTCTCCGACCCCCAGAAGAGGGCTCAGTACGACCGGTTCGGGCACGCCGGCCCCGAGCAGGGGTTCGACTTCGGCCCGGGGGACTTCCGGCGCACCCGGGAGGCGTTCGGCGAGTTCTTCGGCGGGCGCGGGTTCGATGACCTGTTCAACATGTTCTTCGGGGAGGGGGTACGGACCCGCGACCGGGCGGGTCGCGCCCAGCGGGGGGAGGACCTCGAGTACCGGGTGCGGCTATCGCTCGAGGATGCGGCGTTTGGGGCCAAGCTCCGCGCCACGGCGGCCCGCTACGCCGCCTGCAGCCGGTGCCGGGGGTCGGGCCTTGCGCCGGGGACCGGGCTCAAGACCTGTCCCACCTGCAAGGGCCGCGGCCAGATCGAATACCGCCAGGGGTCGATGTTTGGGATGTTCGTCAACGTGCGGGCCTGCCCGGAGTGCGGCGGGGTGGGCGAGTTCGCCGAGTCGCCCTGCCCGAACTGCGGCGGGGAGGGCCGGGTGCGGGAGAAGGCGGAGATCGTGATCGAGATCCCGCCAGGGGTCGAGGACGGGGCGCGCCTCCGGCTCGCCGGGCAGGGGAACGCCGGGATCGCCGGGGGGCCACCGGGGGACCTCTACGTCACGGTGGAGGTCCAGCCCCATCCCGTGTTCAAGCGTCGCGGCCCGGATCTGGAGGTGGAACTGCCGATCCACTACGGGACGCTCGTCCTGGGGGGGGTGGTGAAGGTGCCGACCCTCGGCGGCGAGGCCGACCTGAGGATCCCCGCCGGCACCGATCCGGATACGGTGCTGACCCTCCCCGGGGAGGGCCTCCCCCACGGTCGGCGGCGGGGCGACCTCCGCGTGCGGCTCAAGGTCGTCGTCCCCCAGAAGCTCACCCGTCAGCAGAAGAAGCTCCTCGAGGAGCTCACGAGCTCGCTTCCCCCCGCGCAGTAGTTTTTGGAATCAACTTGGTACGGACTACCCGTCTTCCCCCAGGGCGGCCAGCACCGGCCGCAGCCCCTCGAGCGCCCGGCGGCGGTGGGAGATCGCGTCCTTCTCCGCGGGGGACATCTCCGCAAGGGTGCGCCTCTCCCCCGCGGGGATGAACAGGGGGTCGTACCCGAATCCACCGTGCCCCCGCGGGGCCTCCGCGATCGTCCCCTCGAGCACGCCCTCCGCGGTCCAGACGCGGCCATCGGGGAGGGCGAGGGCGGCCACGGTCCGGAAGTGAGCGCGGCGGTCGGTCGCGCCCGCCAGGGCCGCGAGGAGCTTGCGGTTGTTCGCAGCGGGATCGGGAGGATCGCCCGCGTACCGCGCTGAGCGCACCCCGGGCGCCCCCCCGAGGGCATCCACCGCGAGGCCCGAGTCCTCGGCGAGGGTCGCGTATCCGGTGGCGATGGCGATCGTCTGGGCCTTGAGGCGCGCGTTGGCCGCGAACGTCGGCCCGGTCTCGGGCACCTCAGGGCAGGGGACATCGTGAGGGGTGAGCCACGTGATCCCCGGGACCTCCCCGAGGATGTGCCGGATCTCGCGGAGCTTCCCGGGGTTGGTGGTCCCGACGAGGACCCTCACGCCACCTTTACGCCGCGGAGCGAAAGGGAGTTCGCGAAGTGGCAGGCGGCGTAGTGCTTGTCCCCATAGTCCACGAGCGGGGGAATCTCCTGGGAGCAGATCTCTTTTGCGTAGGAGCAGCGGGGGTGGAACCGGCAGCCGGAGGGAGGGTTGACCGGGCTCGGCACGTCGCCCTGGAGGAGGATCCGGTCTGCCTCGTAGTCCGGGTTGGGGACCGGCACGGCGGACAGGAGGGCCTCGGTGTAGGGCTGGAGCGGGTGGGTGAACAGCGTCTCCGTCGGGGCGAGCTCGACGATCACCCCGAGGTACATCACCGCCACCCGGTCCGAGATGTGCTTCACCACGGACAGGTCATGGGCCACGAACAGGTACGTGAGCCCGAACTTGTCCTGGAGGTCCTCGAGCAGGTTCAGGACCTGGGCTTGGATCGAGACGTCGAGGGCACTCACCGGCTCGTCGCACACCACGAGCTGCGGATCGAGGGCGAGCGCCCGGGCGATCCCGATCCGCTGGCGTTGGCCGCCCGAGAACTCATGGGGGTAGCGCCGCATGTGCTCCGGCTTGAGGCCCACCGCCTCCAGGAGCTCAGCGACCCGGTTGCGCATCTCCTGCCCCCGCGCCACCCGGTGCACGAGGAGGGGCTCGCCGACGATTGCCCCCACCGTCATCCGCGGATTGAGGGACGAGTACGGGTCCTGGAAGATGATCTGCATCTCCCGGCGCAGAAGCTTCAGCTGGCGGCGGTTGATCTGGGGCACGTTCACGATGGCGTCGAGGGCCTTGGAGCGGAACCATACCTCGCCGGCGGTGGGCTCGATGAGGCGGAGGATGGTCCGGCTGCACGTCGTCTTGCCGCACCCGGACTCCCCGACGAGGCCGAGGGTCTCCCCTTGCGGGATGAACATGTCCACGTTGTCCACGGCCTTGACCCAGCCCACTGTGCGCCGGAACACGCCCTTTTTCACCGGGAAGTACTTCACCAGCCCCTTCACCTGGAGGAGGATCCCCTCGTCTAGAGCCTGGGTGGTGGTCATGCGTTCCCCTTGTACAGCCAACAGGCAACCTGATGGTGGGGGGCGATCTCCCCGAGCGGCGGCATCGCCCTCGTGCAGGGCTCCATCACGTGCGGACAGCGCGGGTTGAACGGGCACCCCGGCGGAGCATCCAGCGGATCGGGCACGACCCCGGTGATCGGCTCAAGCCTCTTCTTCCTCGACGCCAGCGATGGGATGGAGTGGAGGAGCCCCTGGGTGTAGGGGTGCTTGGGGTCGTGGTACAGGGGGCGGACCGGGGCTTGCTCAACGACCTTCCCCAGGTACATGACCACCACGTCCTGGCACATCTCCGCCACCACCCCCAGGTTGTGGGTGATGAACATGATTGAGGTGCGGAACTTCTGCTGGATGTCGCGCATCAGATCGAGGACCTGGGCCTGGATCGTCACGTCGAGCGCGGTCGTCGGCTCGTCGGCGATGAGGAGGGCCGGGTTGCACGACAGGGCCATCGCGATCATCGCCCGCTGCCGCATCCCGCCCGAAAGCTGATGAGGGTACTCGTCCACCCGTTGTTCGGGAAGAGGGATCCCCACTTGTTTCAGCATCTCGATCGCCTTCGTCCGCGCCTCCTTTTTCCCCGCCTTCTGGTGGAGGCGGATCGCCTCCATGATCTGGTAGCCGATCGTGAACACGGGGTTCAGGGACGTCATCGGCTCCTGGAAGATCATCGCGATCTCCTTGCCCCGGATCGAGCGGTACTCCCGGCCCTTGGGGTTGAGCGCCGTCAGCTCGATGGGATGGCTGTTGCGGTGGAAGAAGATCTTCCCCCCCGCGATCTTCCCCGGCGGCATCGGGATGAGGCCCATGATGGACAGCGCGGTCACGCTTTTCCCGCACCCCGATTCCCCCACTACCCCGAGCGTCCTCTCCCGTTCGATCGCGAACGACACGCCGTCCACGGCTTTTACGACGCCATCTTCCGTGTAGAAGTAGGTGTGGAGGTCGCGGAGTTCGATCAGGGGCATCGGGCTAGAGGACGGCGAGGAGGAGGCCGAGGGCGAGGAACGCCCCCCCGAGGACGCCCGTGGCGAGTTTCTTAGGATCCCTCGTCACGTCGCGCCCGAACACGGTGCCGGCCATGCCGGACCCAAACGCCCCTCCCATGGACGCGTGTTCCGACATCTGGAGGAGGACGAGGCCGATCAGGGCGAGGGCATCGAGGAGGAACACGATCTGTAGCACGATCTTCAATGCTGCCATCCCATCACGCTCCGGGTCGGCATTATAGCGAGCGACTCTTGGGGCGCAACCGCGGTGCGGCGCCCCGTTGCCGGTGCGGCTACAATGGGGATCCGTGCCCAAGTACGTGTTCGTCACCGGCGGTGTGGTATCCGGCCTCGGGAAGGGGGTCCTCACGGCCTCGCTGGGGTGCCTCCTCCAAGCACGGGGGGTGAAGGTCACCCTGCAGAAGGTGGATCCGTACCTGAACGTGGATGCGGGGACGATGAACCCCTACGAGCATGGCGAGGTGTTCGTGACGAGGGACGGGTTGGAGACGGACCTCGACATCGGCCACTACGAGCGGTTCCTCGGCCAGGATCTCGGCGCGGCGAACTACCTCACCACGGGGCAGGTGTACTGGGACGTGATCACCCGGGAGAGGAACGGCGATTACCTCGGCCACACGGTGCAGGTCATCCTCCACATCACCGACGAGATCAAGCGCCGCATCCGTGGCGCCGTGGATGCGACGGGGGCCGACGTGGTGGTGGTCGAGGTGGGGGGGACGGTGGGCGATATCGAGGGCCTCCCCTACCTCGAGGCGATCCGCCAGCTGCGCGACGAGCTCCCGCGCTCCGACGTGGCGGTGATCCACCTCTCCTACCTCCCGATCCTCTCCACCACGCAGGAGCTGAAGACGAAGCCAACCCAGCACTCGGTGAAGGAGCTCCGCACAGCGGGGATCCAACCCGATTTTATCGTCGCGCGGTGTCCGATCGAGGTTCCGGATAGCCTGCGGGACAAGATCGCTCTCTTCTGCGATGTCCCCCACGAGCACGTGATCGCGAGCCCCGATCTCCCCACGATCTATGGTGTGCCCCTCGTGATGCGGGAGGAGGGGCTGGACGAGAAGCTCCTCGCCCGGCTGGGCCTGGCGGCGGGGGAGTGGGACCTCACCGCATGGGAGGCGTTTGTGGATCGCCTCCGGAGCCCGGAGCGAACGGTGCGGATCGGGATCGTCGGCAAGTACGTCGAGCTCCGCGATGCGTACCTGTCCATCCTCGAAGCCCTCCACCACGCCGGGGCGGCGCTCGCCACGCGGGTCGAGGTGGGGTGGATCCCATCGGGCCAGGTGGAGCGGGACCGGGAGCGGGCCCTCGCCGGGTACGCCGGGCTCCTCATCCCGGGCGGGTTCGGGGAGCGGGGGGTCGAGGGGAAGGTGTTCGCCGCGGGCTACGCCCGGCGGGCGGGGATCCCCTACTTCGGGATCTGCCTTGGGATGCAGGTGGCGACGATCGCGTTCGCCCGTGAGGCGTTGGGGTGGGAGAAGGCGAACTCCACCGAGTTCGATCCGCACGCTCCCTACCCGGTGATCGGCCTCCTCCCCGATCAGGGAACGGTCACCGCGAAGGGGGGGACGATGCGGCTCGGGGAGTACGCGATGCGGATCGTCCCGGGGACCCTCCTCCACGACGCCTACGGGACGACGGAGGTCGGGGAGCGACATCGGCATCGGTACGAGTTCAACCCCCACTACCGCGACGCGTTCGCCGCGGCGGGGCTCCGGCCGTGCGCCCTGTCCCCGGATGGTCGGCTCGTCGAGGCGGTGGAGGCGGTGGGCCATCCGTGGTACGTCGGGGTTCAGTACCATCCGGAGTTTCGCTCCCGCCCCCTCGCTCCCCATCCCCTGTTCCTGGGGTTCGTCCGCGCATGCCTCGCCTAGGGGGCATCGGGGCCGCAGGCGGAAAGCCACTGGACCCGTCCTCCGCTGTCTGGGATCGGCGGTCTAGGCGCGGCGGGCCGTTCCGAGCCTTGCCCGTGGCGATTGCGATCCTGTTCTCGGTGCCCGCCTCCGCTCAGTCGGTGCAAGCGGAGGCCCCCTGGTTGACCGTGTACGACGAGGCCGGCCGGCTGAAGTGGGAGCTGCGGATGGAGGCGCTCGCCCGCGTCGGCGATGGCTGGGAAGGCCAACGTGTTCAGGTTCAGCTCTACCACGACGGGGCGCCCACCGTCATCTTGCGGGCTCCCCGGATCCGGGCTGATCGGTACGGGCGGGAGTGGGCCCTCTCTACCGATGACCTGGCGGCGGAGCCGATCGTGGGGGAGGGGGAGGGGTTCTCGTTCACCTGCCGCGAGGCGCGGTGGCAGGGGGGGCTCGTGCTCGGGGGCCTCACTGCCGAGGGACGGGGGGTGGCCCTGTCGGCAACGGAAGCGCGGTGGCAGCTCGGGGAGGCGGTCCACCTCGTGGACGCTGAGGTGACGTTCGCGGGATGGCAGCTTGCGTTCGAGACGGGGCGGTACGAGCTTGGGGGGGATCAGCTCGTGGCGGATGACGTCACGGCGACCGGGCATGGGGTGACGCTCGGGGGGACGGCGCTCATGGCGTGGCCCCATGAGGGAAGGATTGAGGTGAGGGAAGCGCATCTTGTCCGAGCTCCTTGAGGGACTCGACCTCGTCCGGTCGTTCGGTCGCCGCCGGGCGGTGGACGGGCTCACGGTGCTGTTCCGCGCCGGTGAGGTGACGGGGCTCCTCGGTCCCAATGGCGCGGGGAAGACGACGACCCTCTACCTCCTGGTGGGGTTCCTCCGCCCCACCTCCGGCACGGTGCGGCTGGACGGCCGCGACATCACGCGCCTTCCGTTCTACCTTCGGGCGCGGGCCGGCATCCACTACCTCCCTCAGGAGCCGTCGGTGTTCCTCCGCTCCACGGTGCGGGGGAACCTGCGGTTGGCCCTGGAGGGGCTCCGGCTTCCCTGGAACGGTCAGGTGGAGGCGGTGGTGGGGGAGCTGGGCCTGACCGGCCTCCTCAGCCGCCCGGTGGGGGAACTGTCCGCGGGAGAGCGGAGGAAGGTTGAGGTGGCGCGGGCCCTCGTCGCCCAGCCGACGTTCCTCCTCCTCGACGAGCCGTTCTCGGGCGTGGACCCCCTCACCGTGGCCGAACTGGCGGCCCTGCTGCGCCGGCTCGCCGGATCGGGGATCGGGATCGCGATCTGCGACCACAACGTGCGCGACACGCTCCGCACCACGGATCGGACGTACCTGATCCACCGCGGCGAGCTCCTCTGCGCCGGGACGCCCAGCGAGGTCCTCGCCAACCCCGCCGCCCGCCTCGCCTACCTCGGGGAGGCTTTCTCCCTGTAGGGGGAGGCTCCCTCGAGGGCGAGGAGGCGTACTTTCCATTCCTCCCCTGCGCTGAACCCGCCCCCGCCTCCTCCAGCGGGAAGGACGCGGTGGCAGGGGATGAGGATCGGGATCGGGTTCGCCCCCACCGCCTGCCCCACTGCCCGCGCCGCGCGGGGCCGTCCCACCCGGGCTGCGAGATCCCCGTAAGTGATCGTGGTGCCGTACGGGATCTTCACGAGCTCGTTCCACACTGCCTGCTGAAACGGAGTCCCGCCGGCGCGGGTGGGGACCCCGAACTTCCGCCGCGTGCCGCAGAGGTACTCTGTAAGTTCGCGGGCGAGCTGCTCCACGATCGGCGTCCGCGGCCCCAGCTCCCCACCCGGGGAGCCGGGGAACCGTAGCTCAACCACGTTCGCCCCCTCCCCGCGCGCGGAGAACTCCCCCCACGGAGTGGCGATCAGGGCCCAGGCCATGGGGGGAGGGTAACGATCCGGGCGGTCGGGGGCAACGGGAATTGGCCCCCTCAGCCCGTGTCCGTACAATGGCCGCGATGCGGGTTCTCGCGCTGGGGTGGGAGATCGACGGGCCGGGGGTGACGCAGGCGGAGTTCGCCTCCGCTGACTCGTTGGCGAGCTACGACGCCGTCCTCGTGGACCCTGAGCCCCTGCCCTCCCTGTGGGAATCCCACGCCACCCTCGAGCCGGATGGGGTGTGGCGCCTCCATCCTGGGCGGGACCTCGGGCTGGCGCGAGCCCTCGATCACCTCCTGTCCGCCCGGCGCGCGGAGGTGGAGGACCTCCTCCTCCGGGGGGGAGGGGTGGTTGTGGTCCGGGTCCGGCCACCGGGGGAGGGGGTGGAGATCGCGGGTTCCCCCCCACGCCGCCTCGACCGGTACGCGTTCCTCCCCCGCACGTCCCTCGTCTCCGGCCCCCACCACCTCGGCCTCCCTCATGGGCTGCGGTTCATCCCCCGGCGGGGGCGGGACCTCGCCCTGGCCGACGAGCCCCATCCCGCGGCCCCGTACCTGCGGGCGCTGGGGCCGCTCGGGTACGAGGCGGTGCTCGTGGCGACCCTGGGCGCCCCCCTCGCCGCGTTCGGGCGGGTGCTGGCCACGAACCGGGTCGGTGATGTCGTGGCGTGGGACCTCGCGGTGGGGACGGGGCGAATCCTCTTCCTCCCCTCATTCCCCGGCGCGTCGCCGGCCGAGATGGGCGACCGCCTCCTCCCCCTCGTCGGCGCCCTCCTCAGGGAGCCCTTGCCGGTGGAGCTTCCGGACTGGATCTCTGGCTACAGCCTCCCCGGCGAGGAGGACCTCCGCCGCGACGAGGAGGCCCTCGCCCGGGAGCGGGAGGGGCTCCGCCGGAGGGAGGAGGAACTTGGGGAGAGGCGGTTGGGCTACGACCTCCTCCGCGCCCTCCTTGCCCCCCGCGGGTCCCAGGGGCTCGCTCAGGCCGTCCAGGCGGCCCTCGACCGGCTCGGGTTCACCACCTCCCCCCGCGGCGCGGCCCCGGCCACGGCCCTCGCCTCTTCCCCCGACGGGGACCTCCTCGTGCGGGTGGCCCTGTCCCTGTTCGGCCCAGTGGGGCCGGAGGAACACCGGGCCCTCCTCCTCGACCTCGACCGGTGGCGGAGCGAGGGGAACGGGGATGGGCGCGGGATGCTCGTCTGCCTCGCCGAGCCGCGCCTCGATCCCCGGCGGCGGGGCCCGCAGTGGGCGGAGGCCGTAGGGCGCGGATGTCGGGACCACGGGCTCATCCTCACTTCGGCCTACGACCTGTTCCGGGCGGTGCGGCATGTCCTGGCCGGTGGCGACCCGGACGAGGTGCGGAGGGGCCTCCTCGCGGCGGAGGGGGAGTGGCGGTGGAAGACCTGACGCTGGGGCTGATCCTCGCCCTGGCGATGCTTCCCGTCGCGGGATGGGCGAGCCCGCGGTTCGCCCGGTGCATCCGCGCCGGGCAGAGGATCCGCCCCGAGGGGCCGGCGGACCATCGGGGCAAGGCCGGCACCCCGACGATGGGGGGGATCGTCCCACTCGCCCTCATCCTCGCCGGAACGGGGATCCTATGGGCCCTCGGCCCCGGACCATCCGCGGGAGGGGCGTTCGTGCTCCTGTCCATGGGCTTGGGGGGGGTGGTCGGGCTCCTCGACGACCTCCGCTCCCAGCGCCGGGGGACCTCGGTCGGGTTCTTCCCCCACCAGACGCTCCTCACCCAGGCGCTCGGTGCTGGGCTCCTCTGCCTCCTCGTGCCGACCCTCGGGGAGGTAGGGCTGGCGATCCCCTTCTCCGCCGTGAGCCTCCCCCTGTCGTCCCTCCCCGTGGGGGCCTGGATCCCCCTCGTCGTCGTCGGGTTCATGGGCACGGTCAACGCCGTCAACCTCGCCGATGGGCTCGATGGCCTCGCCACCGGGGCGTGGCTCCTTTCCGTGCTTGGGCTCCTCCTCGCCGGAGGTGGGACCGAGCTTGGGGGGATCGCCCTCGCTGCCCTCGGGGCAGGGGCGGGCTTCCTGTGGGCGAACGCCTACCCGGCGCGCGTGTTCCTGGGGAACGTGGGCTCGATGGGCCTTGGGGGGTTCCTGTTCGGGATCGCGTTCGCCTCGGGCCGCGTGTTCCTCCTCCCGTTCACCGGCGGCCTGTTCGTGGTGATGGCCCTGTCCGTGATCCTCCAGGTGATGAGCTACAAGCTGACCGGGGTGCGCCTGTTCAAGATGGCCCCGTTCCATCACCACCTCGAGGAGGGGGAGGTGGCGTGGCCCCACCGCATCCGGAGCCCGGGTTGGCCGGAGCCGAAGGTCGTCGTCCGGCTGTGGCTCCTTGAGGCAGCGTTCGCCCTGCTGGGCGTGCTCGCGGGCTCGTTCGCCTAGCGGCAGCGCGACCGATTCACCCCTGGATTGGCGTAGCAGTAGAGGCAGCCTCCGGGGCACCGCATCCCGTACCCTCCGATGTCCACGCTCTCCGTGCACAGACAGTGCGCCCTCTGTCCGCGATCCCGTCGCGATGAGGCCGCCAGCCGCTGGGGATGGAGGGCGGTGAGGCGCATCCCGTCAATGCACGGCACGCGGGCGATCCCGGCACTCTCGAGGGCGAGGTCGGCGCACGCGCCGAGGGCGAGCCGGTGGCTCTGGGCGAGGTCGATGAGGTGGGCTGCGATCGCGTGCTTCTCCTCCGGGGAGGGGTCGTACCAGGCCACCCCGCGGCGGAGGACCTTCCCGTACAGGGTGGCCGTGCTCAGCCGGAGGTCGCGGACCCCGGCCCGGGCGCAGGCGCGGAACAGGGCCTCCGCCCAGGGGGCGTTGCTCTCGATCCGTGCCCCTTTCCGCCAGTGGACGATCGGATCGAACCGCACCACCACCCGCTCCGGGCCCCCGCACAGCGCGACGAGCTCGGGGAGTTGGGCGATCGCCGCCTCTGCGCGGGGGACGCCTGGCTCGATCCAGGTCCCGCCAAGCCCGGTCACGGTGAAGTGGGCGACCACCTGGTCGTACCGCCCGAGGAGCACCCGCAGCTTGCGGTCCGCAAGGAGGCGCGAGTAGTCCTTCGACCACAGCACAACCGTGTGGACCGCTTCCGGCCGCAGGGAGACGGTGCGGCACCCGCCGTAGGGGAGGTGGACCGTCGCTTCCTCCGCCTGGAGGGCCGCTCGCAGCCAGGGCAGGTACCACCGCGGGAGGTCGGTGCGACGGGAGGCGGAGATGACCCGCCGCGGAACGTCTGTGCCGGGGGTGGGACTTGAACCCACACGAGGGTTGGATACCCCACTGGATCCTGAGTCCAGCGCGTCTGCCAATTCCGCCACCCCGGCTCGCCCCCATTCTATGGGGTGGGGAACGGGGGCACAAGATTTGACGCCGCTCCCCGCCATCCGTAGACTGTCACCCGGGTGAGGGACATGGACGAGCTCAAGAACTTCCGCGTATTCGCCGACCTGAAGCCGGATGACCTGAAGAAGCTGGGCGGGCTCGTGCGCACCATCGATTATGGGGCAGAGGAGCTCCTGTTCATGGAGGGGGCCCCGGCGTTCGGGTTCTACCTCGTGTTCTCCGGCGCGGTCAAGCTGGTCAAGCGCAGTTCCAAGGGGAAATCCCAGATCCTGAAGATCGTCGGGCCAGGCGGGCTTGTTGGGGAGACGACCCTGTTCGACAAGGGCCTCCACAACGCGTACGCCAAGACCCTCATCCCCTCGAAGATCGGGTTCATCGAGCGCGGCGATTTTTTTTACTTCCTCGAGCACTACCCGAAGACCGTGTTCCGCTTCTTCGAGCACATCTCCCAGGAGCTGAAGGCGTTCCAGAACAAGCTCGCTGAGCGGTCGTATGCCTCCTCCAAGGAGCGGCTGTCCCGCCTCATCCTCGCCCTCGATCGGCTTCAGCTTGAGCTGTCGCGGGCCGAGCTCGCCGAGATGGCCGGCGTCTCGTCCAAGACCGCGATCCGCACGCTGGGGGAGCTCGAATCCCGCGGCATCGTGGCCATTGACAACCGGCGCATCTCCGTCCTCAAAGAGGACTACCTGAAGCGCCTCATCGAGCCGTTCACGGTCCCGAGCGACGAAGCCGTCATCATCTGACCCCTGGCCCCGGGGTGACCCGTGTCCTTGGCCGGGGGCCCCGGAACGCGGATAGTCGAGCGATGTCACGAGAGAAGATGACCCACCGGCGGCGGGTGTGGATCGTCGCCGGGCTGTTCGCGGGGTGCGCGGCCCTGGTGTGGGGCACCGCGATCCCTGCCGGGTGGACGATGGCCCTCGGCGGGAACCTCTCGGTCCTCCTTACGCTGGTGGGGATTGCCCTGTTCAGCGCCTCGTTCCTCCTCGGTTGGCTGGGGACGGCGATCGCCTGGGTGGGGGCAGGGCTCCTGGCCCTCCCGGTGCTGGTGATCCCGGAGTTCATGCTCCCGCAACCGATGATGGGGGCGGTGATCCCCCTCCTGTTCGCGGGCATCGCGGTCCTCGGCCGGGGAGTGGGCTACCTGTGGGAGCAACGGTCGCACCGCCGGGAGATCCACGAACGTCTCGAGGACTGCTACGGTCGCGAGTTCTACGAGAACTCTCTCAACATCATCCACGTCATGAGCAACCGCGGGAACGTGAGCCGCCGCAACCGTCGATCCCAGGAGCTCTTGGGATGGCCGGGGCGCCAGTCGCTCCAGATCTCGGAGTACGTCCATCCCGAGGACATCGACCATTTCAAGGATCTCCTGAAGACGCTGTTCGAACGGGGGGAGCTGCGCCAGGAGCGCCTCCGCTTCCTGTCGCAGGGGGGGCGGGCGATCACCGTGGACATCCAGGGTCGGCGCGTCACGGGCACGGTGGCCGTGCTCGAGGCCCAGGACCGCTCCGAGGTCCAGGCCCTCGAACACAAGCTGCGCGAACAGGAAGCGCGGTACAGGTTCTTGATCGAGGACGGGATTGACACCCTCGACCTGGGGATCATCCTGTGGGACGAGGGGAAGCGCGTCCTGTGGGCGAACCAAGCGGTGGAGGAGTTCTTCGGGGTGGATCGCGAGGCGTTGGTGGGGCTCCCCGCGGAGAGGGTGCGGGATCGGATCGCCGAGGCCCTCGACAACGGAGAGGAGTACACCGCCCTCGTCAAGGATGCCTACCGGTCAGGGGCCGCGGTGGAGCCCCTCGTCACGCGCATCCGCTCGGGAGCGGGGCGCCACGAGAGGGTCATCCAGTACCGGTCCATCCCCATCGAGACCGCCCGCTACCGGGGCGGCCGCATCGACTACTACACCGACATCACCGAGCTCAAGCGGTTGGAGGATGCCCTGCGCCAGGAGAAGGCCCACCTCGATGAGGTGAATCGGAACCTGAAGAACTTCAGCGACATCGTGTCGCATGACCTGCGCAACCCGACGCGGACCGCGCTCGGGTACCTCACGTCGATCCTCGATCGCCACAGCGACGGGGAGCTCCCGGCCGAGGTGCGGGCGGACCTCGCGAAGGCGCAGGGCCGGCTGAAGCGGATGGACCAACTGATCGTGGACCTCACCAAGTTCTCCCAGATGCGGGTGGACTCGTCGCGCTACGAAGAGGTGGACGTGGGGAGGCTGGTCCAGGAAGTGTGCGAAGACCTGGGCGACCGGCTGAAGTCGGTGAGCGTGACGATCGCCGCCGACCTGCCGCGGGTGTGGGCGGTGCCTTCGCTCCTGCGGGACGTTTTTCAGAACCTGATTTGGAACGCGATCAAGTTCAACGACAAGGCGCTGCCGACGGTGGAACTGGGATGGAAGCCCTATCGCGGGGACTCATACCTCTTCTACGTGCGGGACAACGGTCCTGGCATCGAGGCCGACTACCTTGACATCATCTTCAAGATCTTCGAGAAGCTGGACAGCAAAACCGAAGGCACCGGGGCTGGCTTGGCGATATGCCGTCGCATCGTGGAAGAGCACGACGGGCGGATATGGGCGGAGTCGGAGGTCGGCGTGGGGACCACGTTCAACTTCACGATCCCCCGGGTGCCGGCGAACAAAGGGGTGGAGAGCGATGCCCGTTGAACGGCGAATGATCGTCCTCGTGGTGGAGGATGACGAGTCCCACTACGAGCTGATCGAGAGGTCCGTGCGCGGTCTGGAGAAGGCCGGGACGCGGTACGACCTGCACTGGGTTCAGGACGGGGCGGAGGCCCTCGATTTCCTGTTCCGCAAAGGAAAGTACAAGGATGCCCCGCGCCCGAACCTGGTCCTGTTGGACCTGAACCTGCCCAAGGTGAAGGGCCAGACCGTCCTCGACCGGATCAAGGAGGACGAGAAGCTGCGGAAGATCCCGGTGGTCGTCCTCACCGTGTCCACGTCCGACGAGGAGATGGCCCGGGCCTACGACTCCGGCGCGGCGGGGTTCCTCAACAAGCCGGCGAGTCGGGATGACTTCGATCGCCTCCTGAACACAGTCTGGGACTACTGGCGCATCGTCCGCGTTCCGGACTAGGGTCACCGGTTCGTGTTTGTGGGCGCGCACGCGGCCTCGCGGGGTGCGCCCTGTCCTTTGTCGCCTGCGGGGGCAACGTAATCTCGATCACGGGCCACGACCAAGGGGTCCAAGGCAAGGTGCCGGCCGACCAGGGGTTCCAACCCGCGCGGCTGCCGTTCGAATCGGTACGACACCCGGTCGAGAGCTGCTTCCAGGCCTCCTGTTCCTCGCCTCGGGGAGGGACTTCGGTCCCTCCCCCCTCTCTTGACGGGGCGCGCCGCGTCGTTGCGTCGTCTGAGTCCAGTCTAGCCTCTCCCCTCTCCTCCGTTGTCGGGGCCGTCGGGGGGCGGTAGAATCGGCCGACCGGGCACGGACGCCCGGGACATCTCGACAAGGGGGGATTCTCAGTGCGCAAGTGGCTAGGTTTGGCACTGGTCGTGGCGTTGATGGCGGCGCCGGCGATGGGGCAGGCGCTCAAGGGGAAGGTGGCCGTGGTCCTCGACGTCGGAGGCCGGGGCGACCTCTCGTTCAACGACATGGGGTTCAAGGGCACGGACGAGGCGGCGAGGGACTTCGGGCTGGAGATGGTCGAGGTCCAGAGCGCGACCGCGGCGGACTACCTCCCGAACCTGCGGAACCTCGCCCGAACCGGGCAGTATGACCTCATCATCTGCGTGGGGTTCCTCCTCGGGGACGCGCTCGCCCAGGCGGCCCAGGAGTTCCCTGACCAGAAGTTCGCGATCATCGACTCGGTCGTGGACGCTCCGAACGTGATGAGCATCGTGTTCCGCGAGAACGAGATGAGCGCGCTCCTCGGGGCGCTGGGGGCGCTGGCCGGGGCCCACTACGGCTACCCGAACGTGGGCATCGTCCTCGGGATCGAGATCCCGGTCCTGTACCACTTCGAGGCCGGATACCGCTTCGGCATTGACTGGGGGAACAAGCGGGCGGCGGAGGTCCTCGGGACCAACCCCGTCGGGCTCCTCTATACCTACACCGGTTCGTTCAGCGATATCGCGCTGGGGAAGGCGGCCACCGAGGCCATGCTCGCCCAGGGCGCGGTTGCGGTGTACAACGTCGCTGGTCCGCTCGGGATCGGCGACCTTGAGGCGATCACCGAGTACCACCGCAACAAGGGAACCGAGTCCGGCCCGCCGTACTACTTCGGCGTGGACGCTAACCAAGACTGGATGGGGCTTGGCAAGCACGGGCTTGCGAGCGGGATGAAGCGGGTGGACGTCGGCTGCTACAGCGCTGTTGAAGCTGTGGTCAAGGGGACGTTCACGGGCGGCATCACCAGCCTCGGCCTCGCGGAGGGCGGTGTGGGGATCAGCAAGTACCAGGACCTCCTCGACTTCATCGAGTTCGGCATCAGCGGCGGCGCGATGAAGCCGGAGGACCGCGATCAAACGATCGCCAACTGGCTCGCCAACCGGGCGACGGTCCCTGGTTGGATCTGGGAAGCGGTGGACGAGCTGGAAGCGGGGATCCTCAACGGGACGATCGTCGTTCCGACGGCGGACACCGTGGAGGAGTTGCGGGCTGTCCGCGCCCAGTACACGTTGGGGGCGCCGTAAGGCCCACGGTGGTACGTTGAACTGACGGGGAGAGGGAGCGTAGCGTTCCCTCTCCCCTCGTTTCCTTTGTGACTGGGGGCGCCCGCATGAGCGAGAGTTCGAGCCGTAGCGCTATAGCGGAGAACGGGTACTTCCTTCGGGCGGAGCGGATCACCAAGATCTACTCCGATGGCACAGTGGCCCTGCGTGAGGCGACCGTTGAGCTCCGCCCGAGCGAGATCCTGGGGCTCCTCGGGGAGAACGGGGCCGGCAAGACGACCCTCACCAAGATCCTGTCGGGCCTGCTTCCCCCCACCAAGGGACGCGTCGTGTCCCCGCGGGGGCCGGTGCGGTTTTCCAGCCCGCGGGAGGCCCTGGAATTCGGGATCGGGATGGTCCACCAGCACTTCGCCCTCGTGGGGACGTTCACCGCGGTGGAGAACGTGGCCCTGTCCCAGGAGCGGCCGTTTGCGCCCCTCCAGCTCGCCCAGACCCGGGCGAAGCTCGAGAC
Source organism: Candidatus Bipolaricaulis anaerobius (assembly GCF_900465355.1). NCBI lineage: Bacteria > Candidatus Bipolaricaulota > Bipolaricaulia (SeqCode) > Bipolaricaulales (SeqCode) > Candidatus Bipolaricaulaceae > Bipolaricaulis (SeqCode) > Bipolaricaulis sanaerobius (SeqCode). The sequence goes on along the minus strand of NZ_LS483254.1, from coordinate 43,278 downwards.
GTTGATGGAGGAGAGCGGGCTCCGCGTCCCCCTCGATGTCCCGGTGGAGAAGCTCGCCGTTGGCGAGCAACAGCGGGTGGAGATCCTCAAGGTCCTGTCGCGGGACGTGGGCCTCCTCATCCTCGACGAGCCGACGTCGGTGCTCACCCCGCTTGAGGTGGATGAGTTGTTCCGCTTCCTGCGGCGGCTCAGGGACGAAGGGAAGGCGATCGTCCTCATCACCCACAAGCTGAAGGAGGTGGGCTTGATCACGGACCGCGTCGTCGTCCTGCGCAAGGGGGAGGTGGTGGGCGACGTGCGCACGTCCGCCGTGACGGCGGAGGAGCTCGCCCAGCTCATGGTGGGGAAGGCGCTGGAGACGAGGGCGGGGCGCGCGGTGGAGCTCTCCACCGACGAGATCCCGGCGCACGCCCGCCAACGGGGCGAGGGGAAGCAGGGGCCCGGGGTGCTCCACGTCGAGGGCCTCTCCGTGGCGGGGGACACGAAGCCGGTGGCCGTGCACGACCTCACATTCGACGTCTACGGCGGGGAGATCTTCGGGATCGCGGGGGTGGAAGGGAACGGGCAGACCGAGCTCGTGGAGGCCCTCACCGGCCTGCGCCCCGCCCTGAAGGGGATCGCGACCATCAACGGGCGGAACATCCTTGGGCTCGACCCTCGCCAGATCTACGAGCTCGGCGTGGCCCACATCCCCGAGGACCGGTGGGTGCTCGGGCTCGTCCTCCCGTTCACCCTCGCCGAGAACGCGATCCTGGGGGTGCACCGGTGGGACGAGTTCCGGGGGCCCCTGTCCATCCTCCGCTGGCGGAAGATCAACGCCCACGTGCGGTCCCTCATGGAGCGGTTCGAGATCCAGGCCACCGGCCCCAGCGCTCCCGCGAAGAGCCTGTCGGGCGGGAACCAGCAGAAGCTGATCGTGGGGCGGGAGCTCGCCAAGGATCCGGCGATCGTGATCGCCTCCCAGCCTACGCGGGGCCTCGACGTGGGAGCGGCCCAGTACATCCGGGATATCTTGGTCGAGATGCGGGACCGGGGACGGGCGATCCTCCTCGTGTCCGCGGACCTGGATGAGGTCCTGGCGCTATCGGATCGGGTGGCGGTGATGTACGAGGGGAAGTTCATGGCCGTCGCCCGGCCGGAGGAGCTGGACCGGGAGAAGGTGGGGCTTCTCATGGGCGGCGTGGGCGTAGGGGGGAAGGCATGACGGCACACGAGGCTCGGTCAGGGGGGCGGCTCCTGCGGGGGGTGCATCGCACGCTCACCGGGCTCCATCCCGTGTTGGAGTCAGTGCTCGCGGCGGTGCTGGGGCTCCTCGTGGGGGCCCTCCTCATGTACATCTGGGGCTACGACCCGTGGAAGGCGTACTGGGCCCTCTTCCGGGGCGCCTACGGCGGCAGTTACGAGATCGCCAGTTCGATCGCGCGGGGCGTGCCGCTCATCCTCACCGCGCTCACGTTCTCGATCTGCGTCCGGGCGGGGATGTTCAACATCGGGGCCGAGGGCCAGATGTACGTGGGGGCGGCAGCGGCGGTGTGTGTGGCGTACTTCAAGCTCCCCGCGGGGGTACACCTCCTCGTGGGGATCCTGTTCGCTGCGATCGCCGGGGCGTTGTGGAGCCTGGGGCCGGCGCTTCTCAAGCTGACCCGGGGGGTCAACGAGGTCATCTCGACGATCATGTTCAACTGGATCTCCCGGTTCCTCGTGTTCTACCTCGTGGCCTACGTCCTCGTGGATGCGCGCCAGGGGCAGCGCACGGTGCAGGTCCCCCTGTCGGCGCGGTTCCCGATCCTCGTGCGGGGGACGGACCTCTCCTATTCCGTGTTCCTCGCCGTGGCGTTCGCCCTGTTCGTGTACTTCCTCCTCTGGCACACCGCCACCGGCTACGAGGTGCGGGCGGCGGGGCTCAACCCCCGGGCGGCCCGCTACGGGGGGATCTCCATCAACCGCACGATCCTCCTCAGCTTCACCCTGGGAGGGGTGGGCGCGGGGTTGGCCGGGGCGGCGACGACGATGGGCCTCCCCCCGACCTACGCCATCATCAGCGGATTGCCCGAGCTCATGAACCTCGGGTTCGACGGGATGGCGGTGGCGATGATGGGCCGCAACCACCCGATCGGGATCCTGGTGGCGGCCCTCTTCTTCGGCGGCCTCAATGCCGGGGGACGGGTGATGCAGTTCTATGGCTCGAACCCCGTGCCGCTGGAGATGGTGCGGGTGGTGATGGGGGCGATCGTGATCGCGATGGCGATCCCTGAACTGGTGAGGGTCTTCCCGGCGATCGCGCGGAGCGTGCGCAAGCTCGGCGGGGTGTTCCGCCGCGATCGGGCGACGGAGAGGGAGGGAGCATGAACTGGAGCTACGTCCTCGATCTCCTGAGGATCTCGCTGCACGCGATGGTGCCGATCACCCTCACCGCGATCGGGGAGATCATCGGGGAGACAGCAGGGCTGTTCAACATCGGGCTCGAGGGGGCCCTTCTCATCAGCGCGTTCGTGGGGGCCCTCGGGGCGAAGGCGGGGGGGCCGGTTGTGGGACTTCTCGCAGGGATGGGCGTGGGGATGGCCATTGGGTTCGTGTTCTCCGTCATCTGCACCTACTGGAAGGGGACGCAGATGATCGCCGGGATCGGGATCAACCTGTTCGCGATGGGGTTTGTGGCGTTCGGGCTCATCAAGCTCGGGGCGCCCGGGTTCCACGCTGTCCCGGCGGAGGCGCAGCTTGCCAAGCTGCACACGCCGCTGGGGGCGCTGTCCCCCCTCATCTTTGTCGCCCTCGTGGTGCCGTTCCTCACCCACTGGTTCCTCAGGCGGACCCGGGCCGGGCTCATTCTGAAGGCGGTGGGGGAGAACCCCGAGGCGGCGGACGTCGCGGGGATCAACGTCCACCTGACCCGGCTCTTGGCGACCACGTTCGGGGGCGCGCTCGCCGGCCTCGCCGGGGCGTACCTGTCCGTGGGTTGGTTCGGGTCGGTGACGAAGGAGATCTCCGCGGGAAGGGGGTTCATCGCCCTGGCCACGGTCGTGTTCAGCGGTTTGAACCCGATCCTGGCCTTGGTGGGCGGGCTCATCTTTGGGTTCTTCCAGAGCCTCGCCACGTGGATCAAGACCTTGCCCACGAAGCCGATCCCGTGGCAGTTCGTGGACATGCTCCCCTACATCGTGACCCTCCTCGTGGTGTCGGGGGTCGTGGGGCGGGTCCGGTTCCCGAAGGCCCTCGGGGAGCCCTACAAGCGCGAGTGAGCCGCCGTCCGGTCGTCGCCGTTCTGGGCGACCTGAACGCGGACGTGACGATCCGGGTCGGGGCCGTGCCTCCCCCGGGGGGAGAGGCCCATGCCGACGCCGCACTGGCGGTGGGGGGATCGGCTGCGCTCACCGCCCGCTGGCTCGCGGCGCTCGGGTGCGAGGTGCGCCTCGCGGCGGCGGTGGGCGACGATCCGTTCGCGGACTGGCTCCTGCAGTCCCTCATCCGGGACGGTGTCCCCCCGACGTGGCTCCAACGCATCGCGGGGAGGCCGACCGGCCTCTGCTTCGCCCTCATCCACCCTGGCGGGGAACGGACCCTCCTCGCCTCGCCTGGCGCGGCGCGCGATCTCCGGTGGGAGGAGATTCCGGGGTCCTGGCTCGCTGGGGTGGACTGGCTCCACGTCTCCGGCTATGCATGGCGTGGGGGGGCCGAGCGCGCCGCGGCGGAGCGCGCCGTGGCCCGTGCCCAGGCGGAGGGGATTCCCCTGAGCCTCGACCCGGGAGCGATGGCGGGCACCGTGCGGGGCGACCGCGATCCCCTGTCGGCCTTCGCCCTCCTCCTCCCCAACCGGCACGAGATCCGCGACCTCACGGGGCACGACGATCCGTGGTCCGGGGCCGCGGAGCTCCGCCGCCGTGGGGTGGGCTGGGTGGCGGTGAAGCTCGATCGCGATGGGTGCTTAGTCCAGGGCCCTTGCGGCGGGGCGTGCGTCCCCGGTCACCCCGTCGAGGTGGGGAACACGACTGGGGCCGGGGATGCGTTCAACGCCGGGGCGATCGTGGGGGTCCTCTCCGGCTGGGAGCCGGAGGAGGTGGGGGAGCTCGGGAACCTCCTCGGTGCGGCCGCGGTCCGGCATGGGGCAGGGGGACCCCTGCCCGAGCGGGGCGACCTCCTGGCCCTCCTCGACCGGGGGAGTACCCTTGCCGGGTGGATCGAGACCCACTGGCGGAAGGAGGGACGATGAGCGCGGAGTGGAAGGAGCGCTGGGATGGGCTAAGGATCGCGTCGCTTGGCGACCTCTGTGGGGTGGAGGTTCCAGTGATCGGGATGGTCCACCTGTGGCCGCTCCCCGGCGCGCCGGGGTACGCCGGCTACGGGATGGAGAAGATCATCGCGGCGGCGCTCTCCGATGCGCGGGCCCTCGTGCGGGGCGGGGTGGACGGGCTGATCGTGGAGAACATGTGGGACCTCCCCTACCACGTGGGGCGGGCCGTGCCCCCCGAGGAGAGCGCGTGCCACGCCGTCGCCGCTCGGGCGGTGGTGGAGGAGGTCTCGGTCCCGGTGGGGATCAACGTCGTCCACAACGGGGGCGTGGTCGCGCTGGCCATCGCCGTCGCCTGTGGGGCGGCGTTCATCCGGGTGTGCCTCCTCACCGGGGCCCAGGTGTGGGACACGGGCGAGTTCGACCACGGCTGTGCCGCCGAGCTTCTCCGCAAGCGGAAGGAACTCGGGGCCGAGCACATCAAGCTCCTCTGCGATGTGGACAAGAAGCACGCCGTCCGCTTCCCGGGGATCGACCTCGCCACCCACATCGCGTGGACCGAGTTCTACGGGGCGGATGCCCTCATCGTCTCCGGCCGCATGACCGGGGATGCCCCCGCTGGGGAGAAGGTGCGGGCGGCGAAGGAGCTCGCCCACCGTCCGGTCCTGGTGGGATCGGGGGCGACGGAGGAGAACATCGCCCACTTCCTGCAGTGGGCGGACGGGGTCATCGTCGGGTCGAGCCTCAAGCGCGGGGGCGATCCGACCGCGCCGGTGGATGAGGAGCGGGTGGTGCGGTTCGTGGCCGCGGCCCGGTCCGGGCGGGGGTAGCGTTGCCCCTTCCCTGGCCTCAGGGCTCGCGGCCCGTGGTGGGGGTGATCCACCTCCCCCCCTTGCCGGGGGCGCCGCGCTCCAAGGGGGGAGGCCTTGATCCGATCCTCGACCGGGCGCGAGCCGACCTCGCTGCCCTGGAGGCGGGTGGGGCGGACGGGGCGATCGTGGAGAACTTCGGCGATGCCCCGTTTCGCAAGAAGGCCGACCCGACCACGGTGGCGGCGTTGGCGATCGTGGCCCGCGAGCTCGCGCGGGGGGCGCGGATCCCGCTGGGGGTGAACGTCCTTCGCTCGGACGGCGTGGCGGCGCTTGCGATCGCGTCCCTCGCTGGGGCGTCGTTCATCCGCGTGAACGTGTTCAGCGGGGTCGCGTTCACGGACCAGGGACTGATCGAGGGGGAGGCGCGGGCGATCCTCGACCTGCGGCGGGTGCTCGGGGGGGAGGTGGCCGTGCTCGCCGACGTCCACGTGAAGCACGCCGTGCACCTGGACACCCTCCCTTCTGCGGCGCGCGATGCGGCCCGCAACGGGCCCGACGCCCTCATCGTCACCGGCGGGGGGACGGGGGAGCCGCCCCCGCCCGCTGACGTGGAGGCAGTTCAGGATGCCTCGGGGCTCCCCGTGTTCGTGGGGAGCGGGATCCGGCCGGAGAACCTCCTCCACTACCCCCGGGCCGCGGGGTTCATCGTCGGCACCTCCCTCAAGGCCGGCGGGGTGGTGGGGAACCCGGTGGAGGCGGACCGGGTACGAGCCCTCGTCGCGGCCCGCGCCCGCCGCGGGGGGCGGGTATAATCGGACACACCAGGAGGTGGTGCTGTGAAGCGACTCACGTTGGCAGTGTTGGTGGTAACGGTGGCGCTGGGGGCGACGGGGCTCGCCCAGGCGCTCGGCACGAGGGACAACCCGATCATCTGGGTGTTCCCCCCATCCACGCGGGCGGAAGTGATCGAGGCGACGGCCAAGCAGATCGTCGAGGATATCGGGAAGGCGACCGGTCTGTACATCGTCCCGCGGGTGATGCCGGACTACGCCGCGCTCGTCGAGGCGTTCAAGGCGGCGGAGGGGAACGTGATGGGGACCCCGACCACGGACCAGTACGCCCGGATCTCGGTGGAGACGAACTTCGGGGCCCACGCCCGGCTGGCCGCCGTGCGCCGCGGGTACTCGTTCTACTTCTCCAGCATCTACGTCCCGCGGGCGGCGGGGTACACCTCGATCCACGACCTGAACGGTAAGATCTGGATCTACAACGATGAGGGCTCCACGTCCGGGTACGTCTTCCCCAAGAAGTACCTCGAGGACAACGGCGTGGTCGTGGGCGGCGTGGTGAAATCCGGTGGCCACCCGAACTCGTTGATCGCCCTCCTCAAGGGCCAGGGCGACTTCTGCACCGGGTACGGCTCCCCGCCGGAGCCCCCAGCTGGCTACGATGGCCCGAAGTGGGACTACGGCATGGACCCCGAGATGTGGATCTGGGACCGGGAGAACAACGCCCTCTATCCGCCGGAGGTCCGCGGGACATGCGTGGACCTGCGCTACGCTGTATCCCAGATCGAGGGGATGGGCACCCTCGAGGAGATCATCGAGAAGATCGGGGTGCTCGATACGGTCGGCCCTCTGCCGAATGACTGCATCGCCTTCTCGGCGGGGTTCCCGATCCGCGTGGAGAACGCGATTGTGGCCGCGATCATCGCCCACATCCGCTCCCCGGAGGGCAAGGCTCTGTGGAGCAACCCCAACTTCTATGAGTGGACCGACGTCGAGCTCATCGACGACTCCTACTACGATACGTACCGGTCGCTCGTGGGGTTGCCCAACCCCGAGCGGTAGGCTCAGGTGAAGGCATCGCGACCATGGGGGAGGCATCGCCTCCCCCATGGTTTGTCTGCCCATGGCTAATCCATACCTCGGTGTCGAGCACCTGACGAAGGTCTACGAGCGGGGGCAGGTCCTCGCCCTGCGCGACCTCAGCTTTGCAGTGGAGAAGGGGGAGTTCCTCGTGGTGATCGGCCTGTCCGGCTCGGGGAAGTCCACCCTGCTCCGTTGCATCAACCGGTTGATCGAGCCGACGAAGGGGAAGATCTGGCTCGATGGGGTCGAGGTGACCCGCCTCTCTCAGGCCCGGATGCGGCGGGTGCGCCGCAAGATCGGGATGATCTTCCAGCAGTTCAACCTCGTGGACCGCTCCACCGCGATCGCGAACGTCCTCACCGGGAGGCTTGGCTACCTGCCAGGGTGGCGGGCGCTCCTCGGCTGGTTCCCGGAGGAGGATCGGGAGAAGGCCCTCGCCAGCCTGGAGCGGGTCGGGCTGCGGGACAAGGCCTATGTGCGGGTGGATCAGCTCTCCGGAGGACAGCGGCAGCGGGTGGGGATCGCCCGCGCCCTCATGCAGGAGCCGGAATTGCTCCTTGCCGATGAGCCCGTGTCCGCCCTCGATCCCGCGACCTCGCACTCCATCATGCAGTACCTGGAGCAGATGAACAAGGAAGATGGGGTCACGGTCATCGCCAGCTTGCACTTTTTGTCGCTCGCCCGCCGCTACGGGACGCGGATCATCGCCCTCAAGGACGGCCAGCTCGTGTTCGATGGATCGCCGCAGGCGATCGACAACGTGAAGTTCAAAGAGATCTACGGCGAGGACGCCGAGGAAGTCGAGGTCAGGTGAACGGGGAGAGCGCGGCTGTGGGTTCCGCCTCGGCTGGGCGGGGGGTGGCCCTCTCCCGGCGCGCGCTCTCGTTCGCCCTCGATTGGATGGCCTGGGGGTACGTCGCCTACTGCGTGGTGTACCTCCTCAATTACTACTGGTACACCGTCCACGTGGACTGGTGGGGCACGTTGACCCTCCCCCCCTGGGGTTGGCCCCTGGTCATCCTCGCTACGCTCGAACTCGCGGTGTGGTGCCGCTCCCTTGGCCGGAGCCTCGGCCAGCGCGCAATCGGGGCCGAATTCCAGGATAGGGGAGGGGGGCGGATCACGGTCGGGCGGAGGCTCGCTCGCATCCTCCTCTGGCACATCTCCGTCCCCTTGCTTGCGGTCGGGTTTTGGCGGGGAGGGGATCCGTGGCACGACCGGGCCGTGGGGGTGAGCCTGCGCCCCATCTCTCCTGACCCCGAGCGGCCGGGCCGCCGCGCCCTCGCCACCCAGTGGGGCATCCTGGCCTTGTTCCTCAGCGCGCTCACCCTGTGGGTGGGATGGCTCATCATCGGGATCAACTTTCAAGTCCTGACCCGCCGGTCATCCCAGGCGGGGCGGATCTGGGGGGAGATGCTGCGCCCGGACTTCCGCTACTTCACGACCCCCGATCCCGTGTTCTCGCTCCGCGCCCAGTCCTACTCCATCCTCGACCTCGCCGTCGTCACCGTGTTCATGGCCCTCATGGCGACGATCCTCGGGGCAGCCATTGCCTTTCCCCTCTCCTTTTTTGGGGCGCGGAACGTGATGGGGTTCAGCCCGGTAGGGTGGGCGGTGTACGGGATCGTGCGTGGGTTCTTCAACGTGTTCCGTTCCATCGAGACGATCATCTGGGGCTCGATCTTCGCGGTGTGGGTCGGCTATGGAACGACGCTGGCGGGGATCCTCGCCCTCACCGTGCACACCATCGCCGCCCTGGGGAAGCTCTACTCAGAGCAGGTGGAGGGCGTGTCCTCCGGTCCGCTGGAGGCGGTGTGGGCCGTAGGGGGCAGCCGGGTCCAGGTAGTGCGCCACGCGGTGATCCCCCAGGTCTTGCCCAGCTTCTGGGCGTTCACCCTCTACCGGTGGGACATCAACGTCCGCATGTCCACCGTGATCGCCCTCGTCGGGGGGGGCGGGATCGGGGACATGCTCTTTTACTACAAGAACCAGGGGGACTGGCCGAAGGTGGGGGCGGTGGTGATCGTGATCGTGGCCATCGTGTGGGCGATGGACTACATCTCCGGCTGGCTCCGGGAGAGGATCGCGTGATGGGCTATCCCGAGGGGTACCTGTCCGAGCGGCCGCCGTGGACCACCCTGGCCGGGATCCGGGATGCCCTGGTGCGGAGGGCGCAAGCGGCCGGGCGGTACTTCGCGGTGTTCCTCATCGATGCTGGGGGGCTCGGGATCCTGTGGATCCTCGTGAGCTACGCCTACGCGTGGTACGCCCTCGGCGCGACGGCCTACACGCTCGTCCCATGGTGGCTGTTCGCGGTGGGGGTCGGGGAAGGGGCTGCGCTGTGGGGGACCTTTGGGCTCTCATTGGGGCAGCGGCTCGTGGGGCGGGAGCTCGGCCCGGCCGAGGGGAGGGAAGCCTCCCGCGGCGCGCGCGTTCGATACCTCCTCCTCTGGCACGCTTTCGTCCTCCCCGGGATCGGGTTCCTGTTCGATCCTCCCCTTCACGAACGCCTCTCGGGGCTTCGGCTGCGGCCGCGGAGGATGGAGGGGGTGGCTCCGGCCCCGTGGTACCGGACGTCGGCCGGGCTGTTCGTAGCGGCGCTCCTCGTTGTGACCTGCGCCGCCGCGGTCGGGGTGACGATTAGCTGGCCCGCGCTTGCGCGCCTGTTCTACCAGGCGGGCGAGACGGCGGATTTCTGGCGGGCCCTCATCTCCCCCGACACCTCGATCCTCCTCGATGCTGGGCGGGACATGATCGTCACCATCTTCATGGCCGTCCTAGCGACCCTGTTTGCGGTGGTCGTGGCGGTGCCGCTCAGCTTCCTCGCCGCACGGAACCTCATGACCGGCCCGGTGGGGAGGCCCATCTACACGATCATCCGCGGGGCGATGAGCATCATCCGCTCCATCGAGCCGATCATCTGGGCGATCATCTTCCTGGTGTGGGTCACCGCGCTAAGGTCCGCGTTCGCGGGGATCCTCGCCCTGTGGGTGCACTCCATCGCCGATCTCGTGAAGCTCTACGCTGAACGGCTGGAGGCGATTGACCAGGGGCCGATCGAGGCCATCACCGCCACCGGGGCGGGGCGCCTCTCAGTCCTCCGCTACGCGATCATCCCCCAGATCGTGAACCCCTACATCTCGTTCACCCTCTACCGGTGGGACATCAACATCCGCATGGCGACCGTGGTCGGCCTCGTGGGCGGGGGCGGGATCGGCCAGCGGCTCATCAACTACATCTGGGGCGTCCAGTACCGCCAGGCGGGGACGGTGATGATCCTCATCGTGATCCTGGTGTGGGCGATCGACTACCTCTCCGCCCGCCTGCGGGAGAAACTCGCGTGACGGCCGCCCCCCACCCTTAATAATCTCTCCCCCTAATCCCTCCCCCCGCCCCTCCCTCAAGGGAGGGGGAAAAGAACTGGGGGAAGAGGCTCGACCGCCGGCTGGAGCGAGGTCGAGAAGACCAACCCCTCTCCCCCCGCAGGGGGGAGAGGGTCTGGGTGAGGGGGGAGAGGGGTCCCGCGTTATACCGTCGCGTGTTACACAGCATTGTATAATCAGGCCATGGAGAACCCGTTCCGGTACAGCGGGGTCGTGACAGGGGACCTGTTCGTGGATCGGGCGGAGGAGATCGCTGCCCTCCACCAGGCGTTCCGCGCGGGGGAGCACATGTTCCTCTACTCCCCGCGCCGGTACGGGAAGACGTCCCTCATCCTGGAGGCGTTCCGCCGCCTCCCCGCCACGGAGAAGTGGGTGTACGTGGATCTCTCCCGCGCTCTCTCCCTCCAGAGCATGGTCGAGCTCCTCATCTCGGCGGTCCTCGCTGGGACGGAGTCCCCCGTGGAACGGGCGCGGCGGTGGGGGCGCACGTTCCTGGCGCGCCTCCAGCCCCGCCTCGTCCTCGACTCGACCGGCCGGATCCAGGTCGAGCTCGGCTATAGCCCGCGCCTCACCGAGCCGGCGACGCTCGCCGAGGCCCTCGACCTCCCCCAGCGGGCGGCCGAGGAGCTCGGCGTGCGGCTCCCGGTAGCGCTCGACGAGTTCCCGGTCGTGCACGAGCTGGGGGGCGACGGGCTCCTGCGGGCGATGCGGGCGGCGTTCCAGATGCACGACCATGTGAGCTACGTGTTCGCGGGGAGCGAGACGGGGATGATGGAGGAGCTCTTCGCCGCGGAGAGGTCCCCGTTCTTCCGGATCGGCCGGCCGCTCCGCCTCGGGGCGGTCCCGCGGGATGAGTTCGTCCCGTTCCTCGTCGCCGGGTTCCGGAGCGGGGGAATGGACCTCCCGCCGGATCTCGCTGCCCAGCTGTGCCAGGTCGTGGACGACCACCCGTACTTCGTGCAGACCCTCGCCCACGAGCTGTGGGCGCAGGCGCGGGGGGGCCCGATCACGGACCAGGATCTGGCGAGCGCCCTTGCCGCCGTCGTCGGGTGGCACGATGCCTACTACCGCCGCCTGTGGGAGAGACTGACCCTCTACCAGCGACGGTGCCTCCTCGCCCTCGTCGAGCTCGGGGCCGGGGCGTCCCTGTTCGCCGCGGACACGGTGGCGCGGTTCGAGCTCAAGAGCCCATCCCACGTTCAGCGCGCGCTCGCCGCCCTCCAGCGGGAGGGGCTGGCGGAGAGGAGAGGAGGGGAGTACAGCCTGGCCGATCCCCTCTTCCCCCACTGGGCCCAGGCGGCAGGGCTGGTGTCGGGCCGGGGCGGTCTCGAGTAGGATCAGGGCAATGCGGGCCGTGGACCTGATCGAGGCGAAGCGCGACGGGAGGGAGCTCTCCGCGTCCGAGATCCGCTGGCTCATTGGGGAGTACGTGGCGGGGCGGGTCCCCGACTACCAGATGGCGGCGTTCCTCATGGCCGTGTACTTCCGGGGAATGAGCGAGGACGAGACCGTCGCCCTCACCCGGGCGATGGCCGAGAGCGGGGAGAGGATTGACCTCTCCGGGATCCCTGGGATCAAGGTGGACAAGCACTCCACCGGCGGGGTCGGGGACACGGTGACCCTCGTTCTGGTGCCCCTCCTCGCCGCGGCGGGGCTGGTGGTGGCCAAGCTCTCCGGCCGGTCCCTCGGCCACACCGGGGGGACGATCGACAAGTTCGAGGCGATCCCCGGCCTGCGCACCGAGCTCTCCCTCGACGAGATCCGCGCCCAGGCCCAAGCGATCGGGGCCGTGATCGCCGACCACACCGCCGATCTTGTCCCCGCCGATCGGCTCCTCTACGAGCTCCGGGATGTCACGGCCACCGTGCCGTCCTTGCCCCTTATCGCCTCCTCCGTCCTCTCCAAGAAGCTCGCCGGGGGGGCGGACGCGATCGTGCTCGACGTCAAGTGCGGCGACGGGGCGTTCATGCGTGAGGAGGCCGCTGCCCGCCAGCTCGCTGAGACCCTCGTCCGGGTGGGGAATAAGCTCGGGAAGAAGTTCTCCGCCCTCATCACCGCGATGGACGAGCCGCTGGGGACGAGGGCTGGGAACGCCCTCGAGGTGGTCCAGGCGATCGAGGTCCTGCGGGGAGAGGGGCCGGCGGATCTGCGCGAGGTGACCGTTGCCCTGGGGGCGGAGCTCCTCGTCCTCGCCGGGCAGGTCGCCTCTCCCGCGGTGGGCCGCGAGCGCCTGGCGGGGCTCATCTCCTCCGGGCAGGCGTGGGCCCTGTTCCGGAAGCTCGTCGCCGCCCAGGGGGGCGACGTGCGGGCGATCGAGGAACCGCGTCGGCTCCCCACCGCGGGCCAGGTGGTCGCGGTCCCTGCGCCGGCGTCAGGGTACGTGACCGAGCTCCGCGCCCGCCCGATCGGCGTCGCGTGCGGGCTCCTCGGAGCGGGGCGCGAGGTGAAGGGGGAGCGGGTGGATCCCGCGGCCGGGGTTGAGCTCCTCGCCAAGGTGGGGGACGAGGTCGAGGAAGGGGAGCCCGTGGCCCGGCTCCACGTCGGTCGTCCCGACCGCGTGGCTGCGGCGAGGGAGCTCGTCTCCGGCGCGTACACGATCGGGGTGGAGAGGCCGGCGCCCCGGCCCTTCATCTTGGGCCGCGTCGCCCCGTAACCCCCTGCCTCTCCCCCTCACCCTACCTCTCCCCCCGATGGGGGGAGAGGGGAAAGGAGAGAGCCTCCTGCCTCTCCCCCCACTGGGGGGAGAGGAATACAAGGTGAGGGGGGCTTGTCCCCGCCGGCCGTTTCCCGAACCCTGCCAGGCCGTCGGACAACAGGGTCCGACGCTACGGAAACTTTCCCCCTCTGGGGGAGAGGGGAAAGAAGGAGGCCCCCTCACCCTACCTCTCCCCCAAGGGGGAGAGGGAGTGGTGCCCTTTGCCTCTCCCCCCGGTGGGGGGAGAGGAATTGAGGCCCCCTCACCCCGACCCTCTCCCCCCGCAGGGGGGAGAGGAATAAAAGGTGAGGGGGGGCGCCGGGGTTGATGACGGTGGCCTACAGGTGTGTACAATCCCTGGCAAAGGAGGTGGCCGATGGCCTACGTGACGAAGAAAGAGCTCGTGGACAAGCTGAAGCCGATGCTCACCGAGCTCTCCCAGCTCGAGGAGGAGTTGGAATCGGCCCTGGAGCGCCTGGAAGACCTGTTGGATAAGGTTGAGGAGACGCTCGACGAGGCCGAGGAGGAGTGACCTCAGTTCCCAACCTGTCTCCGATCTAACCCAGGGGCCATCCCCTGGGTTCCTTTCTTCCCGTGGGGGGCTGTTGTCTTCGCCCACGCCTCCGCTGTACCCTCGGGGTCACTGGCGAAGCTAGAGGAGGAACACATGACGCGTTGGCTTGTCCTAGGGTTACTCTTGACGGTGGGCGTGGCAGGGCTCGCCCAGGACCAGGAGACGACGAAGACCGTGGGGGACCAACTCCTCACGTTCATCCAGTCCGCGGCGGACCTGCTCGGCAAGGGGCTCGTCGAGCTCGTGAACCTGGTCCTCCCCGAGGGCCGGGAGGTGAGCTCCGACCTCGCGCAGCCCCTGGGCTACCTGGGCCTGATCACGGTGATCCTGCTCCTGTTCGGGATCATCGAGGCTGCACGCAAGGTGATCTGGATCGTCGTCATCGTCGGGTGGGTCCTCCTCGTGGTGCGGATCATCCTCGACGCCCTGCACGTGGCGTGAGCCTGCGGCGCCGTTACGAGAGCCCGCTCAGGATCATTTGGATAGCGCTATAGGTGAGCACGAGCGCGAACAGGCGCCGCAGCCAGCGGGCGGGGAGCCGGGTGGCGATCATCGGCCCCAGTTGTGAGCCGAGGATCACCCCGGCCGCCAGGGGGAGGGCGAGGTCCCACCGGGTGCGTCCGGCGAGGGCATGGCCCACGGTCGCGACCCCCGATGACGGGATCATCACGAACAGGCTCGTCGCGGCCGCGGGGACGATGTCGAGCCCGAGCAGGGTCAGGGCGGGGACCAAGATCACCCCGCCCCCGATCCCGAACAGCCCGCCGGCGGTGCCGGCCACGAGCCCGATCCCCAGCCCAGCGACGAGGCTGATCCCGCTCCGTCCGCGACCGCGAAAGAGGTCTTTGGGCTGTTTGCCCAAGAGGAGGATCACCGCCGGGTAGAGGAGGAAGATCCCGAACCCGAGGGCGAGCGTCCCCGAGTCCACGCGGCCGGAGATCCACTGCCCAAGCCACGCTCCCGCTATCGCACCCGGGATCACGGGGAGCCCCACCCGCCAGTTCGTCGCCCCCCGCCGGAGGTAGGCCACCGTGCTCGACACGCCGTTCGCCACCACGGCGGCGCTGCTCGTGCCGACCGCCACTTGCGACGTGGGAGCGAGGCCCGTGAGGAGGAGGAGCGGGACCATGAACATCCCCCCTCCGATGCCGAGCATCGACCCGATCGCGCCCACGCCAACCCCGGCCAGGGCAAGAAGGATGTACGTCATAATGGGGATTGTAACAGCGTTTGGCGCCACAGGGGCCCCGGGCGGCGCATGGGACAAATGTCCCAAAACGTGGGTTTGACTTTTTTCGCGAGCAGTCCTATGCTCCGCTCAACTGCTCCTACCGGGGCAGTAACGAGGAGGTGCGTGCTGCTCATGGACAAGAAGGCCAAGCCGAAGCCGGGCAAGCCGAAGAAGTAGTTTGGGCTGTGCGTTCTGGGGGGCGAACTCCCAGAATGCATGTACCGCTGCAGCACGTAGGCAAATGGCGGGGGCAGGGGAACCTGCCCTCGTCCTTTGTCTGATGGAATGTTGCGATCCTAATGAGCCGTGTGTCCCCGGACGCCGGCTGCGCGACCGGCAGCGAATGTAACGAATGTCCCGTCGCGGGCTATTGACTTCCCATCAGAATGGATCTAGTGTACGCCCAGCTGCTCCCAGTAGGGCAGCAACGAGGAGGTGCCGTGCTGGCCATGGACAAGAAGGATAAGCCGAAGCCGCAGCCGGGTAAGCCCAAGTAACCTTGGGGCATGCCGTATAGCAGAAGGTGGGCACCCGGGTGGTAGGTCCGGGTGAGGCCAAGTGAAGAAGAGGGGGCGGTCGCAACCGCCCCCTTCCTATTCCCCCCTGCCCTCTCCCCCCCTCACCTCGCCTCTCCCCCCGCAGGGGGGAGAGGAACAAAAGGTGAGGGGGGAGAGGAAAAGAAGAACTCTCCTCCCAAGTCTTTCTCTCCCTCCCTTGAAGGAGCCTCTCGTTCCCCCCCTCCCTTGAGGGAGGGGAAGGGGAGGGTGGCTCCCCCTCACCTCGCCTCTCCCCCCGCAGGGGGGAGAGGAACAAAAGGTGAGGGGGGAGAGGGATCACGGGTGAAGGGGGGCGACATCCGCTCGGTCCTGGCTAGAATCGGGCCATCATGAAGCGCGGGGTGCCTCTGGGCGTGGCGCTGGGCGGCGGGGGGGCGCGGGGGTTCGCCCATTTCGGCGTGCTCATCGAGCTCCTCGAGGCCGGGATCCGTCCCGAGTTCGTGGCCTGGACGAGCATGGGCGCCATCGTCGGCGCGGCCTACGCCGTAGGGCAAGACCTCCCCCAGCTCGTGCGCGTCCTGGGGCACCTCGAGTTGAAGAAGGTGTTCGGCGTGCCGGAGAGCTACGACCGCGTCGTCGGGCAAGCCCTCGCCGAGTCCCTGTGGGGGCGGCTCCGCAACCGGCCATGGTGGGAGGAGGGTTCCCCGCGCCTCTCCCGGCTCCGGGAGTTCCTGAAGCTCTTCACGAAGGAGATGTGGTTCGAGGACCTCGAGATCCCGTTCGTGGCCGTGGCCGCCGACCTCGCGACCGGGGAGGAGGTGCGGGTGAACGAGGGCGCGGTGCACCACGGGGTTGCCGCGAGCGCGGCGTTGCCGGGGCTGTTCGGGCCCGTGCAGTGGCGGAAACGGTACCTCGTGGACGGGGGGCTGGTGAACAACCTCCCCGTGGACGCCGTCGAGGAACTGGGCGCGCGGAGCGTGCTCGCCGTGAACGTGAGCGCCTCCCTCGGGCCGGTGCCGAAGACCCTGGTCGGGCTCGCCCTGCGGGCCCAGGAGATCACGGCCCACGAACTCGGGCGGGTCAAGCTCGACCTCGCCCGGGGCCGGCTCGGCCCGCGCCTGGCGGTGATCCATCCCGACGTGGACGAGATCGGGCTTCTCGAGTTCGAGCGCCTCGACGAGGCGGTGGAGGCGGGTCGCGAGTCGGCCCGCGCCGCGATCTCCCGCCTGTGGTGAACCGTCGTGCTCCCCTCACCCTGCCTTCTCCCCCCCTCACCTTTCATTCCTCTCCCCCCGGTGGGGGGAGAGGCGAGGTGGAGGGTTCATCCCTCTCCCCCGCTGGGGGAGAGGTAGGGTGAGGGGGCGCCTTCTTTCCCTCGCCCCCGCAGGGGGGAGAGGGTCTGGGTGAGGGGGGCCTCAATCCCTCGCCCCCCGCAGGGGGGAGAGGGTCGGGTGAGGGAGGAGAGGTAGGGTGAGGGGGAGCCACCCTCCCCGCGCCCCTCCCTCAAGGGAGGGGGAAAAGGACTCGGGGGGAGAGGCGAGGGGCTTCAATCCCTCGCCCCCCGCAGGGGGGAGAGGGATTTAAAAAAACGGGGCGGGCCGCAGCCCGCCCCTGAAACCCGTGTGCCACGTTCTTCTTACGACGTGCTACGAGAGCCTTCGTCGGAGTCGGACATCGGGCCGCACCCGTAGCCGTTGCACGCCGAGACCTTGTACCAATACTTGGTCCCTGCTTGCGCCGTGGTGTCGGTGCAGGAAGTGTTTATGAAGTCTTCGTCGGCATCCGTGATCTTCGTGTACGTCCCGGTTTGGCTCGTGGACCGGTACACCTCGTACCTGGTGGCTCGTTCCGCTGCGGCCCACGTGATGACCACCTTGCTGGTATCGGTGCCGTCCGTGGCGTTCACGTTCGTTGGGGCATCCGGCGTGCGCCGGACGTAGCCTGACTCCGGGGCGGAGGACCCGCCGCACCCGCACGCTGTCGCTTCACTACATGCCTTCACCTTGTAGTAGAACGTCTTCTCCCAATAGCTGGCCACTTCTACTACTGTGCTGTCGTCGAACGTGACCGTGGTGTTCGGGTCGGCGTCTGCGGCCTCCTCTTTGGTAGCGATCTGTGTGTAGGACCCCCCGAACGACTCGGCCCGCCACACCTCGTACTCTGTCGCCCCACTGATCTCATTCCAGGTGAGCACGATCTTCGTAGCATGAAGGCCATCGGTGGCGGAGACCGTGGGCACGCCCGTCACGCGGGTGCCGCGGTACCCGGTGTCAGGCACGGAAAGTGGGCCCTCGCCTGTCGCGTTCATTGCGCTCACCGCGTACCAGTAATCCGCGCACAGACCCAGTGGGTTGTTCGTGGCGTGATGGACGTCGTCGAAGGAGGTGGAGGTGGTCTCCGCGATCCGGTCAGTGGTGATGTCGAACGTGGAGTCATCTGACCGATAGATACGATAGCTCGTGGCTCCGGAGACGCTCGACCAGGTGACGCGGATCTTGTCGGCGAACGCCCCATCCGAGGCCGTTACGTTCTGGGGCTGGCCGGGGAGGTCGCCCGTCCCGCCGCTGCCACCGCCGCCCCCTCCGCCGCCCCCGGTCGAGGCGTGGCCGAAGTCCGGAACCGAGAACGCGCTACAGCCCGCGCTGTTGCACGCCTTCACCTTGTACCAATAGGTCGTCCCTTGGGTCACGCCTGTGTCGTCGTAGGAAGCTCCGGTGACGGTGGCGCGCCGGGTGTAGGTCCCATCCTCGCTCTCGGCGCGGTGGACCTCGTAGTTCGCCGCCCCCGTCACGGCCGTCCAGGTGACCCGCACCCGGTCCGTGTACGTCCCGTCCGTGGCCAAAACGTTCGTCACCGGATCGGGAGCGCTCGCGAACGTGAACCCCAAGTCCGGGGCTGAGAACGCGCTGCAGCCGGAGGCGTTGCACGCCTTCACCTTGTACCAGTACACCACGCCCGGCGAGGCATCGCGATCGTCGTAGGTCGTCCCGCTCACCGTGCCGCGCAGGTTGTACGGCCCGCCCCGGGCCACGTCCCGCCACACCTCATACGACGTTGCGCCCGGGCTCGGGTTCCACGTCACCCGCACCCGGTCCGTGTACGTCCCGTCCGTGGCCGAGACCCCGGTGGGGACCTGGGAGATCCCCTCGCCCGCCGCGTAGCCGGAGTCGGCCGTCGAGAGGTCGCTACAGCCGCTGCGGTTGCAGGCCTTGACGCGGTACCAGTACGTGGTGTTCGGGGTGACCGTGTCGTCGGAGTAGGTCGTCCCGGGGGTCTCGCCGATCTTCTCGTAGGACCCATCCTCGCTTGGTGCCCGCCACACCTCGTAGCGCAGCGCCCCGCTCACGCTCTCCCACACGATCGCGATCCGGTCCAGGGAGCTCCCGTCCGACGCATCCACCCCGGTCGGGACGCCGGGGGCGACGAGCCCGAGCAGGGCGCACCCGCCGAGGATCATCCCCGCGGCCAGGAGGCCGATCGTGATGGGCGTTCGCGTGCTGTGTTTCCTCATCCGTGTCGTCATCGTTTCCCTCCCCACGAGCATGTGCGATTCGATCATACGGATCTTGGAGCGGGCCGACAAAGCCCCCTGCCCTCGGCCCCCTCACCCTGCCCTCTGCCCCCTCACCTTCCCTCTCCCCCAAGGGGGGAGAGGAAAAACGGGGAGATCCTCTCCCCCAAGGGGGGAGAGGGATTGAGCCCCCCTCGCCTCTCCCCCGAGTCCTTTTCCCCCTCCCTTGAGGGAGGGGCGTGGGGGAGGGTGGCTCCTTGCCCCCCTCACCCAGACCCTCTCCCCCCGCAGGGGGGAGAGGAACAAAAGGTGAGGGGGGCTTGTCCCCGCCGGCTTGTTGACCCTCTTCCTCCCTCTGAGTACGCTACGCACCGTGGACTATCGCGATCGAATCACCATCGAGCCGGGGAAGCGTGGCGGCAAGCCGTGCATCCGTGGTCTGCGGATCACGGTGCAGGACGTGCTGGAGTATCTCGCCTCGGGGATGACGGTGGAGGAGATCCTCGGGGACTTCCCAGACCTCACGCGCGAGGACATCCAAGCATGCTTGGCGTTCGCGGCGGATCGGGAGCGTAAGCTCACCTCGATCCCCTCGGGATGAAGCTGCTCTGGGATCACAACCTCTCGCCACGGTTGGTACGCAAACTTGCCGACGTGTTTCCCGATAGCCTTCATGTGGCCGACGTGGGGCTGGCCGCAGCCGATGACGCCCAGGTCTGGAGCTATGCCGCTGCTTACGGGTGTGCGATCGCGTCCAAGGATTCGGATTTTCTGCAGCGCAGCATCCTGTTCGGTCCGCCGCCCAAGGCGATCCAAATCCGTTGTGGGAACTGCAGCACAGCCGAGATCGAGGCCTTGCTAAGGAGGCACGCGAGCGACGTGCAGGCGTTCCTTCTCGATGAGACCGCCGCGTTCCTCGTGCTGGGGCCGGACTGAACGCGCTGCGGCGGAACCTACGGCCGTCGCAGACGAACTGCGACGTTACGGAACCCCTGCTCCCTCACCCAGACCCTGTCCCCCTCACCTTGCCTCTCCCCCCCCCCTCACCCAGACCCTCTCCCCCAAGGGGGAGAGGGGAAGAGGCCCCCTCACCCTGCCCTCTCCCCCGAGTCCTTTTCCCCCTCCCTTGAGGGAGGGGCGCGGGGAGGGTGGCTCCCCCCTCACCCTGCCCTCTCCACCCGAGTCCTTTTCCCCCTCCCTTGAGGGAGGGGAAGGGGAGGGTGGCTCCCCCCTCACCCTGCCCTCTCCCCCAAGGGGGAGAGGGGAAGAGGCCCCCTCACCTTACCTCTCCCCCCGCAGGGGGGAGAGGAACAAAAGGTGAGGGGGGAGAGGAATGAAAGGTGAGGGGGGACCTCCGTAGCGGGGGAGCTTGTCCCCGCCGGCCGTTTCCGGACGCCTTTCCCATTCGCGGTCGCGCGTTGACCAGGCATCGGCCCAGGAGTAGGCTACGTTCCAGGCCACCTTGGGCGGGGAGCCCCCCGAGGAGGTGAAGGAATGAAATACCGCGTGATCATCGAGCAAGACGAGGACGGGATGTACGTGGTGCACTGCCCATCGCTTCCCGGTTGTGTCTCTCAGGGGCGCACCCGGGACGAGGCGCGCGCCAACATCCGGGATGCGATTGCCGGTTACCTCGCGAGTCTGAGGGAGCATGGCGAGGCCGTTCCCCCGCCGATCGAGGAAGAGATCGTAGAGGTTGGGGCGTGACCAAGCTCCCGAACCTCTCCGGGCACGAGCTTGCCCGGGCGTTGCGGCGGCTGGGGTACGAAGAGGATCATCGAACGGGGAGCCATATCATCCTACGGCAGGCTGCTTCGCCTCACCGGCGGCTCACAGTGCCCGATCACAAGGAAATCGCCAAGGGCACTCTGCGGGCTGTGATCCGCCAAGCCGGGCTGACCGTGGAGGAGCTCTTGGGCCTCCTCGAATGAGCCCCCTCACCCTCCCTCTCCCCCCCCTCACCCAGACCCTGTCCCCCCTCACCTTGCCTCCCCACTGGGGAGAGGAACAAGGTGAGGGGGAGAGGATGGAAGAGGTGCCCGCCCTCACTGAGTCACCCTTTCCTCCCTGAGGGAGCTCTTCCTTCCCCCCCTCCCTTTGAGGGAGGGAAGGAGGGTGGCTCTTCATTCCTCCCTCAAGGGGAGAGGGGAAGAAGAGCCCTCACTCTACCCCTTCCCGGAGGGAGAGGATTGGAAGCCCCCTCCATTCTCTGGGGAGAGGAATAAAAGGTGAGGGGAGAGGGAGGAAGCCTGCTGCCTCCCAGCCCTTTCCCTCCCTGAGGAGGGGAAGGGAGGTGCCCCTCACTTCCAGGACCCTCTCACTGGGGAGAGGAAAGGGAGGCAGTCCTTCCCCAAGTGGTGTGAGATAGGAGGCCCTCAGCCTCTGTGGGGGGAGAGGAATCAAAGGTGAGGGGGGAGGAATGAAGGGGGTGGCGTGGGTCACGGACGAACGTCCGGCCGGACCCGGACGGCGAGGCTTCGACCCCGGGAACGTGCGGGGGTACGGTGGCCCCGTGAGAGAGGCCCCCTCACCCTAACCCTCTCCCCGGAGGGGAGAGGGGGGCAGGCCTGCTCAGGAGAGAACCAAAGGTGAGGGGGGAGAGGGATAAAAAGGTGAGGGGGGGAAAGCGTGAGGGGAAAGGCAGGGGATCGAACGTGACAGTTGCAAGCATACGGAACCCCAGGGTACGGGGTGGGGCGGCGGGGGCAGCCCCGACGCAGAGCGCGGAGGCCCCGATTTGACCGGGGCGAGAAGGAGGGCTAACATACGGGCCGTTGTCGTGCGATCATGGAGAGGCCTAGACTTGACCGACAGAACCGCGAGCGGTACGATTCGGTCAAGGTCTACTCTGTACGACGCACGAACGTTGGCGTTCTATCGGGGAGGTGGTGAGCGGTTGGCAGGACTCACAAGGGAGGCATCATGAAGCGTGTGAGAGCGTTATCTATCGGTGAACGGAAAGGAGGTTCTACGTTGGCAAGGAAAGGTGTACTGATTGGGCTATTGGTAGCCGTGCTGGCGAGCACGGCGTGGGGTTTTGAGCCCTACTTCTCGAACGCCGCCGGTCAGAAGATCGGCACGGTGTGGGAGGGGCAGCGGGTGTACGTCGCGGTGAAGGATCCCGAGAAGGGGGCCTGCGGTATTGACGAGTTCCTGGCCGATCTCGTGATCTTCGACTTCAAGACCGGCGCCTACTTTGAGGCGCCCGGTGAGGTGTTCCGCGAGCTGGGTGGCATCGGGTCCGGTTTGTACTTCTGGGTGGATGCCCCGGGTTCGAACACCAAGGTGACGGTCCAGATCGGTTCTCGCGACGACTTCTTGACTGTCCCCACCGGTCAGACCCACGTGATGGGGGATATCCTCGGCGCTCTGCGGCTGTGGACCGAAGGGGCATGGGAATACGTCGATCAGAACCTGCTTGCAGGCGACCCCTTTGGTCTGGCTGCACCTGTCGCTGTCGGCACGGGCTTCGTGGACTTCCCGCGGGAGCGGCTGACG
Organism: Candidatus Bipolaricaulis anaerobius; assembly: GCF_900465355.1. Lineage (NCBI taxonomy): Bacteria > Candidatus Bipolaricaulota > Bipolaricaulia (SeqCode) > Bipolaricaulales (SeqCode) > Candidatus Bipolaricaulaceae > Bipolaricaulis (SeqCode) > Bipolaricaulis sanaerobius (SeqCode). The sequence goes on along the minus strand of NZ_LS483254.1, from coordinate 20,981 downwards.
GCCCGGGTGACGTTCGAGGGATTTGTAGCCACCACGTTATCCGGGGGTGGTCCGGGCGCTGTTACCCCGACTCTTGTCGCGGGGCGATTTGAGAACAACGACACCCTGGTCCTGATCGTCGCCGATCAGACCGACGAGCGGAACATTGACCAGGATCAGGTCAAGATCGTGGACACGGTGGCCAAGCTCACGGTGACCCCGAGCCGGATCAACTACGGGTGCGGCCCGGCGTGCTCGAACATCATCGTCAAGATTGAGGACAAAGACGAGAACCTCGACTGCAACCAGATCGAGTACGTCCCGTTCTTCGTCATCGTCAACCCCGGGAGCTGGAACCCAGCGACATCGCAGATCAACAACTTCTGCGCTCTCATGCTCCGCGGTGGCTATGATGTTACAGCCTTAGCTGACATGGACGAGCCGATTCGCTGGTACAACATCTACGACGAGCCGGTTGTGGGCAACGGTGTCTTCGCCGGTGTCAACTCGCGCTACATCGAGTATCCAGCGGCTTGGCTCCAGCCCGGTACCGCTGTCGGGCGCGTTCTGTTCTTCGCCGCGGAGACGGCGGTGGACTCGGGCGTGTTCGAGTTCAACTTCGGGAACATCGAGGACCTCCAGGCAGCGCTTGGGTTCAACCAGTTCCCGATGGGGACCACGATCGCGTTCTACTACATTGACCCGAACGACTTCGACGACATGACGCTCGCCACGATCGAGGTCGGCAACCGGCCGCACTCCCAGACCTTCATCACCGATGCCAACGGCATCCCGGTGCAGGAAGTCCGGATCGGCGCCGGCTGGGGCGGCCTGTATGTCCGCGTGTACGACGCGGATGCCAACGTCGAGGCGTGCTGCCAGGACAAGGTTGTGGTCCACATCTGCGACCCGCACAACGAAGACGACAGCGAGTACTACATCCTCGACGAGATCTCGAACGACTCGGGGATCTTCTTCAGCCAGTCGGGCATTCCGCTCCTCCCGGTGTGGGACGCGGTGTCGGGCTACCAGCTCGTGTTCGACGACTGGCGGATCCAGAGCTTCAACGAGGATACGATCTTCGTCCGCTACAACTCGGTGAACTACACCCAGGCCACGCTGAACGCGCTGGGAGACGGGAACGCCAACGACACGTTCTTCCCGCCGGCGATTGATGCCGCGGCCTCACGGAACCAGGAGTGGGACGTGTCGTTCGCGCTGGCGAAGGCGTACGACACCCAGGTGTTCGATGGGACGACCCATCACATGCGGTTCCTGAACGGCCAGTACCAGCCGGTGGACACGATCCCGCTCTCGGGCTCGCTCTACCTCGAGGTGACCGACCTCGACCAGAACGAGCACCCGGCGATGCGGGAACTCATCTTCGGCGGCTGGAACAAGGATGCGTTGGCCGGAGAGCAGGGTGACGCTACTGTGACCCGCACCGTCTACACGGGGGCCCCTCTTGCTGGTACAGCGCTGCAGGATGCGGGTGAGGACTCGGCCCCGATCTGGTGGGTGGAGTTGCCGGCTGGGGCCGAGGATTCCGACCGGATGACGCCGCAGGGCGGTGTCACCGCGCCGGCGAACGTGTTCCTCGGTGCGACGGGACCGGTTGCAGCTGACCTGAACCTCTCCATCTCGCAGATTCCGGAGACGGTGAAGGTGTTCATGTGGAACGCCCAGCGCGGGACCTGGGAGCGGATGGACCTCCGCGAGACCGCGGTTGGGTCCGGGATCTTCCGCTCCACGACCTGCGTGCTGGTGGCCGACTCCAGGAACCCTGGCGACGGCAACCTGGCCAGCAAGCCGGGCGACACGATCATGGCGTTCTACCAGGATCCGTCGAACCACTCCGACGTCTCGATCATCTCGATCAAGGTGAACGAGGGCGGCGCGGGCGGGATCACCCCGCCGACGGTCGCCCTGTCGGTGGCGTTCGATCGGGCGAACTACAACCCCGGCGACACGGTGACGATCACCGTGACCGACGAGCAGTACGCGGGCGCGATGGAGATCACCGGCGCCGCGAAGCCGCTCATCCTGAAGACGGCGGATGGGACGGAACTCGCGAGCTGGACCCAGATCCCCGCCGTGTCCGGCCAACCCGGGAAGTTCCGGGTGAGCTACGTGCTGCCCGCTAATGTGACGGGCACGATCACCGCCGTGTACACGGATCCGCTCATCGCCACTCGGACAGCGCAGGCGCAGGCGACGGTTGCCGCGCCGGTGCTCACGAGCGTGAGCGACGTGAAGCCGGTGCCCGAGGTGTTCTCGACCTCGACGGCGTTCACCGTGTACGCGCAGCCCGCTGGGGCAGTACCGAATAAGGTGACAATCGCCGTGTACGACCTCACGGGTCGGAACGTGGCCACGCTTACGGGCACGAACACCACGACGGTCAGCTGGAACGGCGGAACCCTCCGCAACGGGGCCTACATCTACGTGTGGACCGTTGAGGGCGGGAACCCTGTCCAGACCTGGACCGACAAGGGGTTCGTCTACATCAAGCGGTAACGAAGGGCAGCGGGGTCGGGGGCCCGAGGGCCCCCGGCCCCCCGCCTTGGGATACCAAGGGGGTAGGAGACGACGATGAAAAGGCTAGCAGTAGCAGTGCTGCTCGTGGGCGTGCTGGGCATGATCGGGTTCGGGTATGAGGGATCGATCGTGTTCCAGGGCGGTCACGGGGCGAAAGCGCTTGGGATGGGCGGCGCGTTCTGCGCCTTGGCGAACGATGGGACGGTGGCGCTGTGGAACCCGGCCGGGTTGGCCCTGATGGGGCCGAACATGTGGCTGGGCGGCGCCACGTCGCAGCTGTTCGGAATGGTGGGGCTCCAGTACATCGCCGGCGGGTACAAGTTCGGCGATTACGCGGTGGGCCTCGCGTGGGGCAACGCCACGGCCGGGACCCAGTACGGGGCGAACCTGTACTTGGGCACGGTCGGGATGAAGATCGGCGACTTCGGGACGTTGGGAGCGAACCTGAAGTACTACTCGGAGACGATCGCCGGAACGGCGACGAGTGGGTTCGGGTTCGATATCGGATTCCTGATGCCCCTGACGCCGGAGATCTCAATCGGGATCGTCGCCAAGGATATCGGGACGACGATCGCGGACCAGACCGTAACCTCTGAGTACGGGGCCGGGATGGGGCTGAAGCTCCTCGACGGGGCGCTCGTCATCGCAGCGGATGTGTCGCTCGATGGGACGTTCAACCCGTTGAACCTGGGAGCGGGGATTGAGTTCGTGCTGATCGAGAACCTGGCCGTACGGGCGGGGATCACGGTCCCGGAGTTCGCGTTCTCCGACACCTACTTCAGCGTAGGGGCGGGGTTTGCGATCGCCGGGCTGACGATCGACGCGGCGTACGTGCTCAAGGATAACCCGGGCGAGACGCTGGTGCTGTCGGCGACGTTCAGCTTTGACGAGCTGTTCGCGGAACCGACGACGCCGGAGCCTGGGCCGACCCAGTAGTCACCGATAGAAGCGCCAACCGCACGGGGGGCCGGGGAAACCCGGCCCCTCTTGCTGCCAGGCTCTCTGTCTCTCCCTCTCCTGAGTCTTCCTCCCTGAGGGAGGGCGGGGTGACTCTCCACCTCTGCCTCATTTTAACTCCTCTCCTCCGGGGGGAGGAACAAAAGGTGAGGGGGAGGATGCTGGGAGGCTCATTCTCTCTCTCTCTCGGAAGGGGAGGGGTCAAAAAGGTGAGGGGGAGAGGGATCATGCGAGGGGGGGCAGGGAGGGTGACGCGACGAAGACCACTGGTGCTACCTGCCGGAGCTCTCTGCCAAGGCTTCGCATCACGCATGAGGGATCGCCTTGAGCACCCCTCTCAGGCTCAGACCTGTTGTTCCAGGAACTGCAGCACGCGAACCCGTCCTCCTCGATCCGCCGGGTTCGTCCCGCGCCCGTCGGAGTCGAGCGCCATGCCCCGCCGTCCACCTGCACCACGAGGCGACGCCCGGACGGGTTCACGACGGGGCCACGGGTGCTGATGGCGAACCCAGCCATGAGGCAATACGCGCAGGCGGCTCCAGAGGCTGGCGTCCGTGGCCTGATGGCGGGTCTTGACCGCGTCGTGGCCATCGCCTCCTCACTGGCTGAGAGTGCTGCCCTCACCCTGCCTCTCCTCTCCGTGGGGGCGAGGATCGAAGCCCCTCACCTTCCCTCTCCTCCTGGGGAGAGGGATGGAAAGAGGTGCCCTGCCTCAGCCCCGAGAGTCGTTCTTTCCCTCTGAGGCCCTCACTTGCCCTCTCCCCAGTGGAGAGGAATAAAAGGTGAGGGGGGGAGAGGAACGAACGGACGCTACGACGGGGCGTGGGCGGCTTCAGCGGAAACCTCGTGCGCCCACTGGAGCGGAACAGGAAGGGCCGTCCCCGCGGTGAGGGCCTGGATGAGCCCGATGGCGCCGTCGAGGTCAGCACGGTGGCCAGGGGATACGAACAGGGTCCGGTTCCGATCGGTGCGCATCGCCGCCCCCACGGTCTCTTCGTCCAACACGACGGGCCGCCACTCCCCGATCGCCATCCCTTCGGTGTTGGCATGGCCGCAGAGGTGCCCCTTGGCCACCCCGACCGTCGGCCGGTCGAGGAGCACCCCGAGGTGGCTCGCCACGCCAGCGCGGCGCGGGTGGAGGATCCCGTTCCCATCCACGAGGAGGACGTCCGCCTCCCATCCCGCCTCGGCAGCGGCCGCAACGGCGGCAAGGTAGGCGGGGAGCTCGCGGTAGGAGAGGTAGGTCGGGATGTACGGGAACAGGGCCGGAGCACGAACGGTGAGGTGCTCGATCAGCTCCCCATCGGCGCTCGCAAGGACGAACGCGGCGACGGCCTCGCTATCGCGGTAGGCGACGTCGAGCGCTCCGATGGTCTCGACCTCGGGCAGGGGAGCGAGGATCACCTGGTCCGCGATCCGCGCCTGCTCCTCCTGGAGCCGTGCCAACGGCCGGTCGGTCGGGAAGTCCCACACGAAGTACCGGGCGAGGGGATCCACCCGCGATCCGACCACGCGCACCCCTTCCCGAGCGAGCTTCGCCGCCGCCTCGTCCTGGGTCCCCCCCCACGCCCGGCCCACCGCCCCCGAGGCGTGGACCACGCGGTGCACGGGCAGGTCCTCCGCTTCGGAGGAGGAAAGCCACTGCGCGATGAATGGGGCCGCCCCCGGATCGCCCAGGGCCTCGGCGAGGGCGCGGTAGGTGGTGACCCGGCCGGCAGGGATGGAGAGGAGGAGCGCGCGGAGGGTGCGCGGGAGGTCGGGGACCTCGATCTCAGCCTTTCCCACAGCACCCGCCCCGGATCACCCGGATCGAGCCCGGATAGGGATCCGAGGTGTCCCCTTCGTTATCCTTGACGACGAGGGTCACGATGTACTCGCCTTCCTCCCCGTAGATGTGATGGGTGGTGGGGAGGCTCGTCGAGGTCCACGACCCGTCGCCGAAGTCCCACAGGTACTCGGCGACCGTGCCGTCGGGGTCGTGGGATGCGCTCGCGTCGAACAGGGCCATCTCGTCGACCTTGAGGTCGGTCGCTGGGGAGAAGGTGAACTTGGCCACCGGCTTCTTCGAGTGGACGACGATCGCGACCTCGGCCTGTGCGGTGTCACCGTTCTGGGCGGTGACGGTGAGGAACGCGGTGTACGTTCCGCGGTCGGTGTAGGTGTGGGAGACGGTGAGGCCGGAACCGGTGGTGCCGTCCCCGAACGACCACAGGTACTCGACGATGCCGCTGCTCGACCGGCTGGCGTCGAACGTGATGAGGAGCGGGTACGCCCCCTGGGCGGGGTTGGGAATGGTGGAGATCACGGCCCGCAGCCCCGTGACGGGGGAGAAGCAGCCGCTGAGGGCGAGGGAGCCCGCGACCGTGAACGCAACGAGGAAATGTCTTCTCATGGAAACCTCCGGATGGGAAGCTTACCCGTGTTGTCTGCCCCCGCAATCGCAGTGCACAGCGTGCCCCCTCACCCTCCCCTCTCCCCCTCACATCTAACTCCTCTCCCCCCGGGGGGGGGAGAGGAATACAAGGTGAGGGGGGGAGGGATTGGAAGCTCCCCTCAGTTTGCCTCTCCCCCCGGTGGGAACGAAAGGTGAGGGGGAGAGGGATGGAAGGAGGGTGCCCCGCCCTCAGTCCCGAGTCGTTCTTTCCCTCCCTTGAGGGAGCTCCTTCTCTTCCCCCTCCCTCAAGGGAGGGGTGGGGGAGGGTGGCTCCCCCCTCACTCTGCCCTCTCCCCCGGTGTGGGGAGAGGGGAAAGCGGTGCCCCCCCACCTCGCCTCTCCCCCCTCCGGGGGGAGAGGAACAAAAGGTGAGGGGGGAGAGGGATCAAGGGTGAGGGGGAATGCCGGGCCGCTGGCGATCCTCAAGGTGCCGCACCTGGGGCAGGAGGAACCCGACCGCCCCCAGCGTGAGCATGGCGGCCCCGCCGATCACGTACCAGAACTGGATCCCCAACAGATCGGCCACCGGCCCGGCCACCGCCAGCCCGAGCGGCATCATCCCCGCGGAGAGGCTCCCGAGGAGGGAGAACACCCGGCCCTGCATCCCCGGTTCCACCAGCGCCTGCCCGAGGGCCAGAAGCGGCCCATTGGCGATGGGGCCCATGAACCCCGTGAGGAACAACGCCCCCAGGGCGAGGTAGAGGCCGGTGGGAGGCAAAAAACCCATCGCCAGGATGCCGATCCCCATCCCCACGATCCCGAGGAGGGTGGTGAACATGCGCCGCCGGAATCCACCCCAAGTGCTGAGGACGAGCCCGCCGAGGATCATCCCGATCCCGAAGGCCGACTCCAACCAGGAAAGCTCCAAAGCCCCCTTCCCAAAATGGTTCACCACGAACAAGGGGAGGAGGGAGAAGCCTGGATTGACGAGGAAGTTGATGAGGGCCGCACCCAAGAGCACGATGAGGAGCCCCTTCCAGCCCCAAATGTAGCGGAACCCCTCCCCAAGCTCGACAAGGTAGGGTCGCCTCTCCCCCGCCTCCGGCCGAGCGGGTTGGGGGATGGGGATGAAGAGGAGCGGGACGATGGCGAGGGCGGCGGTGAGGATGTCGAGCCCCATGATCCCATGCATGGGGAGGACCGCAAGCAGGATCGCCCCGATGGGCGGAGCGACGATGTTCATCGCCCCGTGCATGGTTTGGTTCAGGCCGGCCACCCGGGAAAGCTGCCGCTCGGGGACCATGAGCGAGGTGGAGGCGGTCATCGTCGGCCAGTGGAACGCCCCGCCTAGCCCGCGGATCACCTTGACCAAAAAGATGTGCCACACCTGGATCCGCCCGGTGAAGAAGAGGATGCCGAGCCCCGCCGAGGCGAGGGCGATCACGCCGTCGGCGACGACCATCACCCAGCGGCGGCTCCACCGGTCGATGAGCGCCCCGGCGAATGGGCCCAGGATCACCTGGGGGAGGACCGCAACGAGGGTGGCCGTGGCGAGCACCGTCGCCGACCCGGTCTCCTGGGTGAGCCACCACACGAGGGCGAACTGGGCGACCGAGCTCCCGAACAGGGAGAATTGCTGCCCAGTCCAGATCGTGAAAAACCGCGCCTTCCACCGCTCCACGTGCCTCCTCCTTGTTCCGCCCCTCGGCCCCCCTCACCCTGCCCTCTCCCCCCCTGCGGGGGGAGAGGGGAAAGGAGTGGCCCCCTCACCCTGCCCTCTCCCCCCTGCGGGGGGAGAGGGGAAAGGAGTGTCCCCCTCACCTGCCCTCTCCCCCCAGTCCTTTTCCCCCTCCCTTGAGGGAGGGGCGGGGGAGGGTGTCCCCCTCACCTGCCCTCTCCCCCCAGTCCTTTTCCCCCTCCCTTGAGGGAGGGGCGGGGGAGGGTGGCTCCCCTCACCCTACCCTCTCCCCCCTGCGGGGGGAGAGGAATGAAAGGTGACGGGGGGAGAGGGATCAAGGGTGAGGGGGGAAGGTGAGGGACATCCCTGAAGGGTCCGTCTACGCCGGAAACAGCCGCTCCCGGAGGAGCTTCGGCGGCAGCGACCCGCAGGAGAGGATCGCGTCGTGGATCTCCCGCAACGGGACCCCCGGATTCCGCCGCTTGTACTCCTCGATCACGCTCAGGATCTCGAGTTTTCCGATGAGGTAGCTCATGGGCTGGGTCGGCGCCGCGGTGTAGCGGTAGACCTCGGCCTGGGCGTTCGCCCTCTCCAGTCCCACCTCGTCCACGAGGAACCGAATCGCCTCCTCGACCGTCATCTTCCCGGTGTGAAGCGACACGTCGAGGATGATCCGCGCCGCCCGCCACAGCTGATCCTTGAGGCGCGCCAGTTTCTGCACCGGCTCGCGGATGTACCCGAGCTCCTCCATGAGCTCCTCACAGTAGAACGCCCACCCCTCCACGAACAGGGAGGAGAGGACGCTCCCCAGCTTGCGGGGGAGGGTCTTCGTGTACCGGTTGGCGTACACGAGCTGGAGGTGATGGCCCGGGTAGGCCTCGTGGAGGCACGTTACCGGGATCTTGGCGTAGTTGTGGCCCGCCAGCTTCTCCTCCTGGGCCTGCCGCGGCATCCACCGGTCCACGGGCGTGACGAGGAAGATCCCTTCCTGCTTCTCCTCCAGGGGCCCGGGCATCATGTACGCCGCGTAGGGGATGACGGGCCGCATCGAGGGCGGGGTTGCCTGGACCGTGAGGCTCTCCCCAGGGGGGATGGTGGCGACGCCCTTCTCCTGAACGAACCGCCGCACCCGCTCCACTTCCTTGCGGTACACGGACAGGAGCTCGCCCCGCTTGGGGTGGTCCTTCTTTGCCTCGTCGAGGATCTCGCGGGCGGTCTTCCCCGGGGCGACCTTCGCGGCGACGGTCTCCATGAGGGCTTTGGTGTCCCGGAAGATCTTCCAACCTCGCTCGAGGAGCTCGTCGGCTGTGTAGTCGAGGAAATGGTCCTCGTGGAGGATCTCCTCGAAGAGCTCTTTGCCCGCCGCGAACTCGCCCTGTGCCCTGGGAAGGACCTCCCGCTCCAGGAACGCGATGTAGTCCCGAACCGCAGCCGCAGCGGCCCGGCTGGCGCGGACTGCGCGGGGCGCAAGGCGCGGGGTGCGGAGGCTCAAAAGCGGGATGACAGTCCGGAAGAGGACCAGGCTTCGCTTCCCCCCCTCGATCGCGACCTCCGCCCACACCTTGGGGACCTGTTCTGGGATGAGGTTCTCCTTCCCTTGGCTGAGCACGCGGGGGACCTCCGCGAGGCGCCCGACGACGCTCCTCATCCGCACGCGCAGTGGGGCGAAGTCCCGCATGAGGAGGAGGAATACGCCCCCCAGGGCCTCGTCGAGGTACATCCCCGGGCTCCGTTCGTGGTCGCGCGTCTTCTCGAACCCGCGTCGGAACGACTTCGCGAGCTGGCGAATGAGGGCGTGGTCGATCTGGGCATCGCGGGACCACGACGCGGGGTCAAGCGCCTCCAGTTCAGCGAGGGCATCGCGGAGCATCTTCTCCTGGCGGGCCCGGGCGGCCGGGCTGTGGTCCCCCAGCCGATGGTCGTAGCGATGGTCGCCGAACTGGGTCGCGGCGACCGGGATCTCCTCGAGCATCCGGCTGAAGAACCGGTCTACAGCAGCGTAGAACTCGGCTTCGCTTACGGTGGGCACGTTCTCCTCCTTGGCCTTCCCCCTCGGTTGCGAAGGCAGGGCAAGGATACCCGTTGGGGTCCGGCGGCGCTCCTCACACGCGCGCGCGGCGCGGACGGGCGATGCGGTACAGGAACCACGCCCCGACGGCGATCGCGGCCACGAGGAGGAGCGGGACGAGGATCAACCCCACCAGGAGGAGGACGAGGACCCCAAACAGCGGGATGAGGAGCACCCCCACGAGCGCCCCGCCCGCCGCAAGCGCGGCTCCGGCGAGCCCCGTCACGAACCGGATCACCCGGCCGAAAAGCCCGAACACGGTTCCCAGGATCATCGCTTGATCTTCTCCCGCACTTCGGCCTCGGGATGGACCTCGAGCGATTCCGTGTACTCCACCCGGCCGATCCGACAGCCGGGCCCGATGTCCACGATCTTCCCGCGCACGACGTCGGCGGTGGTCGCTTCGAGGTGGATGTGGTCGCCCTCGATCTCGCCGACGGTGAGGGTGCCGATCCCGACCCCAAACCGCAGCCCCCGGCTCAGGCTGAACCCGAAGTTGAACCCGGAGCTCGCGCGGATGTCGATGTTCTCCCCGCCGATCTCGCGGGCGCGGCTGTCCCCGACGAGCTTCACCTCGACCCGGTCCGCGGAGAGGAGCCCCCCGATCTCGAATCGGCCCGACGAGTTGAACACGTCGGTCTCGAGATCGCAGGCGACGTTGAGCACGCCGCTCACCCGGACGTAGTGGCCGCGGAGGCTGCCCCCGATCCGCTGGGCGCCCGAGGAGCGGAGTTCCTTCACCACAGCATCGCCTTCGATGCCGCAGCTCCCCGAGGTGACGAGGATATCGGCCTCCACCCGGCTCGTGAACTTCCCGGATCCGGAGACGGAGATCTCCTTCGCCTTCACCGTTCCCTGGAACCGCGCCGACCCGGAGACGCGGATCTCCTGCGCGATGACATCCCCCTCCACCCGCCCCGAGCCGGAGATCCGGACCTGGGTGTACTCGCCGCCAGAGACCCGCCCTGATCCCGAGATGGAAACGCTCTGGCTCTCCATCTACGCCACCTCCCTCAGCGCCAGCTTCACCTGCTCTGTGATCTGCTCCAGGTCCACCCGGTGCTTGATCCGCGATTCGCGGTCGAGCTTGAGGGGCTCGTGCCCGAGCACCCCCAGCGTCAGCCGCACCGAGATCCCCTCCTGGTCGAACGCCTTCTCAGCGAGGAGGGCCGTCATCCCGGTGGACGTGCGGACGGCCGCCTCCTCGGCGCGCACGAGGTCCACGAGGAGCTTCGCCTCCGCCGGGCGGGTCCCGGACCGCATCGCCTGCGCCCCGCACGCCAGGGCCACCAGCTCGCCGAACGTGTACCCGCGCTCCTTCCACAAAAGCTTGCGGCCCTCGGCCCCGATCGGGGTCAGTGCCGCCGGGTTGTCGTGCTGCACGCACTCCGGGGATGCCTCGGGGGCAAGGATCTGCACCAGCTCATCGAGCGACTGCTCCTCCTTGAGGGAGCGGATCTGCTCGATGCGGGTCAGGATCTTGTCCCGGGGAAAGAACGTCTCCTGGCCCGTGACCGTCGCCTTGCGGATGAACCACGCCTCGGGGATGAGGCCCTTGCGCTTCCAACGGTAGAGCTGGCCGTATGAGATCCCGGTCTGTTCCAGGACGTCCTTCTTCGCGATCAAATCTTCATCCATGCCCACCCCCTAGCGAGGCCAGTGTAACAAAACACTGTTGCAAGTCAAGGTTATTGGGCGACTACGACTATATTTCGGGTGCGGAACGGGGGGAGGTGGAACCCGCCGAACACCCACTCCCGATCGCCCCCGATCGCGACCACGCCGTCCTTGAGGACATCGTAGGCGTTGCCGGCGATCATGGTGTTCTTCACCCGGCCCACGACCACCCCTCCCTGCACCGCGAACCCGATCCCGACGTTGTTCGAGAACGCACCGGATTGGATGTTCCCCTGTCCCAGGCCGAGCACCCCGGCCACGATGAGGCCGTCCTTCATCTCGCGGATGAGGTCGTCCAGGGTCCCCGCCCCGGGGGCGAGGGTGAGGTGGCGGGAGGCAGGGCCCGGGGGGACGCGGAACCCTCCCCCGCCGAGGGGACCGCCCTTGATCCCGTTTCCGGTGGGCTTCGCCTTGGCCAGGGCCGCAGCCCGGAGGTCGTAGTAGAAGCTGCGGACCACGCCGCGGTCGATGAGGGGGAGCTTCCCCGTGGGCACCCCCTCGTCGTCGAACGACCGCGACCGCGGGCCGAACGGGATCACCCCGTCGTCGGTCAGGGAAAGGCGCGGATCGAACGCGGCCTCCCCGAGGCGGCCCTTCAACGGGGAGGTCCCGAGGAACACGGACAGCCCGGAGAACCCGATCATGAGGGGTAAGAGGAGGACGGGGAGGCCACTGGGGAGGAACAGGACCGGGGGCCTCCCTGTGGGCGGGGCGGCGATCTTCCGCCCCCACCGGAGTTCGCGGAGGAGGTCCCCGAGGAGGGCCTCGCGGTCGAGGTCGGACGCCCGCCGCACGGACCGGAACGCGTCCACGCTCCAGATGTCCCCCTGGCGGATGAGTTTAGCCTCGACGGCCATCGAGAGGTACGACCTCTTCTCGCTCCACTCGCCGCCGGTCGAGGTGTGCACCGCGACCTCGTGCGTCCCCCGCCCGAGCGAGGCGTTGATGATGAGCTCGGGGAACTCATCGCGGATCCGCCGCACGGCGTCCTCGCCCCACGTGATGAGGTCCTCCACCCCGATCCCCGCTACCTCCCGGTCGAGGACGGGGACCGCCGTCTGCGGTCCGTCCTTCCCCGCGAACCGGAACGGGGCCGGGTCGCCGTGAGAGGCAGCGAGGAGGGCGGAGGTGAGGAGGGCATCGTCGCTCCCCCCGGCTGTGGACGCGAACCCCAGCCTCCCCCCCGCGATCACCCGCAGCGCGCGCCCGCGCACCGCCTCCGACCCGGCGGTCTCGATCTCCCCGCCGTTGAAATTGACGGCCACGCCTTCGCGCAGTTCCTCGTAGAGCTCCGCTGCTTCCGCCTTGTGCGCTGCCTGCTTGAGGATGTCCATCACCGACCTCCCACCGTCACGTTCCGCACACGCACGTGGGGCGCCCCGGTTGTGGTGGGGAGCGGCGACTGCCCGCCCTTCCCGCACCCCCCCGCGCTCCCCTCGAGCTTGAAGTCCCGCCCGATCAGTTCGATGTTCTTGAGGGTGTGGAACACGTTCCCGGTGAGGACGACATCCCGCACCATCGGCCCGATCACCCCGTTTACGATCTCGTGGCCCCACGCCGCGGAGAACGTGAACTGCTCGAACATCGTCTCCCCGCCGAACGCGGAGCACGCGTAGATGCCATGTTCGATCCCGTCGAGCATCTCCTCGAGGGTTGCCTCCCCCGGCTCGATGTACGTGTTGCGCATCCGCACGATCGGCTCGTGCTCCCACGATACGGCGCGCGCGTTCCCCGTCGGGGTGGCCTTCATCTTGTGCGCCGTGGCGCGGGAGTGCATGAGGCCGGTGAGGACCCCGTTCTTGATGAGGTACGCCTTTCGCCACGGGACGCCCTCATTGTCGTAGGGGGAGTTCCCCCGTTCCCCGGGGCGGTACCCGTCGTCCACCACGTGGAGGGACTCAACCCCGAACCGCGTCCCCAGTTGCATCACCTTGCGCATCGGCTCGTTCCGGAGGAGGAAGTCGGCCTCGCAGATGTGGCCGAACGCCTCGTGGATGAACACCCCCGCGAGGCTCGGGTCGAGGATCACGGTGTACGTCCCCCCCCGGACCGGCTTCGCCGCGAGGAGGTCCACCGCCCGCTGCGCTGCCTTGCGGGCCATCCCCTCCTTCCCCTGGACGGCGTCGAACCCCGCTCCGTAGCCGAGGGACTCGAACGCCTGCTGGATATCCCCGTTCTTCCGCGCCACGGCGGCGAGGGAGAGCGTAACGTCGGGGATGCCCTGCTCGACGTAGGTCCCCTCGGAGTTGGCGTAGGTCACCTTCCGCCAGGTGTCGGTGTAGCGGACGCTCGTGGACGCGATTGCGGGGGAGTGGGTGAGGAGGAGCTTGTTGTAGCCCTCGGCCAGCCGGCGCTTTTCATCGAGGGGCACGCCGCGGAAGTCGCGCCTCATCTCCCCTTCATGGCGCGCCTCCGCCCGCTCCACGGGAGCGAGCCCCACCGGATCCGCGACGTGGCGGGATGCGGTGCGGGCGAGGTGGGTGGCCTCCTCGATCTTGCGCGCCAGCTCGGCCGGGTCGGTGAACACGGCGATCCCCCACGCCCCCCGGACGAGGCACCGCACGATGCCGCCCGCTTCCTCGCCGGATTCGAGCGCCATCAGCTGGTCGCGCTGGAACGCGACCCGCGACCGCGCGACCTGTTCCCAGCGGGCCTCGGTGTAGTCGGCGTGGCTCTTCGCCACGGCCTCACGCAGCCTGTCTTCCATCGGACCCCCTTTACCGGGAGATTGTACCGGCCCCTCCCAATGTGATGGGGATCACGTCCCCCGGCGGATCCTCCCGTCTATAATGGGTCCGGCGCAGTGAAGGAGGCGAGGGATGAGATGGTTCTTGGTGCTGGCGCTGATCGCCCTTCCCGCTTGGGGAGCGGAGATCCAGTTCGACGCGGAGCCCCGCCTGGGGGGGACGTTCCGGGTGGTTGTGACCGGGGTCCCAGAGGAAGGCGGACAGGCAACGCTCCTCGTCCTGCGGACGGGCGCGGTCGTGCCGGTCGCTCTCGCCCGTGAGGGGGACGTGCTCCGGTCCGCGCCGATCCACATCCGACGGGCGTGCGATCCCGAGGGGACCCCGTCCGTGTCCGTGCAGCTAGGGGACACGGTCGTCGCGGCGACGGAGCTTGGCGGGGGGCTTGCGGCCCCGGCCCGGGTCGGCCCCCGCGGGCCAGATGAGCCCACGGTCGCGCTCGAGCGGTGGGACAACGTGGAGATGGAATGGGTCGCGGCGGAGGAGATGGGGCCGGCCCTGTTCCGGATCGTCCTCACGGACCCCTCCCGCGACACGACGTGTGAGCGGGAGGCCCTCGCCCTCGAGCTGGCCCTGGCGGGGAAGGAGTTCGCCCTCCCCCTGGAGGAGGATGGGCCCGTGACCGGGAAGTTCGTGGGCGAGTTCGTGGTCGCCCTCGAGCCGCGGGGCTGCGATCTGGGGTTGCGGGTGACGACGGTCGGGGGCGATCTCCTCACCGAGGCGGCGGTTTCGACGGGGGCGTGCCTGACGTGCACTTGGGAAGGGGCATCTCTTCGGGCCCCCCTCCCCGTCCTCCCGATCGCCCTCGCCCCGGAGGCCCTCGTCCTCCCGGTCGGCTGCGTGGGGGAGGTGCACCTGGCGCGGCCGGAGAGGCCGGACGAGGTGCGATGGTGCGTGGACGGCGTTGAGCGCGCCGGCGGGCTGAGCCTCACCCTGCTCGCGGACGCTCCCCGGGACGTGATCGTGGTGGCCCTGGTGCGGAAGGGGCTCCTGTGGGAGCGTGCCCAGACGACGGTTGCGTTCGTCCCTCAGGTCAAGCTGTCGTGGGTGGACGCTACAACCGGGCTCCCCCCCACCGAACCGTGGCCGTGTACGCAGCCGCTCCAGATCCGCGCCGACGACGTCACGGGCCCGGCCCCGGTGCTCCTCGTGGGCAAGCTCGGCCCGGATCCGCGGATCCAGGAGATCCCCCTCGCCGAAAGCGACGGGGGGGTGTTCGTGAGCGGCGCCCTCCGCCCGGCGGACTTCGCGGCCTGCGCGGGCGACGTCCTGTGGGCCCAGTTCCGGGACCCGCGGGGCTGCTACTCCGCCTACATCACCCTTCCCTTGCGATGAAGCGGCTGTCCCTCGTTCTCGGCGTGGTGCTCGCTCTGGGGCGGATCGGGCTGGGGTTGGATGTGCCCCACTCCGTGTTCTTCCTCTCCGAGCCCCTCGTCCTGTGGACGGTGCCGGGGGAGGGGGACCCCACGGTGAGCCATGGGGACGCTCCCGTCACCAGCGAGACATGGGATCGCGCTCCCGCTGGGGAGCGGATCCGCTGGGAGGCCTCCCTCCCCCCCGCTGGCCCTGGGGTGTGGGTGGCGTGCACGGACCGCGCCTGTCACGCCTTCCTCCGGGTGCCGGACGAGGTGGGGGTGGTCGAGGTCCAGGCGAGCCCCGGAGCGCTCCTCACCCTTGCCGGGCAGGCCAAGGTCGCCGATGCGTTGGGGTGGGCGTTCTTCGTCGTCGCGCCGGGGGAGCACGAGCTCGTGGCCGAGCTGGAGGGGGAGGCAAGCCGGCAGTCGGTAGAGGTCCGGCCCGGCGAGAGGATCGCGCGAACCCTCGTCCTCGCCGCGGCCGGCGTGTCGAGCCCTGTTGCCCTCCCCGGGCATACGGTGACCCTGTCCGTGCGCCTCATCGCCCCCCGCGACCACCCCGCCTTGAATGCGGACCTCGCCCTGCCCGCGGGGTGGGAGGCGAGCCCGACGCCGGGGGTGTACGACCCCCTCCGCGCGGGCGAGCTCGCCGTCCGCTCGTGGCGGATCACCATCCCCGCGGAGGCGGCCGCCGGCGCCTACGTAGTGGGGATGGCCTTCCCCGACCTGGGCCTGGAGGCCCAGGCCTCGCTGGCGGTGGCCCACCGCCTCCCCCCGCGGGAGGTGGTCGGCCACTGGGACATCGCGGCGGACTGGCTCGATCTCTCCCTCCCGTCCGTGATCACGTACGAGCGCCTCCTCTGGGCGGCCACGTTCGTGGGACGGGAGCTCCCGTTCACCGGTCGCACCCTCACCGCGGCGGATCTGGAAGCCCTCGCGCGGGAGTGGGAGGGGAGCCCATAGGGCCGGCAGCTGGTATACTCCCATCACGCCGATGAACGAGGTCCTGAAGGCGATCCATGACCGGCGCTCCGTGCGCGCGTTCCGCTCCCAGCCGGTGGAGCCAGAGGCCCTGGAGGCGATCCTCGACGCCGGGCGGTGGGCCCCGTCGGGGAGGAACACCCAGCCGTGGCGGTTCGTGGTCGTGGAGTCGGAGGCCAAGCGTGCCGAGCTAGGGAAGCTCGTCCCGCAGCGGGACATGGTGCGCACGGCCCCCGTCACGATCGCGGTCCTCCTCGATCGGGCGGCGGGCTACGATGAGCTCAAGGACGCCCAGGCGATCGGGGCCTGCGCCCAGAACATCCTCCTCGCCGCCCATGCCCTCGGGTTGGGCGCGTGCTGGATCGGGCGGGCCCGCGACCGGGAGATCGAGGCCCTCCTCGGGGCGAGGGAGGTCGAGGAGTTGATGATGCTCCTCCCGCTCGGCTACCCGGCGGAGACCCCGCCCGGGCGCGAGCGGCGCCCTCTGTCGGAACTGGTGCGGCGGATCTGATGACCTACGCCCTCGTCGCCGCGCTCCTCCTGATCCCCGCGGTCGGGCTCGGCCTCGTCGCTCTATCCCTGGCGATCGTGGCTGCGGTCCTCGTCCTCGCCTGTGCCCTCGCCCTCGGTGCCACGGGGACGCTCCTCGACTGGATCCTCGCCCTGACAGCGGTGGGACTGGCGTGGCCTAGCGTTCAGGCCGGGCGGAGGTTCGTCCACCGGGTGCGGGGGGCGGTCGCTACCGCCGTCCCGGGCATTGGGCGGCTACGCGGGGGTTGATCGAAAGGCTCCCGAACGACTTCTCGAACTCCCGGGCGAAGTCGTGGGCGAGGAGGTCCGCCCGCCGACTGTAGGCTCCCCGGTCCTTCCACGTCGCCTCCGGGCGGAGGATCTCCTCCGGCACCCCGGGGCACGTCGTGGGAACCCAAAGATGGAACCGCTCATCGAGGGTGAACTTCGCCCGGTCGAGCTCGCCGGACAACGCGGCCCGCACCATTGCCCGGGTGAGGCGGATGTCGATCCGCGACCCTTCTCTGTACGGACCGCCCGACCAGCCGGTGTTGACGAGCCACGTCCGGGTCTTGTACCGATCGAGGTACTCCCCGAGGAGGTCGGTGTAGGCGTGGGGAAGCCGCGGCATGAACGGGGCCCCGAAGAAGCGGGAGAACGTGGACCCCGGCTCGGCGACCCCCGTCTCCGTCCCGGCGAGCTTGCTCGTGTAGCCCATGAGGAACCACAGCTTGGCCTGGTCGGGCTCGAGGCGGGCGATCGGGGGGAGGACGCCGTTGGCGTCAGCGGTGAGGAACACCATGACCGTCGGGTGCCCCGCCCGCCCGGTGGGATCGGAGTTATGGATGAACGAGAGGGGGTAGCTGGCGCGGGAGTTCTCGGTGAGCCGCCGGTCGTGGAAGTCGAACCGGCCATCGGGGGTGATGAACGCGTTCTCCACGATCGCCCCGTGGTCCTCCGGCGGCGCCTCGTGCATCACTGCCCCGTAGATGTCCGGCTCCTTGGCGGGATCGATCCCGATCATCTTCGCGTAGCAGCCCCACTCGAAGTTGAAGATCCCCTCCTCGCTCCACCCGTGCTCGTCGTCGCCGAGGAGGGCCCGCTCGGGATCGGAGGAGAGCGACGTCTTCCCCGTCCCGGAGAGGCCGAGGAAGAGGGCGGAGCGGCCATCGGCGCCGACGTTGGCCGCCCCGTGCAGGGGGAGGATCCCCAACGGGGGGAGGAGGAAGTTCATCACCGTAAACAGGAGCTTCTTCACCGACCCGAGGTACGCTGAGCCGTACACGATCCCCACGCGGAGGGCGAAGTCCATGACCACCGCCAGGTCGGACGGGCGGCCCTTGTCGGGGTCGTTCCGCAGTCGGCCCGCGTACTTCCGCGGATCGAGCTTGTTGTAGGGGAGGGCGAGGAGGGTGAACGGGCGGTCAGCGAACGGGGAGCGCTCGATGCCGGTTGGGAGCGGTCGGAACATGTTGTCCGCGAACAGGGCGGTGAGGGCGCGGTCGGTGAGGAGCCGCACCGGGAGCGCACACGCCGGATCGGCCCCCAGGGCCCGCTCCATCAGGAACAGCCTGGGCTTGGCCGCGAGCGTCGCCACCGCATCGGAGGCGAGGAGCTCGAACGTCGCCGGCGCCATGGGGATGCAGTACGGGGACGTCCAGTCCACCTCGTCGTGGATCTCCGGGCGGTCGACGATGTAGGTGTCCTGCGGCCTCCGCCCAGTGGATTCGGGGGATGTCCAGGTGGCGAGCGCCCCCGAGACGCTCACGAGGGCTTCCCGGTGAGCGATCGCCTCCTGGACGAGGGTCGGTCGGGAGGGGTTCACGCTGGCGCGGGCCCCCACAAGCCGCTCCACTTCACGGTTAATGTCCATGCCGGTCCTCCTTCGACGGGCCAGGGCTCGGTTGGATGTACACGACCTGGGTGGGGTAGGCGAACCTGATCCCCATCTCCTGGAACCGGCGCAGGAGCCCGAGGTTGATCGCCTGCTGGGTGTCCATGTACACGCTGTAGTCAGGGACGAGGACGTAATAGACGACCTCGAAGATGAGGGCGAAGTCCCCGTACTCCTTGAAGTGGGCCCGGTCGAACCGGGTATTGGGGATCCCCTCGATGATCTCCCGCACCGTCTGCGGGATCCGCTCCAGGAGCTCGGGGGGCGTATCGTACGCGATCCTGAATGTGAAGGCGACCCGCCGCTCGCGCATCCGCCTGTAGTTCCGGATTCGGCTGCCGAGGAGGTCGGAGTTGGCCAGGACGACCTGTTCCCCGGTCAGGCTGCGAATGCGGGTCGTCTTGAGGCCGATTCGCTCCACCGTCCCGCTCGTGTCCCCCACGACGATGAAGTCGCCCACGAGGAACGGCTTATCGACAACGATCGAGATGGAGGCGAACAGGTCCCCGAGCACGTTCTGGAGGGCGAGGGCGACCGCAACTCCGGCGATCCCGAGCCCGGCGATGAGGGCGGTGACGTCCACCCCGATGTTCTCAAGCGCGATGAGGAGGACCACCGTCCACAGGGCGATCTTGGCCAAGAACCCTACGGCGTTGAGGGTGGTGGCCGTGGCGGCGTCCTTTTCCTGCTCCAGCTGGCGCCGGATCTCGCGGCTAACCCAGTAGGTGATGAGGCGATTCCCCCACATCGCGAGCTGGATCAGCAATGCGAGTATGGCCAGGACGCTTATGCCGCGGGACGCGGTGGGGGGGAGGTTCAGCACGAGCGAGGCGACGAATAGAGAGATCGTGAACAGGAACAGGACCTGGGTCCTCCGCACGAGGTCGGCCATCAAGCGGGTGACCTCGCTGGGGGCTCGCTGCTCGCGGGCGAGCAATCGGCGATGGATCGCCCACTTCGCAAGCCGGAGGGAGGTGAAGATGGCGACGCAGATCCCCAAGGCAACGAACCAGGTCCAAACCTCGTTACCGGCGACCACGCGGTGGAGGAAGGTCATGGCCTACTGCGTCTTGGTCTTTCGCCCCGACCCGAGGAACGGGAGGATGATGAGCACGATCCCCCCCGCGAAGAGGACCACCGTGACCGGGGTGGAGAGCTGCGGGAGAAGGTTTCCGATCACGACCCCGAGGAGGGCGGTCCCGATAGCGAGGAGGAACCAGCGCATCCGAAGCCACGTTTTTCGCATCGCGGTCGAGGGTACTCAGGGGGGGGCGGGGTGTCAACCGGCTGGCGGCAGTTCGCTTCCTGGACGCGGGGAATGGGGATCGGCCAGGGGAGGCGAATCGCGGGCTACCGAAGGCCCTCGCACCTCGCGGGGGGATACACTTGGGCGGCGCCGGGGAACGACCTCCCCTGGCGGGAAGGAGGTGGTGGGGAGAGGAAGACAGTGGTAGCGGATCGTCACGAGGAGAGGTGTTTCCGAGGAGGGATGCCTGATGAAAGTGCGCAAGGTTGTGGTCGTAGGGTTGGCCATCCTGGCTCTCGGGCCGATGGCTGTGGCCCAGAAGGTGTCGATCGAGTTCTGGCACGCCGCCACCGGGGTGTTGGCGGCGGCCCTGACCGAGGTGGTGAACGGGTTCAACGCGTCTCAGGACCAGTACGTTGTCAACGCTGTCTACAAAGGCTCCTACACGGAGACGATGTCCGCAGCGATCGCCGCGTTCCGGGCGGGCCAAGCGCCGCACATCGTGCAGATCTTCGAGGTGGGGACAGCAACGATGATGGCGGCCGAGGAAGCGATCTACCCCGTCCATCAGCTCATGGCCGATACAGAAACGCCGTTTGATCCTGACCAATACATCGCCCCGGTGAAGGGGTACTACAGCTCGGCCGATGGGAAGATGGTCTCGATGCCGTTCAACAGCTCAACGGCCCTCCTGTGGTACAACAAGGATGCGTTCCGCGCCGCCGGGCTCGATCCGGAGAACCCACCCCGCACGTGGGCTGAGGTCCGCGCGGCAGCGAAGGCGATCGTGGATAGCGGGGCCGCGAAAATGGGCCTCTCCACCTCGTGGTTGACCTGGATCCAGTACGAGCAGCTCGCGGCCCTCCACGATGTCCCGTTCGCCACGCGGGCCAACGGGTTTGAGGGGATGGACGCTGAGCTCAACCTCACCCATCCGCTGTTCGTGCGCCATACCCAGACCTTGATCGACATGCAGGCGG